>CAZAIM010000007.1:0-32615 GCA_964485215.1 uncultured Bacteroidaceae bacterium | reverse complement strand
TTAAATATCAATCATTTCAAAGAACTATTTCGATTTTTTAGTGGACACTAATGATTTGTAATTGTTTGTAAATGTCATACGAAATGACAGGTACACATATAAACACAAAAAAAACGACACCATGCTCGATACTCTTCAAATAATATTGCCGGCATTGTTAGCATTCCTGGGAACGCTATGGATTCACCCAAAAATCCTGAAGATTGCAATAATGAAGAACATTGTCGACAACCCCGATGCCCGCAAGCTGCAGCGTAATCCGATACCTGTTCTGGGTGGAATGGCAGTTTTCTTCGGACTGGTAATCGGCATTTGCAGTTCACAGACCATGTTCAGCCAGCCTAATGTGTTCATGCTCATCGCAGCAATGATGATTATGCTGTACATTGGCACCATGGACGACATTCTCGACCTCTCGCCCACAGTCAGGCTGCTGATAGAAATTCTTGTAGTAGGATGGATGATGTATGTCAACAGAGCTTCAATAGACTGTTTCTGGGGGCTGTGGGGTATCAACGAAATCCCTCTATGGCTATCGTGCCCGCTTACGGTATTTGCGGCAGTAGGAATAATTAATGCCATAAACCTTATTGACGGTGTAAACGGTCTCTCTTCGGGTTTCTGTTTCATGGCATCGGTGCTGTTTGCAACAATCTTCCATATGTCGGGTAACACCATTATGACAACAATTGCAATATCGGCAGCCGGAGCTATTGTCCCGTTCTTTCTGCACAACGTATTCGGCAACAAGACAAAAATGTTCATTGGCGATGGCGGTACGCTTGTCATAGGAACGATGATGTCGATGTTTGTAATAAGCATACTGAAAGTAGAGTCGGAGTGCTCAAAATTTGCGGCCGAAGGCCTGGGACTCATACCGTTCACCCTATCGGTTCTTTCAATACCTATCTTTGACACACTGAGGGTTATGGCCACACGAATCCTGAACAAGAAATCGCCATTCAGCCCCGACAAGACACACCTGCACCACCTGTTCATAGAATTAGGATTCTCGCACATTGGAACAACCATTTCAATTCTGTCAATAAACTTCCTTGTTGTTGTTTCCTGGTTCCTATCATACAAGTTAGGAGCATCAATTGATGCACAGCTGTACATTGTAATCGGAATCAGCATCCTGGTCACATTCTTTTTCTATTGGTTTGCAAACAGACAGATTGAGAAACAGGGTCGCTTCCTGACATTCCTCAAGAAGATTGGCAAAGCAATACATTTTGAAAAGAAGGGTGTATGGACAATAGTACAGAAAGCCATAGACAAGCTCTGAGAAGGAATTTTTCAATAAATGCGAGCGTGCTTTCTTGAAGTTGCTTTAAATTAATGCCCCAGCCTTGCGAACATCGGTTGCTTTCGTTGTAGAATGTTTAAACAGTTTCTCAGTTGTTCTCCAAACGATAATTTATTCCTCCGAACCCTACAAGCCTGTCATATCTCTCACCGAAAGCCCTGTGATATATGTATATCAGGTATTCATTGTCCGTATCATAGAAATTGCCTTCGGCTGGCATAGTCGAATACCCGGCAGCTCCATCGGGCAACCACGCATACATATAGTTGTAGAGACCGAGTTTAAGCAGTTGGGATGAGAAATAGTACCCCTCTTCTGCATCATAGTCAAGACGGAAAGCCTGAGAGAAAGGCACACCGGTGAAGTCGCCCAGGAGATAATAGTCTCCATCAGCACGATAGGGTGCAGACAATACAAAATGAACATTCACATAGTCGGCCTCGATGGGCGAGCCGTATCCTTCGAGCGTGTTCACATAATAACGTCCATTCTCATCGCGATAGTTCGAATGCGAACGACGTTCTCTATCTACGTACAGCAATGCGTGATATTCCGATTCATGATACAAGACCTCTTCCACATTCATTCCCGGAGAATTAGGGTCGGTTAGTTCAAAACGTCTATACTCATTGCCGGCATCAAATATCAGCCGGTCATTATGAATATACTCGACCTCATTTACACGCATATATGCAGGCTTCAGACCAAGAACGGCATTGTCGCGACGACGGTTCTGGTAGACAACGGGACGCAAATCACGCGCCGGGTCCGACACTTGACAGCGCGAATAGTCGGCAACGAACGAGAGCTGTTGTTCACCGTCGTTCAACGAACGGTCGGTATCGCCACTTACCGAGGCGCGCACCGAAACCACAGGTTCTACAACCGAAAAGTCAAAGAATGCAACCGGTTCGTCACCCGATGCCTCGTCATCAATTATTTCAAGACGATAGTTCCCGGAGAGTTTAAGAGCAACATTACTGTTCGGAATCTCAAGTTCGTAATGGGTATAGAGACAAGTGGT
Source organism: uncultured Bacteroidaceae bacterium (assembly GCA_964485215.1). Classification (GTDB taxonomy): domain Bacteria; phylum Bacteroidota; class Bacteroidia; order Bacteroidales; family Bacteroidaceae; genus HGM04593. Next base: position 30,282 of record CAZAIM010000007.1, on the reverse strand, counting down.
ATTGACCGAATTCTCCCACTGCTCCACAGGCAAGCCGTTAAACCCCTCGAGATAATCTATTTCAAGAAGGTCCGACGGTGTCCAGTCGGCATTCCTATGCGTTATCCGGTAGAGATACCTATGGTAGGTATGCGACATTTCGTCAAATGAAAAAAGCACCTTGTCGTCACTTCCAAGCCTCATCACCACCGGTGCTCCCCATTCATTGTTCAGCACCATCTGGGGAGAACGCACCGTTTCTGTCAATGATGCTGCAAACTGCGCAGAGCAGGCTAGCGAAGAACAGAACAGAAGCAAGGTATAAATACATCTAAGCATTTCGGTACATAAAAGAATGTTAACGTGGCGAAGATACTGATTTACTGAGAAAAATTATCTATATTTACATTATTTAATTAAGAAGCTGTCATTAGAAATTCAAACAGCATATTTAAGGTAGGGATATGAAAGCAATAGCAGCACTTGTTCTAGCTCTATTATCCTTCACTGCCGCGGCGCAAGAACTAATCTACGAAAAAGGCGACAGTGCAAGAATAGAAGAGATATTAAAGGAGAGTATACAGAAGAGGTACGCCACGCAGGGTGAAAGAATTATAGAGATTGCCGGCAATTTTGTTGGCGAGACATATGTTGCATCAACGCTTGAGAATGGAGAAGAAGAACCGTTGTTCATAAGCTGCAGCAAGCTCGACTGCACTACATTCGTGGAACTTGTGCTGGCAATTGCCATCACCGCACAAGAGGGCAAAGAAGACTTCGCCTCGGTATGCAGCAACATTGAAAGGATACGCTACAGGAACGGGGTTCGGAACGGATATGCAAGCAGGCTGCACTATATTAGCTGGTGGATTGACGACAATGCCAAAGAAGGCATGCTGAAAGAGGTTACAAGCCTGTCGCCCACCGAGAGCGGCAGAATGGAGTTAAACTATATGAGTACACATGCCGACAGATACCCTTTGCTCAGGAATAACAGCAAAGCCATTACAGAAATCGCAGAAATGGAGCAGCCCTACAGAGGTATATCAAAGAAGTACATTCCAAAAAACATACTCGACAAAGGGAAAGAGGTGCTTGACATTATTGATGGGGACATAATTGCACTCGTAACAACAATAGAGGGACTCGATGTCACACATGTAGGATTTGCCTATTGGGAAAACGGCCAGTTACATCTGCTGCACGCGTCGAGCCAGGAGAAGAGGATTGTAAAAGAGAACCGCACACTGCACGAATACCAGAAGAACAGAAGAAGTCAAACCGGAATAAGGGTCTTCAGAGCACTATAATACACAAAAAAACGAGGAAATTCCTCGTTTTTTTGTGTAGATACTAGAATTTCAGACAGTTTCTTATTTCAGTTCTCCGCTGTTGGCTGCATCTATCATCGCCTGGCTAGCATACATGTATATTTCTACACGGCGGTTAGCCTTGCGTCCCTCATTTGTCGAATTGTCGGCAACAGGCTGTTTTGAGCCGAATCCCTCAACGCTCTTTATCTGGTTGGCCGAAACACCAAGTGACATAAGGTAATCGGCAACTGCATTTGCACGGTTTACAGAAAGTGGGTCATTGATAGCGTCGTTACCGGTAGAATCGGTATGGCCAAAGATTGCAACATCGGCATCGTAGTACTCTTTCAGAACCTTTGCAAAGTCCGAAAGGTTAGCCTTTGCCGATGCATTCAAATCATATTTGTTTGTAGCGAAAAGGACACCCGAGTCAAATGTCACTTTAACAGCTGTAAGATTGTTGGCATCAGTCACAGTCTGCACTGTTGCATTCTCAACCTGAGAAGCAGCCTCAGCCGCCTTGTCCATTCTATTGCCTATGATAGCTCCTGTTCCTGCACCTACTGCAGCACCGACAGCAGTTCCCACAGCCTTATTTCCTGCAAGTTCACCAACCACAAGACCAAGCACTGCACCGGCAGCTGTGCCAATAGCTGTACCCTTAGCTGTATTGTTCCAGCTTGCACAGCTCGAGATAAGGAATACCGAGCAAAGAACAACACACATTGATTTTACAAAATTACATTTCATAGCTCTTTGTTTTAAAAGTAAATACCTGTACTAATACTTTGCAAAAGTAATATTTTACCCTATTTTTTGCAACACATATTAATAATTTGATTTCTGATGAAGAAAAAAAATAAAAATAAACAGCAAAAGCAGTATTATAGGTAGCTTTATCAAAGATATTTTGTAATTTTGCATAATGAGTTCCGGCGAGAGCGGCTTGCTACAAGACGAAGCATCGGATTCCAATACGTAAACAACAATTGACAGATATGGCAGAATTAAAAGAACTGACAAAGCGGAGTGAAAGTTACTCACAGTGGTATAACGACCTGGTACTGAAGGCAGACCTTGCAGAACAGTCGCCCGTGAGAGGATGTATGGTAATAAAGCCCTATGGCTACGCCATCTGGGAGAAGATGCAACGCATCCTCGACGACATGTTCAAGGAGCAGGGAATACAGAACGCATATTTCCCCCTTCTTATCCCCAAGTCATTCCTGTGCCGTGAGGCTGAACACGTTGAAGGCTTCGCAAAGGAGTGTGCCATAGTAACACACTACCGCCTGAAGAACGCCGAGGACGGCAGCGGTGTAGTAGTAGACCCGGCAGCAAAGCTCGAGGAGGAGATGATTATCCGCCCAACATCAGAAACCATCATTTGGGGCACATTCAAGAACTGGATACAGTCGTACCGCGACCTGCCTCTGAGAATAAACCAGTGGGCAAACGTTATGCGTTGGGAGATGCGCACACGCCTGTTCCTGCGCACAGCAGAGTTCCTTTGGCAGGAAGGACACTGCGGATTTGCAACAAGCGAGGAGGCTGAAAAAGAGACAAGGACTATGCTCCAGATATACAACGACTTTGCCAACAACCATATGGCATTGCCGGTTGTAATGGGTGTGAAATCACCAAACGAAAGATTTGCCGGAGCACTCGACACATATACGATAGAGGGACTGATGCAGGATGGAAAGGCACTTCAGTGCGGAACATCACACTTCCTCGGACAGAACTTCGCAAAGGCATTCAATGTGCAGTTCGTAGACAAGAACAATAACCTCGAACATGTATGGTCATGCTCTTGGGGTGTTTCAACCCGTCTTATGGGCGCACTAGTCATGACCCACTCCGACGACAATGGCCTTGTACTGCCGCCGGCTCTTGCACCTATTCAGGTTGTAATCATTCCTATCTGCAAGAACGAGGAGCAGCTGAATGCAATCAGAAGCAAGGTAGACCCAATGATTGCCGAACTGAAGAGACTCGGAATTTCTGTAAAGTTCGATGATGCCGACAACAAACGTCCAGGTTTCAAGTTTGCCGAATATGAGCTCAAGGGTGTTCCCGTGCGTCTTGTACTTGGAGCACGCGACATTGAAAACGGCACAATAGAGGTTATGCGCCGCGACACACTCACAAAGGAGACGCGAGAAATCGAAGGTATCGTAGAATATGTAAGACAGTTGCTCGATGACATCCAGAAGAATCTGCATGCAAAAGCCCTTGCGATGCGCGAAGCCAATACTCGCAGTGTTGACACATACGAGGAGTTCAAGACCGAAATAGAGAAAGGCGGCTTCATACTTGCACATTGGGACGGAACACCCGAGACTGAGGAACAGATTAAGAATGATACAAAAGCAACAATCCGCTGTATCCCTCTTGGATGGGACGAGACACCGGGCACCTGCATGGTTACAGGAAAGCCTTCGGCACGCCGCGTACTCTTTGCAAGAGCATATTAATAAACCGTTCAGACTCAGAAGCTAACGAATTCCGGACTGCCTCTAAAATAGCCGGGACATCTGTGCGTCGCACAGATGTCCCGGCTATACTGCATGAGACCACCAGACCTGAAACGTAGCCATTCCGTTTGGCTACACATAGCCATTAACAATCGCCTTGGCTTTCCCTAAGGCGTTTACGGTCTTCTTCACGTTTTTTCTCGCGCCTGGCATAGCCCTCACGGGTACGTTTCCAACGCTTGTGCGTCCAAAGCCAAAGGTCGGGTGTCTCGCGTATATTCTCCGACAGAAGCCTATAATACATATTTGTCGGTTCGAACTCAGGCAAAAGGGCTGCATCCTCGGCCATGTCCTCTATCTTGAGCACATAATGGCCACGCCGCTCACGATACACGTGAGCATAGAAAAGGGAAGCGTGGGTGCGTTGCGCAATCTTTTCCGTTCCGGTAAAGACCGGAGTGTCGCGATGGAAAAAATCAAGCCAATGATTTATAGACTCCCAGGTGGGCACCTGGTCGGCGATAAATCCAATAACATACTTCTTGCCCTCCTTGCCAATCTGCATTATGCGTCTGAGAGTATTGGCCATTGTGATGGACTCTGCTCCGTACTGTTCACGCATCTTCTTCACCAGCGCATCGAAACGCCTGTTTTCCAAAGGATGGTATATTGCACCGACCGCAGTATCATCGCGCCTGAAATGAAGCGTTATGGATGTAACATATTCCCAATTGAAGAAATGTCCCATATAAAGCACGCAAGGATGACCGGCATCCACAGCTGCGTGGAACTTCTCTATACCCTCAAACCTCATATAGCGTTTTATACGCTTCTCGCTCATGCCATGATACTTAATCATCTCCATGAAGTAATCGCACAGATTACGGTAGAAACGCCGCTCGATTCTCTTTATCTCCTTAAGTTCCTTTTCGGGGAAAGATTTTAAGAGATTGTCGCGTACCACCTTGCGACGGTAACGTACGACATAATATATTGGATAGAAAAGAAGGGACGAAAAGAAATGCAGCACACACATTGGCAACTTGTTCAGTACAAACAGAACAGCTATTGCTATGTAATACAGGATTGCTTTCATAAGAACAGATTATGTTAGCAAACAGTGTGTATGTGATCCCGGTGGGATTCAAACCCACGACCTTCAGAACCGGAATCTGACGCTCTATTCAGCTAAGCTACGGGACCTTTATGTTTGCGACTGCGAAGATACAAATAATTTGCAAAGAATCAATTGTAAAAACACTAAAAAAGCGAACATAGCCCATTTTATTTGCATATTGCATTTATTAATGCTACCTTTGCCAACAAACAGAAAACCACAAAGCAAGCCAAGCTTGAAATTAGCAAACGAACAAGCATCATTAACGACATTTTGTCAGATATTATGAAATTATACAAGCTTCCATCGGAATACACTCCATTGCTCGACCTCAAACAGACCGAACAGGCCATAAAGCAGATCAAGGAGATTTTTCAGCTTAACCTATCGTCGGCATTACGTCTGCGCCGTGTAACAGCCCCATTGTTTGTACTGCAAGGGACTGGTCTGAACGACGACCTTAACGGTTACGAAAACGCCGTAAGTTTTCCCATACAGGATATGAACGGTGCTGTTGCCGAGGTTGTACATTCTCTCGCTAAATGGAAAAGAGTGACACTTGCCGACTATAACATTGCGCAAGGATATGGCATATACACCGACATGAATGCCATACGTTCACACGAAGAACTCGACAACCTGCACTCGCTCTATGTAGACCAATGGGACTGGGAGAGGGTCATTTCTGAAGGAGAACGCACCGTTTCGTTCCTCAAGCAGATTGTCTGCGAAATATATTCGGCAATTCTCCACACCGAGTTTACCCTTTGCGAATGCTACCCGCAGCTAAAACCCTCATTGCCAGACAGAATCAAGTTTATCCATAGCGAAGAATTGAGACAGAGATACCCCGACCTTAGCCCTAAAGAACGGGAAGAGGCAATTACAAAGGAATATGGAGCAGTATTTATCATAGGTATCGGCAATGAACTGTGCGATGGCAAGCCACATGACAACCGCGCACCCGACTACGACGACTATACGACGCTTAACGAAGAAGGCTTCTATGGTTTGAACGGCGACCTGATGATTTGGAGCGACATCCTGGGCAAGGCAATGGAACTATCATCTATGGGAATACGCGTAGACAAGGCAGCATTGCTTCACCAGCTTAAGAAGTCGGGCAAGGAGGAACGCGAAAAGCTATATTTCCATCGCAGGATGCTCGCCGGCGAACTGCCGCTCAGCATAGGAGGCGGCATCGGGCAGTCGCGTCTCTGTATGCTTCTGCTCAAGAAAGCACACATCGGTGAGATACAGTCAAGCATCTGGCCCGAAGATATGCGCCGCCAATGCAAGGAGATGAACATACCTCTTATATAATATATGGATGTAAGAATCGATGCAAGCTGGAAAGAGGTACTCAAGGAGGAATTCAGCAAGGAATATTTTCTGCGCCTGACAACATTCGTCAAGCAGGAGTACGCAGGCACATTGCCAATATACCCTCCGGCAAGACTAATTTTCAATGCCTTTGACCATTGCCCTTTCAACGAAGTAAAGGTTGTAATTCTCGGACAGGACCCCTACCACGGTGCAGGACAGGCCAACGGGCTCTGTTTTTCTGTAAACAAAGGAGTACCGTTCCCTCCTTCGCTGCTCAACATCTTCAAGGAGATAGAGAACGACCTGGGCACACCAGTTCCGCAGGACGGCGACCTTACACGCTGGAGCGACCAGGGCGTGCTGCTGCTCAATGCCACACTCACTGTGCGAGCATCACAGGCCGGCTCTCACCAGAAAAGGGGATGGGAGGAGTTTACCGATGCTGCGATACGCGAACTCGCCACTCGACGTGACAACATTGTATTTATACTATGGGGCAGCTATGCTCAGAAGAAGGGCGCGTTCATAGACCGCAACAAACATCTGGTGCTTGCATCACCACACCCGTCACCACTGTCGGCCTACCAAGGATTTTTCGGGAACCACCATTTCAGCAAAGCAAACAGTTACCTTGCCAGTCACGGGAAGAAAGAGATTATATGGTAACACAAAAGGGGAAGCCCTGAAGACACCCGTTCCTGACAGACCACCCAATCAATCGTTATACCACTGGACATTTGAACTTATACTGCTGCGCTTGTCATATTTAAGCGCGTCAGCCAGCATTTGCGATGTCGCACGGAAACTGAAGTTGAACGACGTATACGGACTTAGCACTATTCCGCAAGACATCTCAAAGCAGTGCAAGTCGCGCGAAATGTTTATTGTGGTAGTAGTAAGCTTCTTAAACTCGAAATTATAACCCGAAGTGAAATTAATGCGCCAGTTGTCCGAAATGCCAATATTGCCCGAGAAGTTCATATTCTGGGTAAACTTATATGGATAGCGCATGGACTTGATATTTATCTTTGCCGATGTATCCTCGGCCATCATAATACCATAGGAAACAGTAAAGTTCCAAGGGAACTTGAAAGGCATATATCCATCCTCATCGACATCGGCGTCCTGCGGTTTCTTGCTGTTACTGTCACGCAAGGAACCCTTGCTCTGAGTCTTCGGTTCCTCGGCCTTCGGTTCCGAATCCTGTTCAGCACCTTCCTCCTCATCGGAACCGCGGAGCCATTTCATAAGCTTGCTGAAAGTCTTGTTATTAAAGGTATAGGAGAAATTCTGGCTCATTCCCTGGAAACGGCCAAAACGACCATAGGACCACTCTGTCCTGTCACCCACAACAACCTGCCCCCTATCGTTGAAGGTATAGGCATATGTTGCCCATGTAGCATTGAGACTGAAGGTATAGCTTTTCGTGAGTTTCAGTCGCAGGCGTGTCGAGAGGTTACTCCACGGCTTTGTCTTGGCTGCCAGGTTATACGAAATTGATGCACCAAGTTCATCAATGATACTCACCTTCTTTATCGAGTCATTCTTGGCCCGCCACTTCATCTCCACATTATTGCTAATGCTCAAGGAGATGCTGCCGGTCTTGCCCTTTCCTGGCACACCGTAAAGGCTATTCTGATAGGGTGAATATTCTACCGTACGAACCTCGCCGTTCTCGTCGGTATACACATAGGAATCGTAATAGCCATAATCGTAGTTGCCGAAGTCGGGAGCATAAGTGAACGACACGCTAGGCTTGAATACGTGGCGCACCATCTGCACGCGGCTATTCTTTAGAAAACCTGCCGGCTGATAGAAACCATACAGTGTAGTATTTGCCGACAACGACATATTGTAGTTATATACCCTATGGAAACCGTGTACCGTATCGCGGACAACACTGTTTGTGGCATAGTCCCACTCCTGGTTCACCTTCTTGAAATACCAGCGTTCGGTATAGTTGAAGCTCGGGGTTATGTTTATTACATCAAACAGCTGGAATGTTGCATTTATAGGAATATTATGTTTGAATCCGTTTTTCCAGTCGTCGATAATATTGGACTTGAAGACCTTATCCTCCTTTGTTGCAATGCTATTGCTCATCTGTCCGCTGTATGAAAGCGAAATCTTCTCATACCAGCGTTCCTCTCCTGCACGCTTTTTCCTTTTGAAAGGATATTTCTTTGCCAAAGACACATTCAGGCTAGGAAGTGTCAGCGAGAGTGTGGAATCCTGTACATTCTGCGCAATATTCATCGTTGCTGATATTGTAAGGCCTGCATCGGGGAACGTGTGCGAGTAGCTCACACTCGATGTTCTTACACTCTGTGAATTGAGGACTGGGTTATAAAGGCTGTTAAGATTCGAACGTTCGTAGCTCGATGTCGCAAAGTTAACGCTTGCAGAGAAATTGCTGTTCGGACGCGCCTTCGGGTCCTGACGATGGCTCCACTGTATACGGAAATTCTTTCCTACCGCATAGTCGGGAAGCCCTTTCTCTCCATTCTTGGTAACGATGTAGCTGAAATCGAAACTGCCTGAATACTTGTATCTGTTTGCATATGTAGATGCAGCCCCAAGTCCCCAAGAACCTTTAGTAAATATTTCACCCGTGAGACGTAGATCGAATTTGTCACTTATAGCAAAGTAATAACCGCCATCGCGCAAATAGAAACCACGTTCTGTCTCATCGCCATAAGTCGGCATTATGAAACCCGATGAATAGCTGCTTGTGAAGGGGAAATAGCCGAACGGCAATGCCAGCGGAAGAGGAACATCTTCTACTACAAGATACAACGGACCGGAGACAACATCCTTCTTTGGACGTACCTTTGCACGCGTCAGCTTGATATAGAAGTGCGGATGGTCGGCATCGCAGGTAGTGTACTGTCCGTCTTGCGAATAGAACACATCCGAGGAGTCCTTCTTAGCCTTCCCTCCCATGATGAATCCATCGCCCTGTTGGGTATAGACATTATTGATAAAGCCCTTCTTGCTCTTGAAGTTATAGCTTATCCTGTCCGATTCATAAGGAGTGCCGCCATCCATAAACACGGGCAGACCCGCCATCACGCCGGTTGTATCTATTCGCCCGGTAGCGTGCACGACACTGCTGTCCATATTCATCGATATTATATTGGCAGTGAGTTCCACCTTGTCATATGTAACCTTGCCGCTACCATAGAGATAGGCATTTCCGTTACGCGACCATACCATAGAATCGGTACATTCATAGTGTACAGGAGCATCAATTGCATCCTTCTTTGGTTCTTTTCCTGCGACAGAGTCGGAGACCGCCACAGAATCGGCAGGCAGCGCAGCCACTTCAACCGAATCGCTTGCTGCAAACAATGATGCACGGCCGGCAAGCCGCAAGCCATCCTTGGCAGATGCTGTTGCAGCAATAACCGCCAGGAAAAGTATAACGAACATTGTTTTGAACGATTTCAGTTCCATCCCATTAATGTTTGCCCTAAAAGCAATGGACAAAAATACTAAATAAAAAGGAGTATTTCTTATTTTTAAGACAAAAAAGCACTATTTGCACCAATATTTACAAGAGTTTCCTTATCACAGAAAGATTCCGGCCCACTCTTCCACTTTTTTCACCGATTCATCGGAGATTTTGCGCATACTCTCCACAACCTGCTGAAGCGTCCTTGGCGTTTCAAGATACCTCGTCTTCGAATAGAATTTGTCGGCAAAACACACGAGCTGCTCCTCCAGCGTCTCAGGAGTAAAATCCTTTACCGGCAAATTCCAGCCATTCTTCACTATATCCTCTTTTCTTATTCCGGTGCCGGTATGCCTTTCGCACACCCTTGCATGACGTTCAAGTCCCAATGAGCGCAACAGTTCGGCACCAAGATAGCCATGACACAGATAACTCTCTTTGCCAAAGCAATATATACAAGGAGCATCGGTAAGAAATATTCCAATATCGTGCAGCATCGATGCCTCATATACAAAATTCTTGTCTATCGAGAGTTCGGGGTGGCGTTCCGCGAGTTCCAAGGCAAGGGCAGCTACTGCATCAGCATGCTTCATGTAAATATTTTTCAGTTCATTATCTTCGGGATAATAACAGTCAATTATCTTTTTCACATCCATAATGGAAAACAATTTTTATGTAAAGCCGCAACGAAGGTAATCAAATTAAACCAGCCCTGCAACAGGCATACACAGTGCAAAAACAGCTTTTTATACCATAAAAAAGACTTTAAACGCTCTTTTAACTAATAAAAACGCAAAAAGTTGCTGCTATTTGAAACTTTTGTATATTTTTGTAACATAACATTAACACAAATTTCACTTATGACCGAAAGAATCGCCGAAAAGGCACTCTTGCTGCCACCGATATCACTGCAAGAGATGTCTGGTATTAAGCTGATGAACAGGACTGACACGAAATTCGTGGCTACCCTCGAACAGCTTGTAGCTTTTCTTACGGTCGTAAGAGGCAAATACTACATTCAGGAAATCAACGGTAAGCGTATAGCCGGCTATCATACAACATATTTCGACACAGACGATTACCAGATGTACCGCATGCACCACGCCGGCAGATGTGTGAGGGAGAAGATAAGAGTGCGCACATACCTCGACAGCGACGACACATTCCTCGAGGTCAAGAACAAGAATAACCACGGCCGCACGAAAAAAAAGCGCATAACCGTACAGGGAGTAGACACGCTGCACAGAGAAAAAGAAGAGGTCACGCCGTTCCTCAGCAAGTATGCCTGGTACACAATCGACGAGGTTTCCCCTGTCATAGAAAACTGGTTCAACCGCATAACACTTGTGAATTACGGAAAAACGGAACGCCTGACAATAGATTTCAACCTGAGATTCCATCATCTGAAAAGCGGCTACCGCGAAAGTTTGCAGAGGGTTGCCATTATAGAGCTGAAGCGTGACGGCAATGTGCCTTCACCGGCTCTTGACCTGCTGCGCGAAACACGCATTAAACGTTCCGGATTCAGCAAATACTGCATAGGCAGTGCTATTACCCACAGAGGGCTCAAGCGCAACAATTTCAAAGAGAGACTCACAATGATTGAAAAAATGGAAAACAAACGTTAGAACCATGAAACTTATAACTACACTTCTGCTGCTCTTCATCACAGCAGCCACACCGGCAAACAGCAACGCTGCCTTGACCGACATTACAACAGCCGGCAACACAGTAACATCGGCAAACATTCTGCTCAGCGATGACATTCTTACCGGCGATGACGATGACAACAATGTCAAGATGGCCGTTTCGGTAAAGGAAAAACGCCAAAGCAGCGACTTCATCGACACTGAGCACGTGATAGAGCTTCTGCTCGCATTCCTCATCAACCTCATTGCAATAATGATTATCGTGCGCGGCCTTTACTACCCAAAATGCAAAAGAGGAGAATTTTTCTTCACATACATACTCATTGCCATAAGCACCTTCATGCTCATTTATGTCCTTGGGGATGTAAAGCTCAAGGCAGGTATCGCCCTTGGCCTCTTTGCCATATTCAGCATCATACGCTACCGCACCGAGCAGGTTGCCATACGCGAAATGACCTACCTGTTCATCATCATTGCACTGAGTGCCATCAATGGACTGACAGTGAGCGAACTCAGTATCGGTGAAGTAATAATCATAAACCTGCTTTTCATTTTCTCAATCTGGATATGCGAGAGCAGACTTCTCATAAGCCACTATTCATACAAGGTCATAAAATATGACAACGTAAACCTTATTACGCCCGACAGACGCGAAGAACTTATTGCCGACCTGGAAAAACGTACCGGTCTGAAGATAGAAAAGGTTGAGGTTGGAGCAATAGACTTTCTCAAGGATGCCGCAATTGTAAAAATGTATTACAAGAGCAACTCCTCGAACAACTCAGTAGATACAACCCTAAAAACTCCCACAGATGAATACAAACTCAAGAACTAAGAAAAAACTTTTAGGCAGCCTTTTGCTGCTTGCTTTCACACTGGCACCGCTATGCAGCACAAACGCTCAGAGCGAGAGTGACGAATTCGGAATATGGACAACATTCGAAGCATCCAAGAAGATAAACAAGAAATTCAAGGCAGCAATAGATGCCGAGTTCCGCAGCATTGAAGGGGTAAGCGATGTAGAGCGTTACGCCATTGGAGCAAAAATCGACTACAAGATAACCAAATGGCTGAAATCCAACATCGGTTACAGTTTCATTTACAACAAAAAGCCAAGCGAGAAGAGCATTAAGGATGTCATTGACCCGGAACAGGGGATATATGAATACAATATCGACCACGCCTACTGGACTGTCCGCAACCGTTTCTATGTAACCCTGCAGGGCGAATACAAGATTGGCCGTTTCGAAATTGGTCTCCGCGAGAGAGTGCAGTACACACGCACAAACTCAGCTACAACCGACGAGACCAAGTACCGTTGGGAATACACAGACATTCTCGAAGGGATTGGCGACATGGTTTCCACCACAGAGCCTGAGTTCAAAGAAAGCAAGGAAAACACCACGTTACGTTCACGTCTGAGCCTGAAGTACGACATTCCGAACTGCAAATTCAACCCATTCGCATCGGTTGAGCTATACACACGTCTCGACAAATGGAAAGGATGCGACAAACTGCGTTACCGCATCGGCTCGAGCTACAAGATAAACAAGGATAACTCCATATCCCTATACTATCTCTATCAGGATGCCAATGACGATGACGAGCCCAAGGGGCATGCAATAGGTTTCGAATACTCAATAGACCTCTAACAGGAGCAGCATATAACTTAAATTGTTAAATATGAAGAAACTATTTACCATACTTGTTCTTGCAGCGTCGGCATTGCCTGCAATGGCGCAGCATATGCTGATAGAGAAGCAAGACAACGCATACAGCGAGGTCATTGACCTTGCCAACCTCAAACAGATTACATTCAACGGGCCTACAGTAAGCATTGAACAGACAGACGGCACTGTGACCGGAAGCACTATGTCCGACATCGAACACATACGTTTTGGAGATTTCACATCAATCAATGAGACAAGCCAGCGACAGGAAAGCTTTGTCACATACATATCTAACGATGCGATTGCTATATTCTGCCCTGCCGGAACAACTGTGACAATATATGACATCATAGGTTCACAGGTCCTCAGCACACGCCTTAAGACCGAGGGCGGCACTATAAGTATTGCCGGCCTCCCGCAAGGAATATATATTGTAAAAGCCAACGACAAGAGTGCTAAAATTCTAAAAAGATGAAAAAGTCAATACTGGCAATAATAACCCTGCTTGCCACACAGGCATTGCAGGCACAGGTACTCTATGTGAACAACAACGACAACACATACCAGGCCTTCGACACTAATGAAGTCGGACTCATCACTTTCAACGAAGAGTTACAACTCATAAGCATCGAGCTCGAAAACGGCAGCGTTGTAAGCCGGTTCAATACCGGGCAGATAACAAACATAGCCACAGCACCGAACCAAGGAGACGAACTAACCTACGACCCGGCTCCCACCGTAGCCTTCGATGCAAGCGACAAGGAAAACTTCAATGAGGAAATACAGTCAATTCCAACCGACGAACTCGACGAGGAATATGACGACTTCATAGAGAATTATGCTACATCACGCTCTGTAAACATAACATTCAGCGAGACCGGTGTTACTACAGGTACACTCCCAAGTGGAGTTACTGCCGAAATTAACGGCAGCCACATAGTAATAAACTCAACAATCGGCAAGATTGGGTATATATTAAAAGGAAACTGCAGCAACGGTTCACTGAAAATATACAGCGCGAAGAAGTTCCAGCTGATTGTAAATGGCTTGAACCTCACTAACCCTAACGGCCCAGCAATCAACATACAGAGCGGAAAGACCGTTTACTTCACTATAGCCGACGGGAAGACCAACACATTGTGCGACGGTGCTCTCTACAACGCACCTGTGACAGGTACCGACGGCATTGAAGAGGACCAGAAAGGAACAATCTTCAGCGAAGGGCAGATTATATTCGACGGCTACAAGAACGGCACCGGCACGCTCAATGTCAAAAGCCTTGGCAATCACGCCATTGCCAGTGACGACTACATTGTAGTACGTGGCGGCAACATAAACATCACAGAAGCCGCTAAAGACGGATTCCACACAAAGGAGAGATTCACAATGGGTCGCACTACGGCATACACTCCAACAGTAACAGTCAATGCAACAAGCAACGGTATCGACTGCCGCGAGGGATTTGTAAAGATTGATGCAGGCAAGCTTGAAATCACATCGGGAAGCGAGGCTATAAAAGTTGTCTACGAGGATTCAATCCCCAACCCTATCGTAATACCCGACGCGTACATTAACGGCGGTTACATAAAGCTTACGACTACCGATGAAAAGAGTTCAGCCATCAAGACCACACGCAACTACACACAGGCAGGCGGCATAATTCACGCTGAGGTCAAAGGCAACGGCTCCAAGATAATCAACTGCGACGGCGAGGTTGCCATAACCAATGGCAGGATTACAGGATTCTCAAATGGCACACTTTCAGCCGACACCACATCGGCCGGTGGCATAAAGAGCGTAGGTGCGCTCAACATCACCGGCGGCAAGGTTGCCATAGAATGCAAAGGCAAAGGTGCCAAGGGCATCAACTGCGACAGCAATGCCGTTATCAGCGGCGGCGAAGTGACACTGTTGGCCACAGCCGAGAACTACACCGGACTGGCCGACGACAAGAAGAGCCGCGCCATTACCGCGCAGAGCATAACCGTCAACGGCGGAACAGTTGTTGCAAGCGCATACGACCACGCCATCTCGTCCCTTACAGACATTACAATCAATGGCGGCAGCATAAATGCCTACAGCACAAGCAGCACTGCGCTCGACACAGAAGCCACGCAGACCGGCGGTTGGCTGTTGACCAAGGATGCCGAATAACTCCCATTACAGATAAAAGGAAAAGGAATGGCGTGCCATTCCTTTTCCTTTTATCTGTAATACCACTTTAAACCATGATACTGATTATAAAGCGCAAATACTATGCATACGTATAAGCATTTTTAATTAGTATCAAGGGTGGACGAACGTCCCAATCTCCCCCCCTTCCATTACCTTGCGGAAATTGCCGACTACATCCATATTAAAGACATATATAGGCAGATTGTTCTCACGGCACATTGCAGTCGCAGTTATGTCCATAACCTTGAGACCGCGGGAGATTACCTCATCATATGTAATATCATTGAACTTGGTTGCAGTAGGATCTTTCTCCGGGTCGGCTGTGTATATTCCGTCCACACGGGTACCCTTGAGCATCACATCGGCCTCAATTTCTATACCGCGCAGCGAAGAACCTGTATCGGTTGTAAAATAAGGGCTTCCCGTACCGGCCGCCATAATTACAACCATCCCCTGCTCCATTGCCTCGATAGCCTTCCATTTGGTATAGAACTCACCCACAGGCTCCATGCGGATTGCTGTGAGCACTTTATTAGGCACACCTGCCGCTCCAAGCGCAGAACTTAGTGCAAGGCTGTTTATAACGGTCGCCATCATACCCATCTGGTCGCCTTTGACACGGTCAAAGCCTTTTCCGGCACCTGTCAGGCCACGGAATATATTACCGCCGCCAATGACAATACCTATCTGCACTCCCAATCCTGCAACCTCTTTTATCTGGGCAGCATATTCATTAAGACGTTTCACATCTATGCCGTAACCCTGCTCACCCATAAGGCTCTCGCCGCTGAGCTTCAATAGAATACGTTTAAACTTAGCCATAATTTATGTGTTATATTATTAGAATTATTTTAATTCCCAAAATATTTTCCTTATAGAAGCCATACATTTCGCCATTTTTGCTCTATAAAAAACTTAACGATATAAATTCAAACAGCTTCTTAGCTTTCCGTAAAATTAGAACAAATTCTTAAAATATGCTATAAAAACAAGCAAATTATTGAAATAATTCCTTTTTGCAAAAACTTTGGCGTAACTTCGCAAGCACAATCAGCAATATATACCGGTATGAGATTTTTCAGAAACCCCAAGACAACAGTCACACTACTTGGCATATACACCGTCATCGTCTACATTATACTTTTCCCTAAGAACACGGAAATGAGCAGTGCCGAAAAATGGACAACCATAGGAGTTTCTGTTGCCGTACTTGCACTGCTGTGGGTGCTGATGCGCAAGCGCGAGAAGCTTCGCCGTGAGCGCGAAAAGGAGATGACCCAATACAAAGAGGAGACAAAAGACAAGGCCGTGGAAGAGAAGAAGAACACCGAGGGTGTAGAATAATGCAAACAGACAGCATGCAGATGCAACTGTAAGCAATCCAAAAGAGGATGACCCAAAAGTCATCCTCTTCTTGTCGGGGGGGGTGAATAAATCATTACTCAATACTTGACACCTTGCCGGCAAAAAGGATTGTCCTGGTTGTATTCTCTATTACAAAGAACAGGAAAGGACGGTTTATAAAGAAATCAACTTTTTTAAGAAAAGGAGCAGATTCATAACCAATATCTACTTTTGTCACAGAAGCAGCCTCGGTACCTTTTTCATTTATCATGAAAACATTGCCTTGCGTAGCATCGGTAATATATATACTGTCAGCATTAGCAAGATTTGAAAAATCGGCATTGTCACTGAAAGGCTCAGTCATTCCCATTGAAATGAGTGCAGGAATTATAGAAGTCCTGTTCTCAACCTTGAACTTTGGAATAGAGAATGTAACCTCATTATGTTCAAAACCCCTATTGTCCCATATATCTGTCTTAAGATCTGCAAAACAATCCTCGGGAGCAACACCCTCACGGGGCAGAACAACATAGAAACTATACTTGCCAGTCTTGCCATACTCCTTGCGCGTAATCTCGAACTTATCATTCCCATAATAAAATGATTTGAAACAATCCTTCATATACTCTACGGTTTGCTTACCTCCTGTAGAGGAATAGAAACAATCCTTGAAATTGTCCTTCTTTTCAAACGGCTCATCCCAAGGAGCCTTGAAATAGACAGCGTTAATCAACATAAGGATACTATAGGGGTTCAGTTCATCAACAACCTTGCCGATGAGCGAATTTGTCTTGGACGAGCACCACTTGTTGATATGTTTCAAGGCACTCGGAGAAGAAAAATCAAGTTCCCCAACCTCGGCATCGTAATTCTCAAGCATTGAAACCTTATACTCAGGAATAACCTCGGCAAACTGGTTCAGGAATACGTTATTGTTTATCCACAATGAATTAGCGAATGTTACTCTCACATCCTCTGCAACAAGATCCAGCCCATCTAACAGTTTCTTGTTATAACTGTTTATCTCACCTATCTCCATTCCGTTGTACCCCAACACATCGCGCATCTGCATGAATGTAGAGTCGGCAGCACCGTTCATTGCCATTGAGAGAGCCACCTGAGCACTATAAGGAGAGACAACATAGTTTGTACCCTCGGGCATATTCTTGTCTACCGCACGCATGAAACGGAAAGCAAAATCATTGCTGGCATCAGCCACGGCCTCCTCGGTAACAGTAAAGACAACAGGGGTCACAACCCTCTCCTTGCCGGAACCATTATTATTGTTTTTGAAAGGGTCAAGCATGTCACAGCCTGCTAAAAGCAATACAAAAGAGATTGCAAGCAATTTTTTCATAATTTTTATCATGGCATTTTATTTTATAGAAAATTTGTTTTTGAAATTTGTTTTTGACAAATATATGAACGGATAATTTATCTTGCAAGCCAAAACGAATTGAATATTGTTACCAAGCATTTACCCTCATTTACCCCACACTCAACACATTTATTTACAACAACATACACACAACATCGCTTATAATTTGTGGCAAAAGTCACATTTACCCCACAGCGCATTTCTCTACAGGCTGATACCTGCAGAATAAAAGGGACGAATGAGTCTCAAAAAGAGGTTTATGAACTTGGAGAAACAAAGCATTAGATATACATTTGATAAATCAAAAGCAAAAGGAGATGAAAAAACTACTTACATGCATTATTGCACTGATTATTGTTTCATGCAACGAAAATGACAGCATACCGCCACTGCTGGCCGAGATTGAGCAACAATGCGACACAGCCCCATCGGCCGCATACATCCGTTTGCTTGAACTCAACTGCAATAAAGAACTGCCGAATGAAGCCTCGGAAGCCAAGTATGCCCTCTTGCTTACAAAGAGTGCCGATAAGGCATACATACGACATACATCGGACAGTACAATCAAAAAGGCTCTTGCATACTACGAGAGTAAAGGCAATACTGCCGAATTTGCCGAGGCGCAATATTATACAGGCAGTGTCTACCGCGACATGTACGACACACCAAAAGCCGTTGTCTGGTACCAGAAAGCCATTGAGACAGCCATGAAGGATGAGAATCTCCATAACTCACCGCTCCTTGCACGAATATACAGCCAGCTGTCGGAACTTTACGACTACCAGTACAACTACGCAGCATCGCTTGATGCAATACGCAATGCATACGCAATAAAAGAAAGGAACGGAAGCATCAACGCTACGGCGCTGCACGACATTGCATCAACATTCCACAAATGCGGCGAGATTGACAGTGCTATGTACTATTACAGAAGATGCCTGCTCTACATTGAAGGCTACAACACCTTCAGCAAGAATCTAAGATACCTTGGAGTAATGCTCTATTTTTTCAGTTCAATTGGAGAAGATGAATATGCAGAGCGTTGCTTGGAATTTATAAACAGATTCAGCATTGACAAACTGCCGGAGAATGTACTCTCGAACAAGGCCTATTATTTTGAGCAGACAATGATGAACGATTCCGCAATCTACTACTACAACAGGCATCTGGAAATGACGGACAACCTTTACAAGAAACGCGACATCATAGGCAAAC
The DNA here is from genome assembly GCA_964485215.1 of uncultured Bacteroidaceae bacterium. Taxonomy (GTDB): domain Bacteria; phylum Bacteroidota; class Bacteroidia; order Bacteroidales; family Bacteroidaceae; genus HGM04593. Next base: position 11,185 of record CAZAIM010000007.1, on the reverse strand, counting down.
TGTACAACATATACCGGAATGGAGGGAACAACGGGAATGCCCTGGAAATGGCCGACAAGTATATGCTCTACAACGACAGTGTAAGCATTATAATGCAGAATGCGCAAACAGCAAATGCCGACAACCTCTATCGCTACAATCTTAGCAGTGAAAAAGAGAAGGAGCTGAACGAAAAGGCTGCCAAGGCCGACCTTTTCATTTGGATAATCATCACAATGGCTCTTGCTGTCATTATCGTATCATATGCAACCTGCCGAATTGCAGAAAACTACCGCAAACTGAGACACAAACACCTTAACCTTGAACAGAGTGTAATGAATGAAAAGAAGAGAAAGGCACAGATTGCACTTAGCATATCGGACATAAGCAACGAGTTCAAGGAACTTGCGGCTTGCAGGATGAAGCCCAAACAGCACATGATAGAGGAACTGCAGAGTGCTGTCGACAAGGAGTACCCCACTTTCAAGGAAAGGATTATGAGCCTATGGCCCGAAATTCCTTCCGATGACCTTATATTCCTGTATCAGATAAAGCTTGGAATAAGCTATGCGGAGATTGCACGTATAAGAGGCTGTGCCCCGTCTGGCATCACTAAAAGAAGACACAGAATCGAGAAGAGGCTTGGATGCAGCACAAATGATATAATGTAACAAAGTTCGGACTGCGGTGGCGAACAGAACTCAGTCCGGCAACCCTGCGCAACGCTCTACAGCAGCAGTTCAACCTCCTTGAAGGCATAGCGCGTCAGTGTTCCATCCTCGCGGCGAAGAAGCAGATGACCGCTTGGTTCAACGCCCTCGACAACAGCCTTGAACGCCCCACCGGGGTCCACGAAACAGCGTTCCTCGCCCAAACCGAACAACAGGCTGCTGTACATTGATGCGAGCGTCTCGCAGTCGCCAGAATTCAAGATGCTGCTATAATTAATAAATGAGCGCAGCACCTCGCCAAGGACATCACTTACTTCGAACTCCTTTCCACACAGCATCTTCATCGACACCGGCACCCTCTCCATTACAGGAAATTCAATCTGGTTCACATTAAGCCCGATTCCGATAATTGCCTGTTCGGCAAACTTTCCAGAATAATCAAGTTCTATAAGTATGCCTGCCAGTTTCCTCTCGCCGGCATATATATCGTTCGGCCATTTGACCTTTGTATCTATGCCATACCTTTTCATGGCAGAGTGCACGGCAAGGGCTGTTGCCTGCGACAATAAAAACTGGCTTGTAACCCCAAGAGGACAACCCGGGCGGACAAGCAAAGTAAGCAGAAGATTCTCACCCGCCCCCGACTGCCAGCTATTGCCACGCTGCCCACGACCGGCAGTCTGATGTCCGGCCGTTACAGCGACAATATCGCCGTTTCCGGCGGCCAACCATAACGCGGAACTCTCGTCACGCGCATACCTGTTGGTCGAGTCGACCGTTTCCAGATGCCTTACATAAATGTCACAGCCCATATGTCACACGTATCTTCTTTGGCAATTTCTTGACAACCTCCTCATAGGAATGGTCGATGAGATGAGCGACAAGGCTATCGTCGAGCATTTCAATGTCTAGCTGATTCCAGTAACGCTTGTTCATATGCCACGCCGGGACTATCTGCGCATACCTGTCACGCAGTTCAACGGCATAGTCGGCATCACACTTCACACAGAACCACTTGGTATTCTCAAGGTCAACCATAGCAAAAATCCTATTCTCGACCCTGAAAGCAAGCGTTGTCTCGTCAAACGGGAAATCCTCCGTTGCATTCATCTTGCCAAGACAGTATATACGCGCATCTTCGATATTCATAGTAAAACCAGAAACAGCATGAACTACCAGGTTGAATAAAAGGCATCGGTAATGTGCTCAATTCTGTAAGGCTCACAATTGCCTATCACCGTTACAATATCGAAACGGTATTTCAGGTCGACCCTGTTTCTCAACACATACGCCTCGGCCGCACGAAGCAGATACTCTATTTTCCGGTTATCCACCGCATCGGCAGCATTGCCGTAATCTTCGCTTGAACGGCTCTTCACCTCGACGAATACAAGCGTGTCCCGTTCCTTTGCAATAATGTCTATCTCCTTGTGCCCCGAACGCCAGTTATAATGAAGAATGGCAAAACCCTTCTCCATGAGATAACGCGAAGCAAGCATCTCGCCTTTTTTTCCAAGCAGGTTATGTTGCGCCATTGCACCTTGTTCTCTTTATTCGTGACGAAGATAGTGCATTGAACAAGGAAAAACAATAGAACATTCAATTTTTGCCTTATAAAAATAAACTTCTGCAATTCAAACAGCCTCTAAAACTTGCATTTCGGCGCAAGTTGCACTATTTTTGCAGCAAAAGTCACTGACAATCCATGGCTACGAGAAAAAAGCAAACACCCAAGGCAACCACCGCACGTACCCAACCGGTACGCCATTCACGCATTGTATGTCTGGTCAGCGACGATGAGATGAAGATTATCGACGACTACTTGAAGAAATACCGCATCAGCAACAAAAGCAACTGGATGCGGGAAACGTTGCTGTCGTTCATTTACAAGAACCTTGACGAAGACTACCCCACCCTCTTCGGGGAGCACGATATGCGTCGCTGACATACACACATCAATGAGTGACGAAGAATATATGAAGGCTGCACTTGCCGAGGCACGCAAGGCATACGCACAGGACGAAGTACCCATCGGTGCTGTCGTTGTGTGCAAAGAACGGATAATCGCAAGAGCCCACAACCTTACCGAGCTGCTCAACGATGTTACCGCACACGCCGAGATGCAGGCCATAACAGCGGCAGCAACAGCCATCGGCGGCAAATACCTGACAGACTGCACTCTCTATGTAACAGTTGAACCTTGCCCAATGTGCGCAGGAGCAATCGCTTGGGCACAGATGGGGAGACTCGTATATGGAGCAGGAGATGAGAAACGAGGATACAGGCGATATGCACCAAATGTTCTGCACCCCAGGACTGATGTCACGAGCGGCATATGTGCCGACGAAGCAACAGAGCTTATGAAAAAGTTCTTTGCAAGCAAGAGATAACAAGAAACAGGACAACCCGTTTCTGCTTTGGATTGCCCTGTTCTCGGCATATTTAATAATCAATATCTTCTCTTTTAGCGCACAGTTCCGAACGGGATATTAATTCCGAACGCAACACTTGCATTCATATCATTCACCGGAATGTACTGCTTGCCCACTTTCCCTGCAAAGCAATCGGTACCTACAAACAGGTTGAAACCGGTGCAATGAATATTTGCCACAGCACCAAATCCCATGCCATAATTAGTTACAGTTCCGCTCACAGCCATTTCAAGCCACTTCAAAGGAGCTACGTTAAGCATCAGAGATAGTTGCCGGCAGGGAAATACCTTGTCAAAACGGTTGCTGAAGAGCAAGCCGGCACTAAGCCTGTCATAGAAGGGCATACGGTACTCTACGCCTATGTTCATTGTAGCAGAGAGCATACTGTTTTCCCCACCTTGCCCCTTATCTTCGAGGGTAAAGAAATTCTCAAGGTCCTCTTTGAGGTCATCGAACTGATCCTCGAGATTTGTTCCGGGAGTATCGTCATGAATAGCGATATTCTCAAAGCCATTGAACTCAAACGGGGATTCGGGAGAAACAGCAGCCTTCGCGACGTTCTTCCAGGATATGAAGCCAATATCGTTTACTGCAAAAGAGAATTTGAGACCTTTGGTGAGAATATTGCTGAAATCGTATGTCACACCCAAGTCTACGCCAAAGCCATAACCGTTTACTCCGACAGCAACATCATCATACCCGCTGACAGCCGGCTTTGAATTCACAGTGCGGTCACTTGAATGCTTGAAAGCACCACCCATTGCAATGTTTGCCTTGCCCTTTGCATTGACAAGCCAACGGCTGCCGCTCATTGAAATATCCATTCTGTCGAACATCACCTCGGCATAAGCAAGGCCAAGGATAAACTTTGCACGCGCGCCCACTGTCAAATCCTCCGTTATTTTATGAGAGTGCCCCAAGGCAATGTCAACATAATTGCTGGAAGCAACATTCAAGTCGCGTATAGTATAATTGTCACTACCCATAACCTTCATAAAGCGCAGCATATCATAGGGCAAGTTCATTCCCGAACGCGAATGAAAGCCCAAATCGACAGTATTGTAACCGCCGAAGGCATAGAATCCTGCCGACATAAGCGTCACGTCGAAATTAGCACGTACCACGTTGTCGCTTTCGAGCTTGCCAAGAAAATCATCTTCACCAACAGAGGAATGCATAAAGGTTACAAGGTCGTTGCCGCCGGGAGCGTCGAACACAAAATGAGACAAGCCAACATTTCCCTCCGTATTCATATTAAGGTTGCCGAGTACCGGCAGCGATATGAAGTTCCTCTCGGGCATCATTGCCGGGTTCAGCCTGTAACGGTAGCTGTTTCCCTCGAGGAAATAACCGCTTCTAAGAGTATTCTGCGCCGACATCGGCAATGCAAAAAACAACATTGCCAGCAGTGTGGCAACAGTTCCTGGTTTTATATATATGTTTTTCATAGAATCCTTCTTTTTTAGAAATTCAAACATTTTCTCAGTTAAGGTCAACATCGATATTATCATCTATCGTAACGACAATATCCTTCAGCTGTATATACTCTTTAGCATTAAAGGAGCCGCAGCCCTTGCCCTCGAGCCTTATATCCAAATCCTCAAGCTTCTCAAGTTCTCCGTTCTGTGCCGATATGTTTATTGCTACGGAGGAGAGCACCGGTTCGGTCAATTCACCATTCAGCATTCCGTTGCCGCTTGCCACCGTGCCTTCGACAGAAACAGAAATGCCTGCCAGCACCTTGCCCGAAGCATCATAGGCAATTACCGAAGGTTCAAAAGCCGCAGGCACAGTATTGAGCACGTCAAATGTCAATGTAATTGAATTTATATCCTTTACATAATCAGTTATCTCATCGGAGTCATCGCCGAGCACATTATCAATTTCCTCGGTATATACTATCGCGAGTTCATCGAACTCAAGAGGAACACTTACCCGGTAGCTGCCCGAAATGCTCTGCTCCTCGCCCAGATTGACCTTTGAGAATGAAGAGTCATCCATTCTCGCATCAACACGCACTTCAATCCTCTCAGGGATTCTTTTTATAAGATTATTGAGCGACGGAACCTGCAGTGTCGTATAACCATCCACAGCCGTAGCATAGCGGTTCACGAATATCCGGTTCTCAGTTGCTCCGTCGAGCACCATCTGCGCCGTCACCTGCGAACCGTCAATCTCTTTTCCCTCCTTGTCAACACCCACAAACATCGCATCGGCCAGCAGCTTAGCCTCTACGGGATTTGTAAATGTAACATATATGCGCGGATCGTTAAAGTCGAGATAGGCATCGTTGCGCAGGAAGTCGAGGTCATCGCCAAGTTCAAGGTCTACACTCTCTTTTATAGGTTCTATGTCAGGAGCAAAGATACCCTCTACACTCTTGACGTGCATTCCGTTTATCTCAAAATGCGCCTCGACATCAACAGCCTGAATGTGCGAGAGGTTATCGTAAGCGAAGAAAACAGTGTCCGATTCAACAAAGCCAACCGCCATCAAGGTATCGTGTATTGCAATCATACCATCCACCACAGCAATGCTTCCGCCTTTGTACCCGGAGAAGTCGAGACCCTCGACTACATAATCACGGGAAAATTCAAGAGCCTTCGATTCGGCATTGTACACCGCATCGCCCTCTATCACAACTTTGCCGTCCTTTATACTTTTGTCGGCAAAGACAATATATTCAGGGACATTCACCACAAAGCCCCCTTCTGCATCGCTCTTCAGGCGAAGTCTCTTCACAATCTCCAGGAGGTCGTCCGACATATGGTTCTCACTGAATATCTTTATATCAAGCGTAATGGTAGCATTCTCCTTGAAGGTGAGGCTACGCAGGCTTTTCATCTCCTCGGGAACCGATTGGTCCACATTGAAAACCGTACTGTAGTCTATCTCATTATGCACCTTATATGGATATTTCTGCATCAGAATCTCCTGCTTTATCCATTCGGGAAGATTATCGATGTCATCGTCCACGTCAATAAGCTCAAAATCGTAATGCTTCTTCTCCGGTTCGGGCTCCATATCTATGTCGAGCTCATCAATGGTAAAAGCCTCGGGAGTAAATTTACCCTCCTTATAAATAGAATAGTTGCCGTCGATGTCAATCCTGATTACTTCGGTCGACGAAGTGTCAATAAGTTCGGTGAGCATAATCTTCTCTGTTGAGCCAATGGGCAACGACAACCCTTTACCGACACTGACAGTCATGTCAATATCCTTATTAAGGTCGTACTTCCCATCGACGCTACACGATACAAGCGAAAATGGCAGGCAGAGCGACAGAAGAATCACCGCCATGCCGAGAGACTGTTTTTTCATAAGTGTTTGCAATGTTTTGTTTATACTATTTCACAAAGTTAAAGATTTGTTCACACATAAACAAAGAAAAGGACAAAAGAATATATTCTTTCTGTCCTGCCTGCAAATCAAGGGAATCCCAAGAAGCCATTTGAGTTACATCGCTCCTACTTTATCTCTTCGTAATCGACATATTCGCCCTCGTCCTTGTCAAAAAGTTTCTTGCGTTCCTTAGGGCTATTTTGCCCATGCCGGTCGCTGCCGGCATCCTTCTGCCCGGTGCTGCTCCAGGTTGTATGGCTGTAATAGGTACCTTTTCTTTTAGGAGCAAGGCCAAACCATGAGAGAACAGTGCGCACTATTGAAAGTAATATTGCAGGAAGAAGCAATATAACAAAAAATGCAAGGAATATTATAATGAAAAGAAATGACATAAACAGTATATTATTTAAGAAGCTGTTATAATTACTTATAAAATATCAAAGCCTGATAAATCTTCGCGCGAATAGCAGCCGTGGGCTACAAGAGCGACGGGTAACGACAATAGCGACAAGAAGAACTGCACCGCACCAATGACAACAGGCCTTTACCACACAAACGGGGCAAACAGTTTTCCATGCCTGCAAAAGCACGTAACGCTGTGACAATAGAACAACCGTGCCGTCCAATGGTTTGTAAAAAGCCGCTTAGGCCTTTTTCCTTCTTGCTGCAAAGCAGCCAATAGAGAACAGCAAATACCACGATATTATTGCCACCGGTGCAAGATAGCCCAGAACAAGCATTGGCAACGATGTCAAGAGGAATATATACCTTACCGAATTGCACCTCCAGCTCAAGTTCTTGAATTTAAGCGAGAACATCGGAATCTCCGATACAAGGAAATATGAGAAGAGGAATATAAGCAGCAGAAGGAATAGCCAGCCATGGTTAAGAGCATATATCCAGTTCATTCCGCCAGCCACAAGCGACGACCAGAAAAGCGCGTTGGCAGGCGTAGGCAAGCCTATGAATGTATTTGTCTGCCGTTTGTCTATGTTGAACTTTGCAAGACGGTATGCCGAGAACACCGCTATCAGGAAAGCAAAATAGGGCAAGACAGTTGCGAAACCACCCAGAAAGGAAGGATAGTAGAGACACTCCTTCATATACACAAACAGTATTGTCGCCGGTGCCAGGCCAAATGTAATGTCGTCGGCAAGAGAGTCTATCTGCACTCCCAACGGAGAAGAGACCTTCAGCAATCGTGCGACCATTCCGTCAAAGAAGTCGAAGACGGCACCAAGCACAATAAACGCCATTGCAAGTTCAAACTCCAGGTTGAAGGCAGCCACACAGGCAAGACAACCCGAGAACAGGTTACAACAAGTTATAGCATTGGGTATGTGCTTTTTTACAGACATGACTTCTTATTTTAGGTTTGCGATAACGGTTTCATTGCCTACAGTCTTCTGGTTCAAGACCACCTTTATGTCGGCATCCAAGGGCAGATAGAGGTCGACACGCGAGCCGAACTTTATGAATCCAAGATGCTGGTCAATAAAGCACTCCTCGCCTACAGAAGCGTATGTCACTATGCGACGTGCCATAGCACCTGCAATCTGACGTACAAGAATCTCACGCCCGTCCTCCATTTTTATAACAACCAGCGAACGTTCGTTCTCGGTGCTGGCCTTCGGCAGCCAAGCCTTGTGGAACTTGCCCTTCTGATGTTCGGCGCGTGTGATTACACCATCTACGGGGAACCAGTTGGCATGCACATTCAACGGGCTCATGAAGATTGAGACCTGTATTCTTTCGTCCTTGAAATGGTCGGGCTCGAACACCTTCTCAATGACAACAACCTTGCCGTCGGCCGGAGCTACCACAACATCCTCCACGTCGCCCGGGAATATTCTCTTGGGGCTGCGGAAGAAGTTCACCATAAAAAGATATAATACAAGGAATACCAAACCTGCTGCAAGGCTTATGGGCGGCAGCAGCAACCAAAGGGAAGCAGTAATGGCTGCAAAGACAAGAAAGGAGCCAATAAGGATGCCGGTTCCCTCACTATGGATTCTGTAATCCTTCAATTTTCTGATTCGTTTAAACTTTTTCATAGATTAGTCATCTACATATTATTTCACAAAATTACGAAGATTTTATTTAAAAGCAAAGAAAACCGGCAAAAAATCAAGGAGAGCACACCGGCAAGAGAACAATTTTGCATAGCGGAGCATAAACGCAGCCCGTTGCCGCGCACACAGCGGCAGCAGAATGCAGCACCACAGCAGACACCCCCGGCCGCGCCAAGACGCCACGCTGCAATAATGTTGCAATAATGTTGATAACTTTTCAGCAAAAAAGTGGTTCATATAAACAAAAGATATTATCTTTATCAACGAATTTGCACAAGTACGGACATTCTGCACAGCAGGCCCGGCAACAGCAAAAGACACTTAGAAGCAACAGATTATGCAGGATTTTGTACACCTCCACGTCCATTCGCAGTACTCCATTCTTGACGGGCAGGCTGCCATAAAGAAACTCGTCGACAAGGCTATAGCCGACGGCATGAAAGGCATAGCCATCACCGACCACGGCAACATGATGGGCATCAAGGAGTTCTACAACTATGTAAACAAGGTCAACAAAGGGAAAGCCCCCGGGGAGATGTTCAAGCCCATTATCGGCTGCGAGGTTTACATTGCCGAGCGCAGACTCTTCAACAAGGAGACGAAAGAAGACCGCGGACACCACCTCATCCTGCTGGCCAAGAACAAGCAAGGCTACCACAACCTTGTCAAGATTGTGTCCAAGGCCTGGAGCGAGGGCTACTATTACAACCCGCGCACCGACAAGACCGAGCTCGAGAAATACCACGAAGGCATCATCTGCTGTTCGGCCTGCCTTGGCGGCGAGGTGCCGCAGCTCATAAAGAACGGCAAGCTGGAGAAGGCCGAGGAGGTTGTCAACTGGTACAAGAACCTTTTCGGCGACGACTATTATCTTGAGCTGCAGCTGCACAAGGCCAACGTCGAACGCGCAAACCACGAAGTCTACCCTCTTCAGGTAGAAGTCAACAAGCATATCATAGAACTGAGCAGGAGGTGCGGAGTAAAGCTCATTTGCTCCAACGACGTGCATTTCGTCGACGAGGAGAACGCCGAGGCGCACGACCGCCTCATATGCCTGAGCACAGGGCGCGACCTTGACGACCCTAACCGCATGCTCTACTCCAAGCAGGAGTGGATGAAAACAAAGGCCGAAATGGCCGAAATGTTCGGCGACATCCCCGAGGCCATGTCAAACACCGTGGAGATATGCGACAAGGTCGAATACTACTCGATAGACAACGCCCCCATCATGCCAAACTTCGCCATTCCCGAAGAGTTCGGCACCGAAGAGCTCTACAGGCAGAAGTTCACCCATGAGGACCTTTTCAACGAATTCACACGCGACGAGAAAGGCAACGTGGTAATGTCGCAGGAGGAGGGTGAAAAGAAGATAAAGAAACTCGGCGGCTACGACAAGCTCTACCGCATTAAGCTCGAGGGCGATTATCTTCGCAAGATAACCTACGACGGAGCCAGGAAATGCTACGACGAGCCATTCCCCCAGGAACTCACCGACCGCATCGATTTCGAGCTGCACATAATGAAGACAATGGGTTTCCCGGGCTACTTCCTCATAGTACAGGACTTCATACGCGCAGCGCGCGAAGAGTTAGGCGTGTCTGTAGGTCCCGGCCGCGGTTCAGCAGCCGGAAGCGTCGTTGCCTACGCACTGGGAATCACCAGGGTCGACCCTATAAAATATGACCTTCTGTTCGAGCGATTCCTGAACCCCGACCGCATATCGCTGCCCGATATCGATGTCGACTTCGACGACGACGGCCGCGGACGCGTGCTCAACTGGGTGACAGAGAAGTATGGACAGGAGAAGGTTGCACACATCATCACATACGGCACCATGGCAACAAAACTTGCCATAAAGGACGTTGCACGCGTGCAGAAACTGCCTCTCGACATATCCAACAAACTATGCAAGGCCATCCCCGACCGCCTGCCCGACGGGCTGAAGATGAACCTGCCGAATGCAATTTCGGCAGTTCCAGAGCTGCGCGAGGCCGAAGCATCGCCCGACCCCACCCTGCGCGACACCATAAAGTATGCCAAGATGCTCGAGGGCAACGTGCGCAACACCGGCGTGCACGCCTGTGGAACAATCATCTGCCGCGACGACATAACAGACCATGTACCCATAAGCATTGCCGAGGACAAGGAGACCGGCGAGAAGATGCTCGTTACACAATACGAGGGAAGCGTCATCGAGGAGACCGGCCTAATCAAGATGGACTTCCTTGGGCTGAAGACCCTCTCGGTAATAAAAGAGGCACTTGAGAACATCAGGCAGAGCCTGAAGATAGACGTTGACATAGACACAATCCCCATCGACGACCCCAAGACATACGAGCTCTACTGCAACGGCAACACCATTGGCACATTCCAGTTCGAGTCGCCGGGCATGCAGAAGTATCTGCGCGAACTGCAGCCCAGCACCTTTGAGGACCTCATTGCAATGAACGCCCTCTACCGTCCCGGTCCAATGGACTACATCCCCGACTTCATTCAGCGCAAGCACAACCCCTCGCTGGTGCAATACGACATACCTTGCATGGAGAAATACCTCAAGGACACCTATGGCATCACCGTGTACCAGGAGCAGGTGATGCTCCTCTCACGCCTGCTCGCCGACTTCACCCGTGGCGAGAGCGACACACTGCGCAAGGCTATGGGAAAGAAGCTGAAAGCAAAGCTCGACGAG
>CAZAIM010000006.1:0-38764 GCA_964485215.1 uncultured Bacteroidaceae bacterium | reverse complement strand
TCCGAAAGCTGCAAAGATGAGCGAGGTTACATTGCCGGCCGATGTCAATGAGGCTTCGAACCATGTCTTGTTCCTGCGCTCAGTGCTGTTGTTGTCATATGTGAATGTGTACTGCATTGCCGGAATGAACTGGTTGCGGAAACTGTTCTCTATCGAACGGTTCGATGCTACAATGGAGTCGAACTTCTCGGTTGTGGAGAGCAGCATATCGTATGAGAGCCTGAAAGGCACTACTGTGTGCGTGATTGTGTTGCTCGAGAATATCTTGTATGTGGCATCTCCGCCGGCCTGCACCATTCTGAAGAATCCCGAGCGGTTCATCTGTGTGGTGTATATCCTGAACGATGTCGAGGAGGGAGCCCGCAAGTGCTTGCGGTGTATCACCGGGAAGAAGAGGCGAGGGAACGACAATGAGAGGTCGGCACCCATTTCCCAGGAGTTTATGACTGCTGCGCGGCCTTTTACATTCTTGTCGGTTTGCCATTCATAGGAACCGGTGAGTGTAAGTTTCAGCATTTCGCCTCCTCGGAATACGTTTCTTTTGGAAAGGCTTATCTTGCTTCCCGGGCCCATCTGGTCGTTGCTCTTTGATGTTGCATTCAGTTCGAAGGTGAAGTCGTATGGCTTGTCGAGCTGTGCCGAGATGCTGACATCCAGGGTGTCGCTGTCGTTGTGCGGCTCAAGGTTTATGTTGATGTTGCTGAAGATATTCATCTGGCTCAGTCTCTGAAGTGCACCCTGCTGCTTTTCGTAGGAGTAGAGTTCGCCTTTCCTAATCTGTATGTTGCGCAGGAGTGCACCAAGGCGCACCGGCATCTTCTTGCCTGTGTAGACATAGCGGAAGTTGCGGGTCTGCATGGTGTCGGCCTTCTGTCTCATTCCGCCGCCGCTGCTGTTGTCTGTTATGCGCAGGTTTATGTTGCCGAACCGCCATGTCTGCATTGCCTGCGGTGGCAGATTGTTTATTGGCTGCACTCTCATTTCGGCCTTGCCGGGTGTGTTTACCGTGTCGGCAAGGAATGTTATGTATGCCGGCTGAAAGTAGTAGTAGCCGTTGTTGCGCAGCATGTTGCTTATCCGTGTGCGTTCCTCTTCCATAGCTGCGGCGTTGAACTGTCCGCCTGGCTCAATGGTGCGCAGCCCGGCTGTAGCGGTTATCAAGCTGTCGGCAATGCCTGTGAAGTTGCTGTACGATATGCTGTCGTAGGTGCATGGCTCGTTGAGGGTTATCCTGTAGCTGACTTTTGCCTTGCGGCTGTTCTTTTTCGATGGTATTATCTCGGCTTCTACCTTGCCGTTGAAGTATCCGTAGTATTTTAGTATGTCCTCGGCTACTTCGGCACGCAGTTCGGGCTTCACGCCCGAGATGAGTACCGGCTCGGTGGCGAATGTGTCGAAGAACCATTTGCCGAACCCTTTCTTGCTGTTGTAGAAACTGTTGTACCACCATAGGCCGAAGGGCAGGCCTCTAAGGCTCGAACTTCCGGCTATGGAACCGTTGGGCGCGCAGTCGAGGGCATATGTTACCTCTTCTATTGCTGTCGCACCTGTAGGCGTGGTGGCATTGGTCTTGGCATCGGTGAACTCCATATCCTTTATGCCCAGGTACAGAACCTCGCCTTCGGGTATATGCTTCATCGTGGAGCAGGCTGCCAATAGCAGCACTGCGAGTATATATGTGGCAATCCTTCTCATTGTTCCTTCTCCTTTGTCTCTTGTTTTTCTACAATCTTCTCCTTGCCGTCGCTCTTGGATATAGCCGGCTTTTCAGCATCGGCATCGTTCCTGTTGACTTTTATGCTGTCGGCTCTCTGTTCCCGTCCGCCAGGCTGCCGCTGCATCATTCCCGTGCCTGCATTCTCTTTCTTTTTCCTGAATATCAGCAGTTCGTTAAGGTTGTTGAGCTTGCGCTTGTATATGTATCCGACACCTGTTTCGGTTATCTCTCCTTCCAGTATTGACTTGTAGTTCTTGTCGTAGAAGATTCTTATGTAGCGGTTGCTGTTCTCGCTTATCTTCCATTCAAGTGATACGTTGTTGATGAAGCCGTCGCTGCTGCCGGGGTGGTCGCCGCTGTTGACCTCGCCGCCTATGACTATCGTCAGACGGTCGTTCCAGAACCGCTTGCTGAAGCTGAATGAGTAGTTCTTGTATGTGCTGCCTGTCTCGGCGTTCTGGGCATCGTTGATGCCTACATTCACGCTAACGCTCTTCATTGCGCTGCCTGCGAGGTTGTTTATTTTTGCGTCGAGGAATGAACTGAGGGCGTTTGATACCGTCATGCCCTTGCTGCTGCCCATGTATGCGCCTGTTATGAGCATTGTTACGGCATACTTGTTCATGGTCTCGGCGTCGAGCTGGTTGAGCTGTTCCTGTACTATGGCATTTTCGGGAGCCGACATCGTGAAACTTAGACCCATGTTGCTGAGGCTGTTGCTTAGCTTTACTCCTACGTCGAAGGCCACCGGCAGCATGCTGTTGTCCTCGAATGTTACCGAAGAGGTCACTCTCTCGAGGGCTGTTATGTTTACTTCCGGGTCGGCAATGTCTCCGGTCCAGGTTACCTTGCTTCCATCGCTTATCTTGAATGTCTTCAGCGGTATGATTGGCAGGCTGTACTTTAGCTGGCCATCCTTCATCGTGTAGTTTCCGGTGACGTTCATCCCGGCTTCGTCGGTGTATGTAAGGTGCAGCAGTCCGCCGCCCTGCAGCATAATGTAGCTGCTGCGGTTTTCGTCGAAGTCGGCATTTATCCTTGCTGCATCATCGATGTTCAGGGTGAGGTTTATTTTGGTATTTCCAAGGTCTATGGCCTTGGTGTCCAGCGTGTCGACCGCAGTGGTGTCCTTGAAGTTTACGAATTCTACAAGGCCGTCGAGTTCCTTGTCCGATTCTATCGGTGCATTGAGCATCACATATGTTATGTTGCTCTTGCCTAGTACCGATACGCTGCCGAAGATATTCAGGTTGTTCAGCGTTCCACGTATGAATGACCTGAGGTCGACGAACAGCTTTCCGTAGAGCATGGAGCCTTTCTTGCGTGGCGAGTTGACGACTTCATACTCCTTGGCGTTCATCCTGAGGTTTATTGTCGGGTCGGAAAGATGGGTCAGGTCAATTGCTCCGCTTATCTTGAACGGGTTGCCGGTCTTGTCGTATATGTCGAAATCGTTGAATCTTATTCTGTTGTTCTTTATATCCACAAGCTCGTCGGCAAGGGTGAAGGTTGCGTTCAGCTGGTGAACATCGGCTTTTACCGAATCGAACTGCATATATCCGTTTGTCTTGAGCTCGGAGAACCGTCCGTCGGCAGTGAGGTCACTGTTAAGGTAACCGCTGATGTCTATTCCCGAATCCTTCATGAATGCCTTGGTTATCTCCAACGGGAAGCGTGTGAGGGTGATGTTTCCGTCAAGACCCGGGTCGGTAGCATCATCGGTGTAGTTGCCGTTCAGATGGGCAATCTCTTCCTCTTCGTGTCTTGCAATGAGGTCGATGTAGTGCGTGCCGTCGTTCTTCGGGAAGTAGACTGCCTCGAAAATCTCGTTGCCTATGTATGTGCCGTTGTAGGCAATGCTGTCGGCAACGGCATCGCAGCTGACAAGCATTCCTTCGCTGTTCTCGCGGTAGTGCAGGTCGAGGTTGAGTATGCCGGCAATGTCGGGTGCGTACGGTATGAGCGATGTTACATCCTTAAGGTTTACGTTGAATAGCTCAAGATTGGCATTGTACTTCGATGTGGGGTCGGGGTTGGTGTAGAGGTGCATTCCGGCATCCTTGTCGTTGCTGAGGGTTATGTCGGCATCAATGGACATTTTTTCGCCAATGTTCAGGTAGTTCTCCTTGTCGAAGCGGAATCTGTTGCCCATGAGCACAGCCTCGGGGCTGAATTTTATGTTCAGCTCTTTTGGCATGAGCAGGGTTGTGAAGCCCATTTTCACTCCTAACTGTTCCTTGCTGTCCCTGAATACAAGGTTTGTTGTAAGCGAGTCGTTGAAGATGTTGCCGTAAATGGCGGCATTGTAGGTCTCCTTCTGCTGTTCGGGGTTTATCGAGGTGCTGCGTACACCGGCGAGGTAACGGAGTTTGTTGCCCTCCTGTCTTGTGAACATTCGTATGGTGTCGAGGTGTACATCACCGCTGCTGAACCCGTATATGCCGCTGTTCATGTTGAATCCCTTTATAGTGTCGAGCGTTATGCTGAACTTGATGTTGTCGGTGTCTATGCCGTTCATCGCCATGATGTTGTGCAGCATATTGTTCTCGCCGCACTCGAAGTTGAATGTGAGGCTTGGAATCTCTCTCTCGTAGTCGTGAATGTAGTATTCCATCCGGCTGCTTTCGCGTGCCTTTGAATACATGCTTCCAACCTTGTCGAGTGCGCTGAATAGCCCGTTGTATCCGCTTGCCAATGTTCCGGAAATTCTCAGGTCGCCGTTCTTGGCCTTGATGTATGATGTGTCGGGCGATGTTGCAAGGTCGAGCGATATTGCAGCAGGGGGATATGTCTTGGCTTCGGTTATGATTCTGATGTTCTTGCCGTTGAACTTCAGAGAGTGTATCTCGTCGAGGTTTGTCGAAGCGTCGATGTTTAGCTTCATTTCGGTTCCAAGCCCGGCATCGGTGAGCCCTAACTCCTTGAAGTCTAATTTTGCGACATCAATCTCGGTACTGTTCTTTATTCCGTCGTAGCCGAGTTCGGTGCCGGCCTTCATCATCATCTTTATGTTGGAGTCGTCGGCCTTTACTGTTATGTGTGATAGGGAGTTTGCCTGGGTCGCATTTATGGCAATGTCACTCAGACGGTAATCGGCATAATGGATGGAGTCGACCTTTATGTCGGCATCGTATGTGGTGCGCTTGTCGAAAAGGTCAACGCCTTCACCCCTGAGGCCAAACCGCATGGTAAGGTTATGCAACGGAATGTCGGGCATTATGCGCACAACTGCAAGTCTGTCGATGTCGACTACGGCATTGTAGGTGCCGTTGTTCGTGTTGTAGAGTAGGGTGGTGGCTATGTTGCCGCCGGCACCTTTTATGTCGAGGTCGGCATTGGCTTCACCGGCGATGTACTTTACGTTTCCTTGTGCAAGGAACTCGCCGTTGTCATTGCCTTCGGCACTGTAGCCAAGCAGTTCGCGGAGATTACCCGTGTGGCAGTCTATGTTGAGGTCGGCTGCCAATCTTTCCGTGTCGAGCAGGTTGCGTGCCTCACCGTTTGCACTGAATGAGGTGATGCCGGGGACATTGACATCCATTCTGTCAATTTTCATAAGCCCTGTATTGCCCTCGACCTTGATGCTTGCACTGAACATATTCTCGTCGAATCTGTCGAGTGCTGCATATTCCTCGCTTGTCAGCACTTTGTGCAGGTCGTTCCTGTTGACGGTTGCCGATAATTCGGCCTTCAGCCTTTCGGAGCCGCCGGCATCGAGCGAGGCCCATGGAAGCGATGTCTTGCAGCTTATGCTGGAGCCGTTCTTGCTTCTGAGGGAGAGGCTCTTTATGTTGAGTTTCTCGGCATCGCTCACAAGTGATGCCGATGCTTCGGTGACTCTTATTCCTCCGGGCTGGATGAATGTCATTCTTGTGAGGTTCAGCGAGGTGCTGTCGCTGTTCATGGCCATTCGTCTTGCCTCAATGTTTATCTCGTTGACCCTGATGTGGTCCAATGGGGCTTCTCCGGCACTTCTTGTGCCTTGGTCATAGGCTATGTCGGTGTTGCTTATCGAGAATTCCTGCAATCGGTATCTTTCTCGGCCCAAATCGGCTCTGGCGCGTTCAAGATTTATCTTTCCGATGTGTGTTGCGGCTTTCATCGTGTCGCCGGGGATGTCTATGCTGAAGCTGCAGTTCTCAATATTGGCTCTTCGCATATTGACAACCCATTCCAGCGGCTCGCTTGTCTCTTCCTCCTCCTCTACGATGGTGTCCTTCAGCGCAATGTTCAGGCTGGTGCTGTGAAGGTGTATCTGCCTGATATTGGCAATCTCGTTCTCGAAATCGATGTTGCGGGCAACAACCCTGAAGAAACCGATTTCGCCGTCGACACTCATTGTCGGAAGCAGTTCTCTGGTGTCGATACCTATCCCTTCCAGTTGCACGTAGTTGACTTCGACTTCACCTTTGAGCAATGGCATGAGGGAGATGTTTACATCGGCCTTCTTGCCGCTGGCATAGATGCTGTCGTTCCGTGAGACCTTGAAGTCGGAAATCTTCAGTTTCAGCGGGAATGCAAGATGGAAAGAGCCTATCTCGACATCGTAACCGCTTTCCTCTTCCAAGTACTGGCACACCTCGTCGATGACAAACCTCTGAACCGGAGGTATGTAGAGCATTACAATAAGCAGCCATACAATTATTACGGGTATGCTTATTGCAATGGTAAGAAACTTCAATATTCTGCGTGCTTTACTTCTCTTTCGCATAAATCAATTTGAGAATTTGTCTCATCTGTCTGACGGTGATTCTGCCAGGTTCAATATCGAGGCTCTTAATGTGGTTTCTGCTCATTTCGTTCCCGTTGATGTAGCCGACTGCGAAATTGCTGTTGGTGACGCTTATTGTTCCCGGCTCTATGTCTGCACCGTAGAGGTCGAGCATAGTCATTATCATTTCATATCTCTCCCTTGTCATCCTCTCCAGAAAAATGCTTATGTCGCAGTCGTCGACATCGGTATGTTTCATTGCCAGCAGATTCTTCTCCTTGTTGAAACTGCAGCCGGTTACAGAAATGTTGCCGGCGGTGCCGTCTATGACTATTTTCCCTATCGGGTTAGCATCGTGTGCCTCTATTCCTGTCGCAGCCATGCTGTTAAGGCTCATTTCTCCATTCAGCAGGGCAATGGGTCGGATGTCGGCGCGCAGGCTTTCGCCCGTGATGCACTCTTTTCCCTCTTTTTTCAGGACAAAGCCGTTTAGTTCAACCTTGCATGGGAACGAAAGGCGTATGTTGCCGGCTTGCAGCTCGAGGCCGTGGCTGCTTAGCCTGCTGTTCACCTTTTCCATTATGAATCTTTGTGCAGGAGGGAGACTGAGCACTATGGTGAATGCCCAGTATAATGCAAGAAGTGACAGAATTGTCAGTGATATATAGCGTAGCGTTTTCTTCATCTATTATACCTCTTTACATATCGAAGTTGCAAAAGTAACCAAAAAAACATTATTGCCACTCTTTTTCGGTTATTAGTTTTTTTCAAAAACAGGGATTGTGAAGCTTTTGTATGGCGGCTTCTATGCAATAAACAAAAATTGGGACACTGTTTTCGCGAAAATAGGGTACTCTTTTCGCAATATTGACAAATAATGGTTACATTTGCATTGAGAATTTCCAAGAAACTGCTTTATTCCGGACGGTTTCTGAATGTGGTATGCAAAACATTGGTATTATGAAACTGAGATATTTTTTCACGTCTATCCTTTCCGTTGCATTGCTTCTTTCATGTGGCGGAGGCAGTGCCAAGCAGGAGACTGTTACCGAAGAGGTGCCTGTAACAATGGAGGTAAAGGAACTGAACGCCGAAAGCCCCGACTGTGACCAGTATGTGCTTATGTCGACCAGCATGGGCGACATAACCATTAAGCTCTATCGCGATGCGCCGCTGCACCGTAAGAACTTTATAAACCTGGTGATGAACGGATATTACGATGGTCAGGTTTTTTATCGAGTGAAGGGTGGTACGCTCATTCAGGCCGGTGACTATCTTTCGGCTGTAAAGCCCGACGATCCTATGGTAGGCAAGAATGACGAACAGCCTAAGGTGGCATCGGAGATAGACCCTTCGAAACGTTACCACAAGACCGGTGCTCTGGCGGCGGCGAGCGTTAACAGAGGGGAATTTTCTTCGGGTGCGCACTTCTACATAGTAGCAGGCGGAAAGGTCAACGACGAGAAACTCGACGAGGGCGAACGTCTTGTGCACAATGCCCAGGTCGACCACAAGTATATTGAACTGCAGCTGGAGAACAACGACGAGATACGCCGCTTGAAGGAAGCCGGTCTCAAGAAGGAACTCGGGCAGTTTGCCGGCAAGTTGAAACGCGAAGCCGAGAAATCGTTCAAAGGCAAGAAATTTGCCTATGGCAAGCAGCAGCGCGCGCACTATAAGAATGTGGGCGGAGCACCTGAACTTGACCCTCACTACACGGTCTTCGGCGAGGTGCTCGAGGGGCTCGATGTGGTGAAGGCAATTTCATGGGTCGATGCAAACCCTAACGGCTTGCCACGCCAGCACGTCAAGATAAACAAGATAACAGTTCTCAATGATTACTCCGAATAGGCATATCCTCTCCAACGGGCTTCGTGTGCTGCATATTCCCGACCAGGACACGCAGATGGTGCATGTGAATCTTCTCTACGGTGTAGGTGCACGCAATGAGGATTTCGAGCATACCGGGCTGGCGCATCTGCTCGAACACCTTATGTTCGAGGGTACAAAGGCTGTGCCTTCGTTCGATGAGCCGCTTGAAAAGGCCGGGGGCGAGAACAATGCCTATACGAACAACGATGTAACCTGTTACTATATTTCGTTGCCGAAAGAGAACGCAGAACTTGCATTCTGGATGGAGAGCGACCGTATGTGCAACATAACCTTCGGAAAAAAGAAGGTCGACGTGCAGCGTCAGGTTGTGATAGAGGAGTTCAAGCAGACAACACTCAATCGTCCCTATGGCGATGCAAGCCGCATACTGCGTTCAATGGCCTACAAGGTGCATCCCTACCGTTGGTCGACAATCGGGCGTGCACCGTCCCACATAGCCGATGTGCCCGTGTCGCGCATAAGCAGTTTTTACAGCAGGTTCTATGCTCCCGACAATGCTGTGCTTTCAGTCGTAGGCAACATATCATTCGGTCAGGTTGTGGAGTGGAGCGAGAAATGGTTCGGCTGCATACCGGCCAAAGGGGTGAAGATTGCTGCATTGCCGGCTGAGCCGCGCCAGACAAGGCAACGCCGCCGCACTGTATACAGGAATGTGCCCGAGAATGCACTCTATATGGGCTTTCATATGGGTGGCAGGCTCAGTGCCGACTACTATCCTTGCGATGTAATCTCTGATGTGCTGTCAAACGGGTATTCGGGTCGTCTGCTGGTTCGTCTTGTCAAGGAGAAGAGGCTTTTCTCAAAGATAGATGCCTTTATATCGGGCAGCGAAGACCCCGGTATGTTCTGGATATATTCACGTGTCTCCGACGGTGTTTCTCTCAAGGATGCCGAGGCGGCTCTTTGGGCCGAACTCGAACTGCTCAAGAGTGAACTTGTGCCCAATGAGGAACTTGAAAAGGTTCGCAACCGTTTTGAGTCGGAGCATACTTTCAGGAATCTTGGCGGCGAGAATCTCGCCAACAATATCGCTCTTGCCGAGTGGCGTGGTTCACTCGAATCTCATTTCAATGAGCCGCAGCTCTACGGTGCAGTTACGGCAGAATCTTTGCGCAAGGCAGCCAGGGAACTCTTCCGCAAAGGCAACAGCGTGGTACTTCATTATATGAAAAAATGATAGCAGGCAGCAAAAGCAAACTAAAAAAACGAAAAACATTTAACATTATTTAACCATCGGGGGGGGGTAAAATGGGGACTTATGTTTAATTTTGCAAAAAATTGGACACCGCGTTTCAACGATGCCCCAGTATTACGATGGAAACACAAACAAAACTGTTTTTTGCGGCAAACTTGATCTACATCGCGGTAAGTTTGTTCAGTGCAATAATTAAATGGAGCTATCGCCCCAGAGCGTACAGAGAACATTTCGAAAGGCTTTTTCCCGGCCAGTTCTATGTTGGCCTGCTTTTCTTTGTGCAGATTCTCGACCTCATATATCTTTTTGACCTTGACAATGTAAAGGCACTCCGTTTTGCAAACGCCTTCTCGTTGTTGCTGGCACCTCCGCTGATGCTTGCATCTGCCGTAAGTTTTTCTTTCCCAAAAAGGATTCTACAAATTTAGAGAAGGCTCTTTTCATTCCTGTAATGCTGCTGATGGGAGTGTTTCTTCTGCGTGTGACAAACTCTGTGAGCTTTACTCCCCAGGGACGCTCTGTAATATTGGTTTCGGCATTTATCGTATTCCTTCTCTTCTTTGCCATGACAATACATATGGGGTACAGGATAAGGAAAATGTCGAAGGGCATTGATGAACTTGAATATGCCGACACGCAGGATTTCTCACATTCGTTTGCCAATTACGTTTTTCGTCTGCCTACCTTGCTATGCCTGCTGCTGGCAGTAAACTACATATGCAACGAGCCGTGGGTGAAGTTTGCCTTTGACATAGTTCAGACAATCATAACTGTGTTGTTTCTCCTCTTCACTCTTGACCCTTGGAAGGAGATTCAGTTCATAGAGGAGAAGCGTGTATATAATGAGGTTATCAAGAATGTAGAGGTCAAGTCGAAGAACAGGCTTTCCGATTCGCGATACGAGCAGTTGAAGAGCAGTCTGTTGCGGCTTTTCGATGAGCAGGAGATTTATCTGACACCTCATCTTACGCTCGATATACTGTTAAAGGAACTTTCTACCAACAGGAACTATCTGTGCGAGACCATTTCGCGCAGCGGTTACAAATCCTTCTACGATATGGTGAACTGCTATCGTGTGAAATATGCGATACGTCTTATAAAGCAGGAACCGGAATCGAAAATGCTCGACATTGCCTATCGCTCGGGCTTTGCATCGCCGGCATCAATGAACAAGGCTTTTGTGCAGCAGGGTATGCCGGCACCATCGCAACATCGCGAATCCTGAGATTGCCGAATTTCTTATGATTTTTCTCCGGGGCTGAAAAGGTTTTTTGTCGAACGTTTCTAAACGTGCCCTACTGGTTTAGATTACTCTTTCTCAATTATTAAGAGAAGGGGCTGCTTGCAGTGGAATGAATCAGAAGGTTTCCTTTTTATGTATACCATTAATAATCAATAAGTTTTCTTCTTTTCTTCAACTTAAAGGAAACTTGTGTAAATTCCAGAGAAACAGAAATCAACCCCTTGGAAACCATTTTCAATATACAGGAAACTGTTTGTTCGCTTTTTGCCCTTTATTTGCGGCATAATTATTTGCGATGCTAATGGAATGAATATGAACAAGGAAATTTCAAGTGCTCTTCTGCTTCCGATAGAGAAGGTGGAGAATCTTAGATGCGTTGAGCTTTACTCGGAGTTTTGCGAGGCTACATGTGCCAATCTGTTTGCATACTCTCCCTATCAGCTTCATCTCGACCGTGAAGAGTTTCTGCATTTTCAGTTTCTTGCCGATGAACTGAGGGATGACATAGGGAAAGGTGAGGTTCCGTTTGATGAACTTTACAGGTTGTGCTGTAATCTTAACGATGTATATGTGAACATGCTGAGTTGTTGCTGGAAAGCCTACGAGTATAATGCCGACAAGGATGGCGACCCGAGCAAATTTGTCATCCAGCAAATAAAGACTGTGGCAGAAGCTATAGTGAAGCTTGAATTCAGTAAAGAATAGTTCACCCCCTCAGAATACCTCCAGGCGTGGTTCTGTACATTAAGAGTAAAGGATTTCAACGGAACGGAAAGAGGCTGTAAACGCAGAGAGAAACGTTTTCAATAGAGTGAAAACTCGTTTCATTGGAGAGGAAAAATTTTCTATGGCAAATGAATTTAATTTGCGGTGTCACTGATGCGGTGCTCACGAAAAAAAGAATTGAATGATTAATATGTAATATAAGAGGTTTAACAACGATTCATTAAAATTTAAATTATAAAAATATGAGTGTTAGTAAAAAATTATCTTGTTTGCTGCTGTTGGCGATGGCACTGTTCTTTGTTCAGGAGAGCAGGGCGCAGAAGGTTGCTGTCAAGACAAATATTGTCTATGACGCTACTGCGAACATCAATGCAGGTGTTGAGTTCGGCTTGTCACCAAGATGGACTCTCGATGTGTCGGGCAACCTGAATGCTTGGGATATGTCACACGGACGCAAGTGGAAGCATTGGTTTGTTCAGCCCGAGTTGAGATATTGGTTCTGCGACCGTTTCTCGGGACATTTTGTTGGCTTGCATCTGCATGGCGGGCAGTATAATGTAGGGGGCTTGAAGAACAGTATCGAGTTCCTTGGTACCGATTTCTCGAAATTGGGCGATAACCGTTTTCAGGGCTGGTTTGCCGGTGGTGGTCTTGCTTACGGATATACATGGATTCTTGGCAGGCACTGGAACCTGGAGGCCGAGCTCGGTTTCGGTTACAGCTATACCAAATATGACAAGTTCGAGTGTGTAGGTTGTGGCAGGAAGGTCGAGGAGAACAAGGATCACCACTATGTGGAACCTACCAAGGCTGCGATAAACTTAGTGTATCTTTTTTAAAAAATGACAACGATGAAACGTATATTATTTATTCTAATGGCCCAGTTCACACTTCTTGCAGCTGTCGATGCACAGAGCGTCGATGGTGTGAAGGTTGAGAACCTGCGCATGAAGCGTAACGGTGAATTTATGGCTGTGGATATGGATGTTGATTTCTCGTCTCTCAAGGTATCATCCAACAGCGCGATTCTTTTTACTCCTATAATCGTTAATGGCAAGGATAGTGCAGACCTCTCTTCGGTCGGTTTCTATGGCCGTCGCCGTTACTATTACTATGTGCGCAATGACAAGAGTATCATTGCTTCCGAAGGAAAGAGCTATCGTGCATCGGAGATGCCGGAGAGAATGGACTACAACGTGGTTGTTCCTTATGAGAAGTGGATGGACGGTGCCTATCTTGTTCTGCACCGCAGCGATTATGGCTGCTGCAACAGGATTGTCGACGAGCAGTTCTCGCAGATAGGAATGTTCAAGGAGCGTATATTCTCTCCTGAGTATGTGTATGTGCGTCCTGTGCACGAACTCGTGAAGACACGCTCGCTCAGTGGCTCTGCATATATAGACTTCGTGATAAACAAAAGTGTCATAAATCCTTCCTATCGTAGCAACAAGGAGGAACTGGCAAAGATTACGGCAACAATCGATTCTGTAAAGAATGACAAGGATATTACCGTGACTGCAATGTCAATCAAGGGTTTTGCATCTCCCGAAGGCTCGTATGCAAACAATACACGTCTTGCAAAGGAGCGTACGGAGGCTCTCAAGAAGTATGTGCAGGAACTCTACCGTTTTGAGGACGGTTTTATAAAGACTTCGTATGAGCCAGAGGACTGGGCCGGGTTGAGAAAGTATGTCGAGGCTTCTGCTTTGCCTAACAAGGATGCTATCATCGCCCTCATCGACGGCAACCGCGAACCCGACAACAAGGAGTGGATGATTAAGTCTGCTTATGCCGAGGACTATAAGGTGATGTACGGGGAGTGTTATCCTGCCCTTCGCCACTCCGACTATAAGATTGAATATACCATACGTGCCTATACAGATGTGGAGGAGATTAAGAGGGTCTTTGCCGAGAGCCCGCAGAAACTGAGCCTTGAGGAGTTCTACATCCTTGCGCAAGAGTATGATAACAATACAAATGAACTGAATGATGTGTTCGAGACAGCGGTGCGTATGTATCCCAATGACCCGGTAGCAAACCTCAACGCTGCAATTTCGGAGATGCAGAACAATGATGTCACAAGCGCGAAGAGGCATCTTGACAAGGCCGGCGACTCTGCCGAAGCGGTTTATGCCCGTGGTATCTATGCTGCATTCGTGAAGGATTACGACAAGGCTCTCGAATTGCTTGGAAAGGCTAAGGAAATGGGTATAAAGGAGGCTGCCGATGCTATTGTGCAGGTGAATGAAATGAAATAGGAACAATTAAATATAATAATCACTTAAAACTAATTTTCAACTATGAGAACTGACAAATTATTTTTCGGTTTGTTGTCGGCAGGCATATTGCTTAGCTGTACAAACGAGAACGACACAGCGGTGAACAATCCGGTTGGCGAGACCCAGACATCTTATATCGCTATTAATGTGAACTCTGCCTATGACGCTACACGCGCCGAGTATGCCGAGGGTACAGCAGAGGAGCAGGCTGTGAACAATGCACACTTCTTCTTCTTCGACAATGCCGGTTCACCATTCAACGTATCGAATGAGATTGGCGGTACCGGTGTAAACTACATCACAAAGACAGGTCTGAATGATGATGGTAACAATCCTGATAATGTGGAGACTATTACTGAGGCTGTCCTCACAATTAAAGGAAACAAGGGTACAAGTCCTGCTAAGGTAGTAGCGGTTGTAAACTGGGACTACAGCGGTGCGTCTCTCGCCCTTTCTGAGCTTAAGGCAAAGCTTGTTGCTGAGGCTGAGGTTAACGGTGCCAACGGTTTTGTAATGAGTAATTCGGTATACTTGAGCGGTGCCGATGTAATGGATGCAACTCCTATTACAATGGCTAATATCTCCTCTAATGAGGCCGGCGCAATGGCTGCACCTGTAGATGTGTATGTTGAGCGTGTTGCCGCAAAGGTTGCAATGTCACAGGCAAGCGAGCTTTTCGATACCGGTATCGAGAATCCTTATGCTCCAGGTACTAACTTCTATGTTAAGGTTCTCGGTTGGGACCTCAACACAACTATGAGCCATTCAAATCTTGTCAAGAGCATTGAGGCTTCATGGACCGATGCAAACCTTGGCATTCCTGCCTGGAACATCGAGGCTTACAAGCGTTCATTCTGGGCTAAGTCTGTTGCTGTAGGCGGCGAGGTTGCTCTGAAGAAGAACTTCACCTGGAACGGTATCAGCAACGCTGTTGATGCTGCTGACTACTGTCTCGAGAATACAAGCGGTACAAATACAAAGGTTCTTGTGAAGGCACAGATTTCAGATGCCGACGGCAATCCGGTTGAGGTTGTAAAGCTCCTTGGCGAGTATGTTACTGTTGACGGTTTGAAGAACAGTATCGCTTCTGCTCTTGCTTCTAAATACTATACATTTGATGGTGTTGTGTATACGTCAATCGCTCCTGCCGACATTGAACTTGCTGTTGCCGGTACATCTGGCGTAGAGAGTTACACTGTAACCTATAAGCTCACAGCTGAAGCGGCTGCAAAGACTTGGAAGATTAAGGATGCCGATACATATGCAGATGCAACTGCTGCCGATGTGGACAGTGCTCTTGCTACGCTTGAAAAAGCTCAGGTATGGAACGATGGTATGGCATACTACTATACCGATATCAACCACTTGGGCACTGCTGTAGGTGTTGTGCGTAACCACTCTTATGCTGTCAATGTAACAGATGTAGTAGGTCTTGGCACTCCGGTCTATGACGGTGACAACGATGTTGAGGAGCCTGTTACTCCAAGCGATACAGAGTCTTTCATTGCTGCAAGAATCAATGTCCTTACATGGAAACTTGTTAACCAGAACGTGATACTCAAGTAAGATACATATTACTTTATGTAGTGTGGGCACGTGCCCACACTACATAAAACAAAGAATCATTCCCCCATAAAATAAAAAGCACCTGACGTGCCGGTGCAAAGAGAGGCGCGCAACTGAAGCCCCAATGAGCGGCTTCCACCAGATTTGAATTTTCTACTGTGCATATAAGTACGGATAATATATAAAATAAATACAACCATGAACAAAAAGTTTTTTTTAAGCAGGATTGGAGTGCTGATGACACTGTTGGCAACACTGTTTGTGTCGTGTGACGACAGCGTTATTTTCGACGAGGAGGGTGACTGCTCCGTGCACTACAGAATCAAGTTCAAGTACGACAGGAATATGAAGTTTACCGATGCCTTCAGCAAGGAAGTTTCATCTGTGGCTCTCTACGTATTTGACAATTCGGGCGTGCTTGTCTATCAGGATACCGAGAGTGGTGAGGCCTTGGCCGGAGAAGACTATGCTATTGATCTCGACATCAAGCCTGGCGAGTATGAGCTTCTTGCGTGGTGCGGTGTTGGCGAAGGCGAGTCGTTCACTCTTCCTCAGGTTCAGTTGGGTGTGACCACCAAAGAAGAGCTTAAGTGCCGAATGAACCGTGTGGCAGCCAACGGGTATGGATTGGTCGACAAGGACCTTGCACCGTTGTTCCACGGCTCACTGAAATCGACGTTCACAAATGAACCAGGTGTTCACTATGAGACAATTTCGTTGACAAAGAATACTAATGTGGTGAGGGTTATTCTTCAGCAGCTCTCGGGCGAGGATGTGAACCCCGACCTTTTCTCTTTCGAGATTCAGGACTACAACGGTCATATGGCTCACGACAATTCATTGCTTGACGATGAACTTATCATCTACAAGCCATGGAGCCTGCAGACTGGCAATGCCGACATAAATGCCGATATCTACAATGACGATGAGACGCGTGCTGCATCATCGGTAGGTGTGGCAGTGGCAGAGATGACAACAGGACGTCTTGTAGAGGGCAAACGCCCAATCCTTGTGGTGAGGAACCTCGAAAAGGGCGATGTGGTTCTCTCGGTTCCCCTCATTGACTATGCACTGCTTGTCAAGGGCAATTACAACAAGGCTATGAGCAATCAGGAGTACCTCGACCGTCAGGATGAGTACAATATGACTTTCTTCCTCGACGAGGCCGGACGTTGGATTTCGTCGTCAATCATCGTAAACTCTTGGCGAGTTGTTTTGAATAACCAATCAATGAACTGATGCTATGTTTGAGAAACTGAAATATTTGTTTATCCTGTTGTCGGTATGCACGTTCTCTGCATGTGACACCATTATGGATGACGGAGCTTGTTCCGGCGATGATGGCGTGTTGAGGAAGGTGACATTTACACTGGCAGTGGATGATGCCCGCAAGCAGACAAGGGCTGCATGGGAAGACGGGTACACATCGGAAGAGGCTGTGCCTTATGACAACCGTATAGCATACGATGGTCTGAGAGTGCTGTTCTTCAGTGAAGCGAATGCCTACCTTGGCGAGGTGAACGGTCTTATGTATTGGCCGGTGAGCGCAACCGAGTACAGATTTGCCGGCGATGTCACCAGTCTGAACCTGAAGGAGGGTGTAAAATACAAGATAATGGTTCTTGCCAACTGTCCCAATACAGTGGACAATTTCGATGAACTCTATTTTGAACTGAACAATGTCGTATATCCCAATGGTTATATTCCAATGTGGGGCATCCGGCTTTTCCAGGTCAATGGTGACGAACAGCAGGATGCAGGTACCATAAGCCTCTTGCGTTCTATGGCAAAGATTGAGGTGGTGCTGAGCAATGAAATGCTTGCAAACGGCTTCACGCTCGACGAGGCTGAGCTTAACCACCACAATACTATTGGCTACTGCCTGCCTGCCGGATGGAACAGCGTGACACACACTGCGGCTCTCGACCAGGAAAACTGCATCAGAGCCTACCATAAGCATTCGGCAACTCCCATTGCCTTGTATGAGCAGGTGAGCAGTCAACGCTATTTCCTGTATGTTCCTGAGTTCAATGTGCTTCATACGGCAGAAAACCGCCCCAATATCAGTGTGGTGCTGGGCGACGGCTCTACAGCTCCGCTCGACTTCCCTAACTCAATACAGTTCGGTTCATATGACGCGAACGGCGATTTTGTTGAGGGTAGCGAGACAAACATCGTGCGCAATCACATTTACCGTTTCAACATCGTCGGAATTGCCAGTGGACTTGAGATTGAGTATGAGGTTCTTGACTGGGAATATGACGAGGATGAAAACCTGTGGCAGCGAGGCGAGTTCGCATATCCGACATACCATAATCCCGTTGTCCCCGATTATATAAACCCATCGGCGGCGATAACGGAAGTTCCGCAGATGAAGTATAATAACGGAGCGAATCCCGAGGAAGATGCTTTCACCGTCTGGTTCAAGATGGACAAGCCTGCTGAACAGACGTGGACACCGGTGCATGACAAGGCTGACACCGATTACGAGATAAGAGTCTACAGAAGCGATAATCCTACGCTGCAGCTGACAAACAGTGCCGACTGGGTTGCCGATTCAGAGCATTGGTACAAGATTGTCCTCATTCCGTTGAAGGCCGAGAATAGCGGCACAACAGTAAAGTTTGGTATAACATATACTCAGAACTGGATGCCGGATGGTTCTTCGCTCTATCTCTTCATCAATGGCAAGAGCGACGAGATTGCATGGCCACAGAGTGGAAATGACCCTAAAATTATAGAAGTAAAACAGTTATAATATACTAATGAAAACAATGAAACGCTTTATATATTTCCTGCTGTTGGCTGTGCCGGTCATTGCGATGCAGTCTTGTGTCAACGATGACCTTGACTTCGCAAATGAGAATCAGGATGAAGACTATGTCGCGTTGACTGTTGCTGCCGGCAAACCTCAGACACGTGCGCTTGTTGCAGACAATGATGTAGAGTCGGCTGTAAATCATCTCGATGTCGTGATTTTTGAAGAGAACGGCACATTCAAGTACTGTGAACGCATCGTTGTGAGTCCTTCATCATCGGGTACGGTAAGGCTTGGTGTGAAACGTTCGGGCTTCTTTACCGCGAATGCCAAGTACTATGTATATGTGATTGCTAACAGCACACATCCTGCAAGTGTGTTTGCAAATCTTGCGGATGTCGATGCTCTGCATTCACTCAATCAGATCGACGAGCGTATTCACATTACAGGCTCATCGGTAGAGAATGCTCCGCAGTACTTTCTTATGGATGGTGCTGCATTCCTGCAGGGCGGTACGGAGCCTGCATCGCCACAGGCGATTGTGCTTTATGACGGAGTGGACAAGGAGAAGACACTGCTGAAGGTCAATCTGCGCCGTGCCGCAGCCAAAATCGAGGTTGAATTTGTGAGCGGCAATGATGTAAGGTTTATAAAGAACGAGCATATAGGCTATTATCTTCGCAACCAGCCCTACAGCACGTCTGTAATACCTTTTGCCGACCCTGCTGAGAAACCTCTGCCTATGTTGCGTACTCCCGACAAGACTACAGGACGCTACTTCTCCTGGATTGCCAATGATGCGGCAGATGCCGATACCGTGCTGGTAACAGCCTATCTCTATAGCCACTCCTGGAGTAATAACGAATTCTTTGAAAGAGGTACCTCGCTCGTTGTGAATATACCGGTGGAGTATGGTGGAGCCACATTTGCCAACAGTTACTACCAGATAGCACTGCGCCCCAAGGAGGCCTTGGAGTTCAAGCGCAACAACTATTACAAGGTTACCGGTATAATCAATGCGCCCGGTGCCGAAGAGGAGTCTGTGCCCATTGAGATTTCCGACCTTAACTATAATGTACGCGACTGGACAACAGTGGATGTAGACGTTAATGGCGAGAATGCGCCTGTTTATCTGACAGTCAATCGCGATACGTTGAGAATGCATAATGAGAGCACCGATGCTACATCATTGCTTTTCTCTTCATCTTCCAACGTGACAGTGTCGCTCCTCGATAACAGTACGTCCTATCCCTATTTTATTGATAAGTTCGGCAAGAAGGTAAAATATGATGGCGGTGGCATAAGTGGCAGTGCTGCAGGCATATCGGGCAACATTACTGTCAACAGCCCTCTCCCTACCAATAATACAATACGTTACTTTATGCTTGAGATAAGCAATGCAGAAGGGTTGAAGGACACTGTCTGGGTTGAGCAGTACCCGCTCATTTACATAACCAACCAGCAGGGATGGTACTCCTACCGTGATGACTTTGTGAATGAGAATTATCCTAACCCTACTACTTATCAGTACAAGGGTGCCGGTGTTGCCGGAATCAGCCTTGAGGTTGCAAGCCGTAGTTGGACAGGCAATTATGTCTATAATGTAACTTCATCTGGATTCTGGCGTTCTAAAGTCGCTTATCCGCTGGATAACGGTATGTCGAATATCTACTATTATTATTGGGGCAACAGAACGGCGTCTCCCAATGAGAGCAGTGCTGAGGGTAATGGTAATGCAAGAATGTATCATGTGAGGGTAACTTCAACTTCTGCTGCTTACAAGGTGGGTCGTCCACGAATGACATCTGACGGATATACCGATTCTGGAGAAGATAACAAACTGCTTGTTTCACCATCGTTTATGATTGCTTCGCGTCTCGGATTCATTAACTCGGATGCAGGTAATATATCATACGCCAGTACAGACGCACTGAAGATTGAACTTTACCGTAACCATTGCGCGAATTATGTGGAGGTGTATAAGGATGAAGACGGAAATGCTGTAGTCCTCGACGACTGGCGTCTTCCCACAGAAGCCGAACTGAAAATAATTATGGAAATTCAGGGTACTGGTGCTGATGCCGAGGCTATTGACTATTTGCTTAATGCCAGGAATTATGTGTCGGCAAGTGGCCCGGTATATAATAGCAAGAATGATGGAAGAGGAGGTACTGCCGGCCGCTGCGTGCGTGATGCGTTTATGAAATAAGATACTATATGCCATTTATTAACGGAGAAATTCAGAAATTATGAAAAAGAGATTCTATAATATGCTTGTTGCTGCACTGGGTGTTATCTTTGCACTTGTATCGTGCGTGCAGGATGATATGAACCTTCCTGGTGAGACGGGTGTTCCCGAAGGGTATATGAGTATCAGTTTCAATGCTGCGGTTCCCGATATGAAGAGCGTGGAGGTGCGTGCGGTTGACCCCGACGGCATCGATGTGCAGAACTTGACACTTTTCTGCTTCAATCCTTACGGCCTTTTCATTGCGACGGTTAATGCTAACCCGGAACCGGTATCGGGAACTTCGGGCAAGTTCAGCGCAAATGTTCCCGAGGAGACCAGGATTATCCATCTGATTGCTAACCAGAACCCGAGCCTTTACAGCGATGATGACTTCATGAACAAGACAGAGGCTGCTGTAATGGCCGACATGGAAGGTGCATCGGGTATGCTCATATATTGGGCACGCTTCGAGGCCAGTGATAATGGGGCAGTGTTCCAGAATGAACTTGCAGCCATGGGTACAATTGAACTCATACGTAACCAGGCCAAGGTGTCGATAAAGGATTGGAACAGCGAATATCTTGCTGTAACAGGTTTTGTGACAACCGGCATACACGCTTTCGGAACTGTTGCTCCTTACTCTGCCGAGGAGGGTTTCGTGTGGCCTGGAACAAAGGAGTATGTAACTCTGCCGCAGAACAGGACTCTTATGAGTGATATTGAAGAGGTGAATACCAAGAATGAGGATTATATCTTTGAGCACGAGAATACTGTCGACAATCCTGTCAGCGTAATTATCAGAGGCATTCCTCAAGGCGGTACAGAACAGCTCTATTACCGTGTGGCTCTTGTGGATGGTGAAGGGGAGCAGCTGCTCATCAGAAGAAACCATTCCTATGTGCTGAATATAAGCGGCAAGCTCTCTCATGGCAGCAAAACGTTTGCCGAGGCGTTGGAGGCACCTTTCACCAACAACGTGTGGATATCTATCGACAGTTGGGTGCCCGAAGTGCAGGATGCTACATATAAGCTTGCTGTTGAAAAGACCGGTATTGTGCTGTCGGCCGATAACGCCGGTGCCAACTATACAGTCAACTATACCATAAGCCGTGTCGACAAGGGCTCTTTGAGTGCATCGGATGTTGCCAATGTCTCTTGGTTGGGCAGCAATGACGTTGCAGAACATGAATTGGTGAGCCATACCTTTGACCCGGCTACCGGCAAGGGCAGCGTGACAATCAAGCTACACCCGATGAGTAAGGATATACAGAAGGGTACTCTTCTTGTAAAGAAAGGCCGCTTGCAGAGGACCATTGAGATAAATGTAATCAAGGAACAGGTGTTCACACCTTCCTGGGTGGGTACTCAGGTCTATGGAGGAAGCACCGGAGAATTCGTGACACTGAAGTTTACAATCCCCGAGAACTGCCCCGAAATCCTCTATCCCTTCCCTGTTCTTATAACAGTGAACAGTCTCGACGTGCGTGCAGCATCGGGAATGCAGCTGCCAGTCATACGCAAGGACGATGAAGAATGGTTCGGTGCCGACTACAAGGGCTATGACTACAAGTATGAGTATATAGTAGACAAGCCGGGAGTGCATCGTCTCTATTTCGAGAACATTCTTACACACGAAGACAATTATGTCGACAACCTTTGGGTTGAGGCTGCCCACTTCGAGACACTGCAGAAGAGCTTTGTCTATGCAGGTCACCAGCGTGCGATAACAGTATCCGGCCTAAGCGAATACAGGCCCGATGGCAGTGGAGACGGATATGCTACGGATGAGATTATCTACTATAAACTGGTTCCGAGAAAGAGGTATGCGCATGTGGATTTCGATATGGTTATGAAGGACAATTCTACAGGTGAGGCCATCAATGTCGGTGCAAATGACGAGTTCTTGCTCTATTCGAAGACACTCGACCACTATACCGTAGATAATATACCGGTGGGGATGAATCTCGAGTGCAACTATTATGAGGTTCCCGAGAATGTATGGGAAACATCGAAGAGCGGCCGTATGTTTATGTTTATGCCAAAGAATACAGAGGGTGTTCCGACAGGCCACTATGCTATGCACCTCAGGACAAACTGCGCTGTGAGTGATGACGTGGTACGTATATCATCCAATCAATCGGGCAACAGGTCTGTCCTTAACGGTTCCGAAGACTATTCGGGCAACACATACCGCTCAATGATTTTCGAACTTGCCACCTATCGTCCCTTCCGTTTCTCGGCGCAGATAAATGGCACAGGAACGCTTCTCGATGGTCTGCAAGAGGAGGTGCTTGATGAGATTTCACTGACTTATGAGCCTAATCAGGCTGTGGATATAGAATTAGACGTTACAAGTTTCCAGGGCAGCGACCTTAACAGTGTCGACCCATTCGGTGAGGAGTTTGAGATTTATATAGATGCTCCGATGCTGCAGGTTGACGAGAGCCGCCTTGCTGAATGTAACCTGAATGCCGACAAGCTGAAGAGAGGTTCTGACGGACGCTTTGTATACACTGTTGCCAGTACGCGTGAAGCCGAAAGAGCCTTCGGTACAGGTGCCGCTATTGCCGCTGACGCAAGCAATGCAAACCAGGCCGGCGAGCGCAAGAGATTGCCTTTCAGAACCAGCAAGGTTACATCGGCTGGTCAGATAACTATCAGTTCGAATGCCGAGAAGGTCGTCTATTATGAGAAATCATTCAAGATAACCAACAAGACTATCAATGGTACGATACATTACATTGTCGATGGTGTAGAGACACCTATGCCTGCCGATGCTTTCGTGGCATTCGCACGCTCAAAGGATGGTGTGCGCATTGGTTCAATAATGGTTTCCGGCAATGGACAATACGCTCTCAATCTCCGTTCTGAGTATCAGTTCGGATGGACGACTGAGGAGGTTGAGTTCGACTACATTGCAAGTGACGGCAGGGTCTATCATTGCCATATAGAAAACCTGAATACGCTCTACAATAACCCGAATGTGATACTTGAGCCTGCTAATTGACGGTCAATTCTGTCGCCGATGTGCTTGTCCGAAAAGGATTTAAAAAGTTTTGAACTATGCTGAAACGAATATTCATTACATTACTGCTCCTTTTGCCGTTCTCTCTCCTGGCACAGGATGGCGGGTTCCCGCTTCCCGATGTCCCGGCTACGCTTAAAGGTCCTGAGGCTCGTGCCAACTATCTTGCTCTCCATTATTGGGACAGATATGATTTCAACGACCTCACCCTCATTGGCAACAAGGATATATCGGAGCAAGGCTTCTCGAATTTCATAAGCATTATGCCTTATGTGACGCAGAAGGATACGGCTATGGAGCAGTTTGCCTTGCGCATATCGGGAAACGGAAGGATGCTGCGTTACTTCATGGCACTTGGTGAGAAGTATCTTGCAGAGCCTCTCTCTCCGCTATATGATGAGGAACTTTATATTATGCTGCTCGAGAAGGCAGTTGCTTTGCCTGCTATTGAAGAACGCGACAGGCAACAGTATACGTTCGACCTTAGTATGGCAAGCAAGAACCGTGTAGGCACAGAAGCTGCCGATTTCGGTTTTATGACACGTGACGGCCGGCACAGCCGGCTTTCACGTCTCGATGGCGAGTATATTCTTCTGTTCCTTGGTGACCCTGAGTGTGATGTCTGCACGATAACAAAGAATGAACTTCTTTCTTCCCCTAACTGCTTGCGTTTTATTAAGGCCGGGCGTATGAAAGTCCTTTCGGTGTGTGTCGAGGGCAAGACTGAGGCATGGACGAATACCCCGGCTCCTGAGGGGTGGATAGATGCTTGCGATGAAAAGGAGGCGATATATGATGAGCTTCTGTATGAAATTCCGGGCTTGCCTGCACTTTACCTGCTTGACGGTGAAAAGAGGGTGTTGCTTAAGAATGTTCCGGTAAGGTACATTGAAAACTATTTGAAAGACAAGTAATTATTCGCCATCTGGCAATATGATGGCGACTTACTGGTTCGCTCATGCTCCAAAGCTCTGCCATAGCCTGTCGGCAGGGAGCGGTGCAGTTACTTGTATCGTTTCCTTGGATACAGGGTGTATGAACTCTATGTAACGTGCGTGCAGAGATATGCTGCCGTCGGGGTTTGAACGCTGTGCGCCGTACTTCAGGTCGCCCTTTATGGGACAGCCTATTGATGCCAGCTGGCAACGTATCTGGTGGTGGCGGCCGGTCTTCAGTTCAACCTCAATGAGGTTGTAGTTCTGTGATGCTGCTATATGACGGTAATAGAGCAGGGCATGCTTGCTGCCTTTTACCTCTTTGGGGTAAGAGAAACTCTTGTTCATCTTCTCGTTGCGCAATATCCAGCTGTTTATCTCTCCTTCGGGCTTTAACGGTTTTTCCTTGGTTATTGCCCAATAGATTTTCTTTACGTTGCCGTCGCGGAACATTGTATTGAGCCTTTCGAGTGCCTTACTTGTCTTTGCAAAGACAACAATTCCGCTCACCGGCCGGTCGAGACGGTGCGGAAGCCCGACGAAGACGTTGCCCGGCTTTGCGTATTTCTCCTTCAGGAACTGTTTCATCGTGTCGCACAGCGACTTGTCGCCGGTCTTGTCACCCTGGACAATTTCGCCGGCAGCCTTGTTTATTACAATTATGTGGTTGTCTTCGTAGAGTATGTTCATAGCTCCTGGCTGTTTGTCTTTCCTGTGTGTCCCAATGCGTTCAGGACAACCCTTTCGGTAAAGTCGTGCACGAACTTGTCGTCATTATTCTTGCTCATAATGCCGTTTATGAATGGCATCTCAATGCCCTTGAGGCAGAAATGCAGGAAACGTGCTGCGAGGTCGGGGCTTTCGGTGTTGAAGATTCCCATTTGCTTTCCTTCTGTTATTATATGGCGGAACAGGGCAATTTCCTTTGCATCGAAACTTTTGCGTATGTGTTCTACAATGAGTATGTAGTCGGAATGCAGGCAACCATTCCTGCGCACAATGCTGCGCGTGGCCTGCAGGCGCACGAATATAAGCTTTATGATTTTTCTGTCGGGCGGAAGATTTGACATTGCCACTTTTGTGATTGCTGCGGAGATTTTCTTTACCTCCATTTCGATGCTTGCTTCGAGCAGCTCCTCTTTGCTTTGAAAGTATGTATACACGGTACGGCGGCTCTTGCCGGCAGCCTGGGCAACGTCATTCATAGTGATGCTGCCTATTCCTTGCTGTGCAAAAAGCCTTCTTGCAACCTTTATTAGTAGTTCTCTGGTGTCTGTTGTTGCCATAATAGGTTTTGGATGGTGTCGTAATTTTCTGCAAAAATACACAGATTTGCACAATTGTGCAATCGTGTAATTGTTAAAAAATCTCTTAATTGGGCTTTTTGCTGAAAAAAGTTGCTCAAAAATTTGCACATTCAAAATAAAGGCTGTACTTTTGCATCAGTTTTGAAAACCGCATCGCGGGGTGGAGCAGTGGTAGCTCGTTGGGCTCATAACCCAAAGGCCGGAGGTTCGATCCCTTCCCCCGCTACTGAAAGGAGAACGAAAGTTCTCCTTATTTCTTTTCTCTGTCCGAAAGTTTTTTTTTCTAAAATTTACAGTTTTTGTTTCCTGCTTACCACTTTTAATTTATATCTTCGCAGATGGGATTGGCTGCGAGCGAACAATTTCTCTTGCAGTGCCATTATATTTCTGTAGTAACAGTTCTAAAAACAAGTATATCATGAAAACACGTCTTGAGCACGATTCTTTAGGCGAGATTCAGGTCCCGGCCGATGCTTATTATGGAGCGCAGACATTGCGTGCGATGGTTAACTTCAAGGACATAACAGGTATAACCATCAGTGATCACCCTTATTATGTAAAGGCTCTTGCAATGGTCAAGTGGGCGGCCGCACATGCAAATGTGTCGCTCGGTACGCTTGACGAGGAGATTGGTTCTGCAATAAAGAAGGCCTGTGAAGAGATTATGGAGGGTGCGCTTGTCGACCAGTTCCCGGTCGACCTCATTCAGGGAGGTGCAGGAACTTCGACAAATATGAACATCAACGAGGTTGTAGCCAACCGTGCACTTGAAATTATGGGGCACGAAAAGGGTGAATACCAGTATTGCCACCCGAATGACCATGTCAATCTTTCGCAGTCTACAAACGATGCCTACCCGACATCGTTCAAACTCTGCTTTATTCTTCACAATGAGGATCTTGTGCGCGAACTCAAGCGTCTTATCGAGTCGTTCCGTGCCAAGGGAAAGGAGTTCGACAAGGTTATAAAGATGGGACGCACCCAGCTTCAGGATGCTGTTCCAATGACACTCGGACAGGAGTTCGAAGCGTTTGCTGTCACTCTTGACGAGGAGGTGAGCCGCCTTAATGAGATGGCACGCCTGTTCCTTGAGGTGAATATGGGCGCAACGGCAATCGGAACCGGCATTAATACCGAGCCTGGATATGCGCAGGCTTGTGTGGATGCCTTGCGTGCAATATCGGGCAAACCGTTCGTGCTCGCCGGAAACCTTGTAGAGGCTACTCCCGATGCCGGCTCTTCGGTAATGTATTCTTCTGCTCTTAAACGATTGGCTGTAAAGCTTTCCAAAATATGCAACGACCTTCGCCTGTTGTCGAGCGGTCCGCGCTGTGGCCTCAACGAGATTAATCTGCCGCCAATGCAGCCGGGTTCAAGCATTATGCCGGGCAAGGTGAACCCGGTAATTCCTGAGGTTGTCAACCAGATATGTTTCCACGTGGTAGGCAATGACCTTACCGTGACTTTTGCGGCTGAGGCCGGGCAGTTGCAGCTTAATGTTATGGAGCCGGTAATAGTACATTCGATTATTTCGTCGATACGTATGCTGTTGCGTGGTCTCACTCGTTTGCGTGTTCTTTGTGTCGACGGCATAACAGCCAATGAGGGTCACTGCAAGGAACTCGTTATGGGCAGCATAGGCATTGTCACTGCGCTGAACCCGGTACTTGGCTACGAGAACAGTGCCAAGATTGCAAAGCGTGCGCTCAAGGAGAACCGTAGCGTGTATGATCTTGTGCTCGAAGAGGGTATGCTCTCAAAAGAGGAACTCGATGAACTGCTCCGCCCCGAGAATATGATTGCTCCGCACAAGATGCCGCACAAGAAGGCTTAGAAATGTTTCCTGAACGGTGGCCGACACCTATAAACAGTTACATACACAAATATGCACTTGAATTCGGGAACACTTCTCCAGGGAGGAAAGTACGAAATCGTCCGCTACATCAGTAGCGGCGGTTTTGGTTGTACATATCTTGCCAGGCACACACTCTTCAAGAAGAGTGTTGCCATAAAGGAGTTCTTCGCCAAGGACTTCTGCAACCGCGAAGAAGCAACCGGCAAGGTTGCAGTTGGAACAAAAGGCAAGGCAGAGCTTGTCGGCAGGCTCAAGCGCAAGTTCATTGATGAGGCAACCGCACTCTATGAACTGCAGCATAATAATATTGTGCGCGTATTTGATGTGTTCGAGGAGAACGGTACGGCCTATTATGTAATAGATTCTCATAGACTTCGGTGTCTCCAAGCAATATGACGAGGTGAATGGCGAGAATACCTCCACATTGCTTGGTGTTACTCCTGGTTATGCTCCGCTTGAACAGATGGGTAACAATGTTGTCAGTTTCTCGCCGGCCACTGATATATATGCTCTTGGGGCGACAGCATAGGCGGGATTCCATTGCTGCCGCACAGAGGGCAGAGCAGGAACGCTTGAAACGTAAACAAGAACAATTGGTTCAAAATAGTGTGATTTCTACTCAAATGAAGGTCGATTTAGGTCTTAGTGTCTGTTGGGCCGGCTGGAATATCGGTGCTGCATCTCCCGAGGAATACGGGGAATATTATCCTTGGGGTGAGACAGTTTCCAAGAGCGATTATAGTTCTACACCTGTTGGGTACAACACCTATCATACGCACTTCTTGTTCTTCAGCAACGAAAAGTACAATATGAACACATATGAACGTACTTTCTCTTTCGGTGTGCGTCCTGTCTGTGAATGAGGTCAAAGCAGGTAGCGGAATGGTAAATTTGAAATTATACCAGTCCGGACAATGATGCTTTAGCGGTTTATATTATTAGGAATAAATATTATTGTATGGCTATTCGTTTATTTAGGATATGCAGTGCTTGTTGTGTATTGTGCCTGATACTGCTTCTTTCCGGCTGTGGCAGGAAGAATGAGGTTGCACCTTCTGTGCCGAACGACGCGGATGTTGCGGATTCTCTCAGAATTCCTGTAGCTGCAGTTGAACTTCCCCGCTTTGAAAAGGATTTGTTTACGAAGAGGGTAGAGGTTGTCTTCTCGGGCAGTACGGTTCCTCTATTTGCCTTGCCTCAAGGTGTTGAGGCGGTTGTGGATGGGGCAGATGTTGTGATAAAATCTTCAGTTCCAGGTGTGGAGTATTGCCTCTCGGGCAGTTCGGACAACGGTTCTGTAACTATTGTGAGCGATTTTTCCCCGTTGGTTACTCTGAAAGGGCTTTCACTTTCAGCTATGGGCAGGAATACGTTGCAGGTGTCATCGCGCGAAGTGATTTATTTGAGGTGTGATGGCGATGCTGTGCTTTCCGACAAGCCCGGCAGAGAGAAGGCACCAAAGAACAGTGCGGTTCTTAAGTTCATGGGTCGGTCTGTTTTGCTTGGTGATGGTTCTCTTCGTATAAATGCGGGGCGCAGAAGTGGTATATATGCCGATGATACGATTTGCATAGCAGGAGCCGGCTTGAAGATTGCTTCACAGGCCGGGAATGCGCTGGCTTGGGAGAAGGCTTTGTGTGTGTACGAGGGTAGTGTCGATGCGGCTGCAACAAAGGATGTGCTCAAGAGTAAAGGGGATATTTACCTCTATGGTGGAAGGCTCTCTCTCGCTTCGTCGCACTCCAAGGCCGATGGCTTGCAGGTCGCAGGCTTCTATCAGGCTGCCGGTGCTGTTGTGGTGAATGTCTCGGGCGATGCAGCCGACGGCATCAAGGCGAAGGCCGATTGCGTAATTGCAGGCGGAACTATGCAGGTGCAGGCTTCGGGTAACGCTCTCTTTGCCGAAAAGAAGGATGACTATAGTTCATCGTCCTGTATTAAGTGCAGTTCGGCACTGAGTATATATGGCGGCGAACTTTCTTTGACAAGTCTTGGAGATGGTGCAAAGGGAATAAGCGGAGACGGGAACATTGCCATAAGCGGCGGCAATGTCAAGGTGGTGACGAAAGGAAATGATGTGAATCATCCTGTAGACATCAATGCACACGCTTCGTGCAAGGGCATAAAGAGCGACGGTGACTTGTGGATTGCCGGAGGCAATGTCGAAGTTCTTGTGCTTGGAAAGGGTGAACGTGCCGAAGGAGCAGAGTCGAAAGGGAAAATGTGGATAGGTGGTGATGCCGAACTGTATATCTATGCCTATGACGATGCGATAAATGCAGGAACCTCTTTGGTGGTTGATGGCGGCAGTACGTTTGCCTATTCGGTGATGAATGATGCAGTTGACAGCAATGGCAGGGTGGAGGTCAACGCCGGCCTGCTGGTTGCCGACGGTGCTTATTCCCCCGAACAGGGTATTGACACTGACAATCCTGCCGATTTTGTCCTTCGTGGAGGTGTGCTGCTCTCTGTTGGCGGTTCTATGGGTTTCTCTCCTTGCTTGCCGTTAGGCCGTGAGACCGTGGCTCCGCTGGTGTCGTGGAGTGGCCTTTCACTCAAGACGGGAGATTATGCAACAATATCCGACAACAGCGGAAAGGCTTTGCTTTCCTATCGTTTGGCACGCGACATTGAAGATGCTTCACTTCTCTTTTCAGTGCCGGGTATGGAGAGCGATGAACGGTATACTCTTTCTCTGTCCAAGGATTTTTCGGGTGGAGAATCTCTTCGAAAGGGACTTTATAAGGACGGAACGCCTTTGTCGGTGTATGAAAGCATGGATTTCGTGCAGGAAGCCCTGCTCTCTGTGGTAAGGGGACGTGAAGTGAGGAGTATTGACCCCGATACGTTCGATGTTAAAGGAATGATGTCTCCACCTCCTCCGCCACCGGGGCATCACGCAGTTGACGGTCCGATGCCTCCACCGCCGCCTCCTGGAATGCCGTTCGGCAAAGGGGGTATGCCGCAAATGGGCGACGGCTCTTTTCCTCCTCCACCGCCAAACCGCAACATGCATGCCGACAGGGTTGATATGTACGATGAGAATAACCTGCCTAATCGCTGATAGGTAATAACAATAGAATCAGGGCTGCCGCGGCAGCCCTGATTCTATTGTTGCTGTTGGGTTAAAACGTACTTACTTCTGCTCGGGAGTGTAACGGCTGTTCAGTCCGTTCACAACCTCTTCGGTGATGTTGTATGCCTCGTTTGCATAGAGAATCTCATCACCCAGCTTGGTGAGTATGAAATCATAGCCCTTTTCCTTGTTGTATTCCTTGATGAAGTTGCTTACAGAGTCACGCAAGGCCTGGTGTCTGCCGAGCTGCTCTTTCTCGTACTCGGCA
Organism: uncultured Bacteroidaceae bacterium; assembly: GCA_964485215.1. GTDB lineage: Bacteria > Bacteroidota > Bacteroidia > Bacteroidales > Bacteroidaceae > HGM04593. Next base: position 7,980 of record CAZAIM010000006.1, on the reverse strand, counting down.
AGAAGGCTCTGCTGCAGCTGCACGAGCTCCTGCTCCTTTTTTGCCAGACGCTCATACTCGGCCTGTGCGCGTTCTTGGGAAGCAAATACGTTGTTCTGGTATTTGCGCTGGAATTCGGCCTGTTCATCCTGCAACGCCTTCCCCTTTTCCTGAATGGTGTTGCTGATGTTTGCCTCTTTGCGCATCATCTCCTTGTTGATGTCCATCGCAAAATTGTACTGTGTCATCAAAGCTTCATACTCAACATAGGCAATCCTGATACCATTGGCAGTTTCGGCAGCAACGTTCTCTGTGCCTTTTGTCTCTGTCTTCTCTTCCGAAGAGCAGCCGGTTACTGTCAGCAACGAAGCAGCCATTGCCGCGAAAAATGCAATTGTCTTAGTGGTTTTCATAATTTTTTATATACTGTGTTTATCTCTTTTACTGCCATCGGGTTCTCAATGCGGGCATCCTTGTCCTGCGACTGGACACACTTGATTCCCCTTTTGCGCATAGCCTTGTTGCCGCCAACGTGCAGGTTGGGGAACTTGCCGTTCTTCTTTATTATTATCGTAATGGCAAGCAATGCAAAACTAATTGCAATTATTAACAATGTAAATAGTAAAGTCTTAAACATTTCCATTAACTTTGTAAAGTCCGCTTCTGTGAGCGGGCGGTACTTCCGCAAAATTTGTGCTGCAAAGATAGTGCTTTTGTTCGCCACAAAATTGCAGTGTAACATAAAAAAAGTAAAAAAGTGAGTTGAAAAAGAAATAATTAACATTATTTTGATGTTTCTTATTGTTGGTTAACAAATTTAAACAGGTGATTTTATGGAAAAACTGAATCTTCAGCCCGAATCTCTCTTCGGGTACTTTATGCAGATATGCAATATTCCCCACGGTTCAAAGAATGAGACCCGGATATCTGCTTTCCTTCAGCAGTTCGGCAAGGAACTGGGGTATGAAACTCTAAGTGACAGTGTGGGCAACGTGTTGATTAAGAAACCTGCTGCGCCTGGATACGAGGACTGCAAGACGATTATCTTGCAGAGCCATATGGACATGGTGTGCGACAAACGCCCCGACATTGACCACGACTTTACAAAAGACCCCATACGCCCTTATGTCGATGGTGAATGGCTCAAGGCACAGGGTACAACTTTGGGTGCCGACAATGGCGTAGGTGTGGCAGCGGCTATGGCTGTACTTGCCGACAGTACATTGAAGCATGGCCCTGTCAACTGCCTTTTTACGATAGATGAGGAGACTGGTCTTACCGGTGCAGAAGCTCTCTCACCCGAACTGTTGCAGGGCGATATTCTGGTAAATCTCGACTCTGAAGATGAAGGCGAGATATTCATCGGGTGTGCCGGCGGTGTGTGCAACTATGCGGAATTCAAGCATATATGGACCGCTATCCCCGATTCTCTCTTTTTCATGAAGGTGGATATAAACGCTCTCACAGGAGGCCATTCGGGCGACGACATCAACAAGAACCGTGCCAATGCCAATAAGCTGATGAACCGCTTCCTTTGCCGTTTGGCGCAAAAATTTGAGTTCTACCTGTGCGACATAAGCGGCGGTAGCCTTCATAATGCAATTCCGCGTGATGCTTCGGCTGTCATAGCAGTGCAGCAGGCCGACAAGGAGCCGGTTCGTGTTGAGTTCAATCTCTTTGCCGCCGAGGTGCAGGCCGAATATTCCGCAACCGAACCCAATGCACGTTTTACAATGCAGAGTTGCGACCCTGTGAACCGCGCTATGGACCCGCAGATGGTTGAGCGTTTCCTGAAGTCGATGAATGCGGTGTTCAATGGTGTCTTTGCTATGAGTCAGGATGTTCCAGGGCTTGTTGAGACATCGAGTAATCTTGCTTCGGTGAAGCGTACATCGGACAATGTCCTGCTTGTGACAACAAGTCAGAGAAGTTCAACAGAGTCTTCGCGTGATGCTGTTTCCGATTCGGTGCGTGCGGCATTTGAACTTGGAGGGGCTACAGTTGAGACGAAAGGAAAATATCCGGGATGGAAACCGAATACAAAATCGGAAATCCTGAAGGTAGCCTGCGATACATACAAGGAGCTCTTTGGCAATGATGCTAAGATAAAGGCAATTCATGCAGGTCTTGAATGTGGCCTGTTCCTTGAAAAGGCTCCTCACCTCGATATGATTTCCTTTGGCCCTACAATGCGGGGCGTGCATTCTCCCGACGAGAGGCTTGATATTGCTTCGACCGGACGTTGGTGGCGTCATCTGCTGCTGTTGCTTGAGAATGCCCCAAAGAAGTGACTTTTCCTGCAATAAAATGCTGCTCTTGCCGTTTATGAAAAGGAAAGTAATGTATACTAATAGATGAAAAGGGCACTTTATATAATTCTGCTGTCGGTATTCCTCGTTTCCTGTAGCGAGGATACCGACTTTTCGGCATCTCCTTCGCTGCGCCTGGAATTTTCGAAGGACACGGTCTCTTTCGACACTTTGTTCACCGAGGTGGGTTCGCCAACGGCGATGTTCGTTGTGCGTAACCGAAACAAGGATGCCTTGCGCATAAGCAATGTATGTTTGGCAAGTGGGGGAGAGAGTGGTTTCAGCGTGCTTGTCGATGGACAGTATGGCGCACTGATGAACAATCTGGAGATTCTTGCCAAGGATAGTCTTTATGTGCTTGCATCGGTGAATCTCGACAGGAATGGAAAGGATACTCCTTTTATGGTCAAAGACTCCTTGCTGTTTACCCTGGAGAGTGGTGTCCGGCAGAGTGTCTTGCTGGTGGCCTATGGCCGGGACGTTACGTTCATGCGCGGTGTGAGCATTGATGCCGACACGGCATTACTTCCTGGGCATTATGTAGTCTATGACAGTCTTGTTGTAGGGGAGAATGCAAGGCTTGATATCCCGGCCGGAACTACGCTCTATTTCCACGACAAGGCGTTTATGCGGGTTGACGGTTCTTTGAATGCTCAAGGGACTGCTATGCGGCCAGTGGTGATGCGTGGTGACAGAACAGACAATATGTTCAGCTATCTGCCATATGACCGTATCCCCGGCCAGTGGGATGGCGTGCTCTTCTCCTCGACAAGCGGTGGCAACCGCTTGCTTCATTGCGACATACACAGTGCCAACTATGGCATCAGGGTAGAGCGTGGTGACAGCACAGTGCATCGCATATCCATAGAGTCGTCAAAACTGTATAATTTCCATGGTAACGCTCTTGAACTTGTGATGTCGCGTGCCAATGTCTCAAATTCACTGTTTGCCAATGCCGGCGGCAACTGCGTTAAGGTGGTTGGCGGTGATGTGTCGTTCGTGCACTGTACTATTGCGAATTTTTATGTGTGGAAACCTCGTGGCGTAGCTCTCGCTCTCAGCAATAGCATTGAGGATGAGCCGGCACCTCTTGCCAGGGCTTTTTTTGCCAATTGTATTATAACGGGTTCAAAAGATGATGAGTTAGAGGGAAAGGTTGCCCATTTTGGCGACAGTATCTCCAATGCCTTTAACTACAGGTTCGAGAACTCCTTAATTAATACGGTGCAGGAGCAGGACAGCAATTTTGTAGCCATAAGGTATGACAGCGTTGGTGTAGAGCCGTTCGGCAAAGCGCATTTCATGCTCATAGACCATGATGTCTTCAAATACGATTTTCATCTGTCGGCAGAATCGACGGCGCGTGGGGCTGCTTCGGAAGAGTTTACGGGTCTTCTGCCTGTCGATGTGGATGGTGTTCTTCGCGGTTCCGGGGCTGTCGATGCAGGGTGTTACCAGTTCGTGGCCGAGGAAGAGAGCGAATGAAGGTGTCTCTTCAAGGGAAGGTTCCTTTTCCCTATTCGTGGTGGTAGGGTAGGTGGTTTATAATGGTGTAAGCCCGGTATAGCTGCTCTATGAACAGAAGGCGTATCATCTGGTGCGAGAAGGTCATCTTCGACAGCGACAGTTTTTCGTGTGCTGCATCGTAGACTTTTGACGCAAAGCCGTATGGGCCGCCCACGACGAATACCAGTCGCTTTGTCGATATGTTCTGCTTGTGTTCTATCCAGGCTGCAAATTCCGTTGAACGGTACTCTTTACCGCCCTCGTCGAGCAGCACGACACGGTCACCGGGCTGCAGGGTTTTCAGAATCAACTCGCCTTCGGCCTCTTTCTGTTGCGCCTCGCTCATTTTTCTGGCATTCTTCAACTCTGGTATGACTTCCATTTCAAACTGTGTGAAATGGCACACTCTTTGTGTGTAGTCCTTAATGCCTGCGATTATGTTGTTGTCGACAGTGCGGCCGACAACGAGCAACGTTATCTTCATTCTGTACTGTTTCTGAATTTTTCGGCGAAGATAAACAAAAAAAGCCGTTGCTTTTGCACTAATTGAAGGAATTGTATATCTTCGCAGAAAATATCTATGATTATGAATGTAAAAGACGAACTTATCGACAGACTTATCGACCTTGCATTTGCCGAGGATATTGGTGATGGTGACCATACAACGCTTTCTACTATTCCGGCCGATGCTATGGGCAGGAATATGCTTCTAATAAAGGAGGATGGCGTGCTTGCCGGAGTGGAAATGGCACAGCGTATATTTGCACGCTTCGACAGTTCGCTCGAAGTAGAAGTGCTCATTGAGGATGGTGCCGAGGTGAAGAAGGGTGACATTGCTATGTATGTAACTGGCAGCGTGCGCTCGTTGTTGCAGACTGAACGTCTTATGCTGAATGTGATGCAGCGGATGAGTGGCATAGCTACAATGACGCGCCGTTATGTTAAGGAACTTGAGGGCACCGGCACCAGAGTGCTCGACACACGCAAGACAACTCCGGGAATGCGCATTATGGAGAAAGAGGCTGTGCGCATTGGTGGGGGTGTGAACCACCGTATAGGTCTTTTTGATATGATTCTCATTAAGGATAATCACGTCGATTTTGCTGGTGGTATCGAACAGGCTGTACAGCGTGCGAAGGAGTATTGCAGGGAGTGTGGCAAGGAACTGAAGATAGAGGTCGAGGTGCGTACGTTAGAGGACTTGCAGAAAGTGCTCGACATGGGCGGTGTACAGCGTATCATGTTCGACAATTTCGATACGGAAAAGACACGCAAGGCTGTTGAGATGGTTGCGGGCCGTTACGAGACCGAATCGTCGGGCGGCATAACCTTCGACACATTGCGCAGTTATGCTCTCTGTGGTGTAGACTTCATTTCTGTGGGTGCGCTTACACATTCGGTCAAGGGACTCGATATGAGCTTCAAGGCTGTCAAGTGACCCTGTTGGTTGACACATCTTTGCTTTCTGCTGATTTTATTCTTTTTTTGATGAAAATGTGTATATCTTGTGCAGGATAAGCAAAATGAACAATGAACTGGAATCTTAAAAAAAGAACGGTAGAGTATGTGATATACTTCCTATTCTGGGGTGTGTTGCTGTTGTCTCCATTCTTGGGCGCACTTCTCAAGGATAGCTCCTTTTGGCCTACAACCGCCGAAATCCTTGATTTTTGGTGGTTCCTGACACCGGCTTTCATTCTGTTCCTGGTGAACAATAATATACTTATGCCTTTCCTTCTGTACAAAAAGAAGGGAAGGCTTGTTGTCTTGTATTTTCTGTGCATAATTGTTGCGTGTACAATTATTTACATTTCCTTGCCGGTCAAGGATCCCAATGGCGACGGCAGGTTCAAATGGCATCCCGAGCGTGCTGCAAGTACACCCGAACATGCTGTTGTGCAGGATGCGGTATCTTCTCTGAGGACGGATACTCTGTCTGCGGCGGCAGTCGAAAAGAGGGTGGATGCAACAGATGAAACAAAGCCTGTGCAAACGCGCCACGAGGTATGGAGGTTCTTTGTTCACCCTAATAACATCCGTTTAATAATTGTTCTCTTTGTGCTTGTGTTCAATATATGTGTGCGGCTCTTCTTCTTTACTCTTCGCCGTGACGAGAATATAAAGGAACTCGAAAAAGAAAAACTGCGTTCTCAGCTCGAATATCTGAAATATCAGATAAATCCTCATTTCTTCATGAACAGCCTCAACAACATTCACGCCTTGGTGGATATTGATAAGGACAAGGCGCAGAGTGCGGTGAGGGAACTCTCGGGAATGATGCGTTATGTGCTGTACGACAAGTCGTCGATATTCGTACCGCTTGAAAAGGAGATTCAGTTCATTAACAGCTATGTGGGTCTTATGCGCTTGCGATATACCGACAAACTCGAGGTCAGAACCTCCTTTACGCAGGATGTCCAGGGTGTCAATGTCCCTTCGATGCTGTTTATGCAGTTTGTGGAGAATGCTTTCAAGCATGGCGTTGCACAGAACGGGCAATCTGTGATAGAGATTTCTATAGGAACGGATGAGCTTGGCGAGGTACTTGTTTTTGTATGCAAGAATACTGTGCCCGAAAAAGCCAATCATCAATTTGCGAATGGAGAGGGTGGTGTAGGCATCGAGAATGCGCGGAAGCGTCTTGAACTTCTTTTCAGCGAGAAGGCGAGGCTCACCATCAACCGTAACAGTGGATGGTATAACGTTGAATTGAAAATACCGATACAATATGATAAAGTGTATAATTGTTGAAGATGAGCCCTTGGCTGTAGCACAGCTCGAAAAGTATATTGAACGTGTCCCGTTCCTGGTCAATGTAGGCTCATGCCTGTCGGCAGCCGAGGCAATGACGGTCATTGCCAATGAGAGTGTCGATGTTATGTTCGTAGATGTCAATTTACCCGACATTGACGGTGTTTCATTGGTACGTTCTCTTGTGCCCAGGCCACTCATAGTATTCACTACGGCATATTCCGGATATGCAATAGAGGGGTTCAGGCTCGATGCTGTGGATTATCTGCTTAAGCCTTTCGGTTTTGAGGATTTTCTAAAGGCAGCCAATAAGGTGAAGAAGATGATGCAGTGCAATGCAGCGCAGGATACATTGCCCGAGAAGTGCGAAAGAGTGGAGGAATGCTGCGATTGTCTCTATGTGAAGTCCGATTACCGTATGCTGCGTGTGCCGGTGAACTCAATAAAGTATATCGAGAGTATGAGCGAATATGTACGTATATTTGTGGAGGGGAGCCCGAAGCCTATAGTGTCGTTGCTCAGTATGAAGAAGATTGAGGAGAGTTTGCCGACTGCCGATTTTATGCGTGTCCATCGCTCCTACCTTGTGAATCTCAACAAGATAAAGGAGATTTCAAAGATGCGTATAGTATACGATGGCAATGTGTATGTTCCTATTGGGGAAATGTACAAGGATAATTTCTTTGAATATATTGACAAACGTTTTGTCGGCAAGAGCCGTTAACGGTTGTTGCCGGTGCGTGAACAGCAGGCCTGTACCTTTTGTTTTGTGTGTAAACAGCATACATTATGGAACAAAAGGATTATATGCGCCAGGCGATAGCACTGGCTGTTGAAAATGTGAAAAATGGTGGCGGCCCCTTCGGTGCCGTAATAGTAAAGGATGGCGTTGTTGTGGCAAAGGGCGTCAATAGAGTTACTCCCGACAATGACCCGACTGCGCATGCCGAGGTCTGTGCAATCCGCTCTGCCTGCAGCAGGCTTGGAAGCTTTGACTTGAGCGGTTGCGTGATATATACATCCTGTGAGCCTTGCCCCATGTGTCTTGGTGCAATATATTGGGCTCATATTGACAAAATATATTATGGTGCAAACCAGAATGATGCGGCTGCTGCCGGTTTCGACGACTCCTTTATATATAGTGAACTCGAATTGTCTCCTGCTGACCGGTCCAAGCCACTCTTGAATATTCTGGCCGACGAGGCCATTGTTCCTTTCGATAAATGGCGTGAAAAGGATGACAAAGTGAGCTATTGAGGTCTTTAGGCTTCCTCCAAAGCAAGGAATAATGATTTTTTTTTAAAATATTCCCTGGAATATTTGCGTATTCCAAGGAATGTTTATACCTTTGCAACGCAAAATAAGGGCGTAAGCTATCTCCAATGGAAGTTTGGGTGAGTGGCTGAAACCAGCAGTTTGCTAAACTGCCGTACGG
>CAZAIM010000005.1:0-40221 GCA_964485215.1 uncultured Bacteroidaceae bacterium | reverse complement strand
CTCCGCTTTTTAAAGAGGAGGTGTCACGAAGTGACGGAGGAGTTTTCAAAAAAAAGACAAGCATAAACGCTTGTCTTTCGTGTTTTGTACGATACAGCTTGGGAAGCTGAGGGGCGCGGGTTCTTTGCAAGCAAAGCGGCAAGCCGGTTACGAGCCCCGTTTACCGCTCAAAATTCCACTCACACTCCTCCGCTTTTTAAAGAGGAGGTGTCACGAAGTGACGGAGGAGTTTTCAAAAAAAAAAGACAAGCACAAACGCTTGGCTTTACGGGTGATATGCAGGATGTGAGGAATGCTATCATTGACATTTTATCGAGTGGCAACCCTCGTTCATACGCGAAGAGGGGGCTTGAGCAGAGGAACCGGGAGAGCATCGAGCAGCAGAGAGCGGAGATGGAGGCTGTTGCAGCGCAGCTTGGGTTTGACTCGGTCGATGAGATGGCGGAATATGAGAGCACTGTTGTTCCTCGTATTATTGAATCGTACAAAGGGTTTGATGAAACGGAATATTATAATAACTTAGCGGAAAATTACGAATATGACACCACAAGAGAAAGCGAGGGCACTGGCCGAGGCGGTGAAGTACTGCAAGGCGAACAATCTGTTCCTGCCTCAGGAGCTCCGGTTGCTGGACAACGGAACGAAGGAGGAGCGGTTTCTGATGATGTGCAAGGCGGTGGCCAGGATGGAGCGCCACAAGGAAATCAAGAAGTAAGCAGTTCGGAAATTCCGAACAACCAGTTTGCACCCGAGGGCAATGCTCCCGGGCAGAATGGTGTTGTAGATAATCAAGGAAACCCTGTTGATGCAGACGGTAAATTGATTATTGAAGAGGTGTCTTCTATTGACGAAATCACTGATGAAGACTTTGAAACTCCTACAAGGAGTGTACAGTTGCCTACAATACCCGAAAACGTAGCTACGGCTATCGGTACACAGGGAAGACCTGTAGTGATTAAGAAGAATGTATTTGAGAAGAACGGTAACACTCACGTTGAATTAGAGCCGGAGGATAGCAGAAACATATTGCGCTCTGCGTTGTATAATCCGAATTTGGTAGGCTCTACACAGCCGATAAAGCGTCCTGATTACAAGGTTGCCATTAGAACAGGAGAACAGAATGCAGTTGTGGTACTTGATGTATACCAGGGCAAAGATGTTGTTGAAATAGTCGGTTGGAGAATGGTAAATGAGAAAGGCCTTGCAAAAATGCAAAGGCAAGCCGAGCGAGAGGGCGGGCAATTCCTCATACTTTCTCCCAATGACGGGTCGGCAGCAGCCCTTTCTGCTCTTCCGCTCGGTCTGTCTTCTACAGGCGAAGATAGGAACTCTGTTTCTAATTCGCAAGAGAATACGCAAAAAAGTGGCGAAAAAAGTGAAAAGGAGAGAGCAGAAAGCAAAAAGGAGGAAGTTGCAGAAAATGCCGAGGAGGTGTTCGAGAACCCGGGGACGATAGATGTTAATGGGGTTGTTCCGGCTGTGGGGGTTTCGGTGCCGAAGGTGTTTGTTAAGGGAAGTACCGGCACGGAGCAGCGCGCGGTGGAGATGGAGGTGGAAATACCGGAGTTCCTCATTACGGGAAATAACATCTATGCGCCGCTTGCCGAGCAGTATGAGAGATTGACAGAGGAGCAGAGGGAAACGCTTGGCATTGATGCCGGGGTGTTGCCTACCCCGGGGAAATACAGGGTTCTTGCGTATGAGGAGAATGCGGTGTTCATTGACTTCAACGGGGGAGCATACTGGATTCCTGCATTTGGCTCGGCGAAGCTCATAGAGAAGAATATTGGGAACGGTGAGTACAAGGGTATATACAAGGAGGGGTACAGACCGGAGGTACAGACCGTGGCAAGAGCAGAGAGCAAAGAGCAAAGCGAAATCCGGGAGCCGCGTTCGGTACGCGAGGAACTGGAGAATGGGGATGTGCGGATAACGAACTACAACAGCCGTGGCGAGGTGGAGACTGTTGCCACTGAAAGGGACGGAAAGGTTGTATCTGTTGACTCTTATGATGAGGGTGTGTTGTTTGAGCATACGGAGTATGACGCCCAGGGCAAGGCTTCTTCGGTTACCCGATATGACAAGCAGGGGAACGTGGTTGGCACGCAGAAGTATGTGAACGGCATTGAGAGCAAGGCGTATGTGAGGGAGACTATGAGGACTGCCCCACTGCGTGCGAGAGCTGAGAAGTGGATGAAGGATACCGGTGTTCCCGTGCGTCTTATTGGTATTGGCGATGAGATAACGAATAGTGCTGCCCGAAGGGCTATCAATGCAGGCGAGAAGGTTACGGGCTGGATTGACAATAACGAGGTGGTTATCTATTTGCCGAACATCAAGGATGCGAAGGAGATTGATAACACGTTTGTTCATGAGGTGGTTGCGCACAAGGGCTTAAAGGCTCTTATGGGCAAGGACTTTGACGCGCTGTGTGACAAGGTGTGGGAGATGATGAGCGAGGAGCAGAGGGCGAAATACATTGATTACCCGGGCGTGAACGGTGACACTCGCAAGGCGGCGGATGAGTATATGGCTCACTTGGCCGAGGGTGTGGATTTGACGGATGCTGACAAGACTGTTTGGCAGAGGATTGTAGAGGCTGTAAGGGAGTTCCTTGTTAAGCATGGTATGAAGATGACTGACGGGGATATTGAGAACCTTATCAGGGCGAGCTACAGCAGGTTGAAAGGAGAAAGCAGAAATGAGAAAGGAGAAATACAGTTCCGTATAGCGGAGATTAACGAGAGGTTCAACAATGAACTCCAGCAGCAGATTGACGGTACTTTGCCGAAAGGGCACATATATCAACTTGGTATGCCAAGCGAGGTTTTAATGGCCACCGGCATTCCTGAACTGCCTATTCAACTGAACTCTACAAAGTTGCAAGAGAAGTCTACAAACTATGGTCATGATTACAATCTTGAGGAAATAAAAGACTTGGTAATGGCCTTGCATAATCCTTTGGCGGTGTTCGCTTATGGTGACAAGACAAAAGCGCAGAACATCGTTGTTGAGATACAGTCAAACGACAAGAATTTTGTTATCGGTTTGGCATTGCGTCCAAAGGTTGGCGGTAGAGTGCTGGAGATTAACAGCATTAGAAACGTGTTCCCGAAAGATAATGCCGAATGGCTGAACTGGATTTCACAAGGAAAGGCGCTGTATTTGGATAAAGAAAGAATTCAAACCCTAATAGACCAACAGCGAACCAATCTCGCTGACGTGGACTATTTGGATTTGAACTCCATTGCAAATGTAATAAACAATTTTGAAAATCCAAGCACTGAGAGCGAAAATACTTTGTTCCGTACTACTTACCACGGCAGCGGTGCGAAGTTTGACCGCTTTGACCATTCGTTTATGGGTACGGGTGAGGGTGCGCAGGCTTTTGGCTGGGGCACTTACGTTACCGAGGTTGAGGGCATTGGAAAGCAGTATGCGGAGGTAGGAAACACCAAACTTTCACCGTTAAAGGCTAAAATAGGAAATATTGAAAATGCCTTACGCTTTTTGGATTTAGACGTAGAGAAAGCCGAGAGGGAGTTGGAACAAACCAATAATGAGACCGCAAAAAAAAGAGCTAAGTACACAATTGAGAATGCGGCAAACAGACGTAAGGCTTTATATGAAGAGAAAGACGCGGTAGAAAAGGAAATGGGTAGGTTTGCCCGCAACCTCTACACTGTTGAAGTCCCCGACGACAATGGTAGTAATTACTTGCACTGGGAGGAGGTTGTGCCTAAAAAGGTTGAGACTGCTGTTAAGGAACGCTTGCTTGAAAGACTTTCGGAAGGACAGGGTGAAGCGTACAAGAGCGACTTGAAGCAGGAACTGAACGATACGTTCAGGTTCTCGGATTACACCGGCCGCAGCCTTTACAATAACATCTCTGCATACGTTGGCGGTGACAAGCAGGCAAGCCTGTTCCTCAGTGATATGGGCTTTGTGGGTATCTCCTATCCTGCCAATGCCACTACAGGCGGCCGTGCTGACGGTGCAAGGAATTATGTCATATTCAACGAGAACGATGCACAGATTGAGAACAGGACGCAGTTCAGGATAGCGGATGATGCTCAAAATCGCAAGGATAGCGAGCGCAGGAAGGAGAAGAACCGCATTAACAATATCATTGACTCTGCTGCCGGGATTATATACGGAAACAAGGAGTATGCAAAGAAGCAACGTCTAAAGAGAGAGGCCGAAAGGAAGCAACTTGCGAAAGAAATGTACTCTGCGGTTTTGAAAGGTGACTTTAATGATGTAACTTTGGCGCAGATTGATAAATTCATTGAAGATGCTACACCTGCTAACCCTTTCGGACGGAGAATATCTCAACGACTTCCACAGAGAATGGAACGAAGCCTGCGAGCGAGAGAACGCACGAACGCAGTCGATGCACTTTTCAGCCGAATTTCTGAGAGCGCAGTCCCGGCGAATGAACGCTTTAGTGAAGCAGGAAGAAGAGAGATTGAGGAGAGAAAGAAAGAACTCCTCAAAGGCTGGGCTATAGCCACAGGTAACTGGCATACTGACCTTAAGGAGTTTACTGATGACACCGAGCCTATTGGCGAGGGACAGGACTCGAAGGTCTATTCTGCAAAAGAAGGACCGTATGTCATCAAAGCATCTAAGGGCAAGCCTTATGGCAAAAGATTCCGCCCTGACATTGACAACATTGCTTTATTTAACGATGTCTTCCGTAACTCAAGGTATGAGATTTTGGGCTACGGCGAGAACGATGGGGAGTTCGTAAGGATTCTCAAACAACGTGCTGTGGACTTTTCTAACAGCGTTCCGCTGACAAGCGAGGAGCGCAGGGAGTATATGCAGTCGCTTGGATTTGAGCCTTTGAATGAGGCTAACACTGCTTTTTCAAATGGCGAGATTGTCATTGCCGACTTGCAGAAGAGTAACATCGTAAAGGATGCTGAGGGTAATATCCGCGTGATTGATGCTGATGCAAAGCTGCACACTAAAGATGTGGGCGGTGATTATACTTATCCACCCGTTGAGAGTGACTTGCCGGAGGGTACGGTTTTTGATGAGAGCGAAAATTCTTCTGCAAATCCCCAAGAATCGGAAAGCGGTGTAAGGTTCAGGGTGGATTGGACAGACTTAGAACCTACCGACGAATCTGTAACATTTGATAATTTCTTTGAACGGACATCGGCTGTATTTGAGCAACTGAAGCAGAGACCTGACAAAAATCCAGATTATTGGTCTCCGTCTGGGTCTATGTATTGGTATGGCGAGGATGAAGGTGGTAAATATGTGATACGAGAATCCGACCATTGGAGCGCGAATATTTCTAATGAAATGGAACGAGAGAAATTCAACCAAGATCCTGACCGTTCGCGAGCTATTGCATCGTGTCGTTGGGCGTTAAATCTCAAGCCGAAGTTCTATGGTGAAATTAAAAGAGAAGATGTGCGGCTCATAAATCACAACCCACTGTGGGAAAGGTTGGATATACATTTTAAGAATGGTCGTTCTACGAATAGAACAGGCATTTTACGACACGATATAAAACCGTTTCAAGATTTGATGCGGAATCACAAAGTGGCAGAGGCTTATGATTACGCAGTTGACTTGGTTAACGAAGTGTATAACATGAGAACCTCAGGCAAACGCATAGGAAAAGCGTACTTATCGGACTTTACGAAATGGGATAAGGAAGAGAATACCCTCGACCCCAAGCAGATGGTGCGCGAGCTGGTGCAGCCCTATGCTAAGGAACTGAGGGAGGAGAAGGAGAGAGCACAGGCTACGGAGGACAGCGGCACAAGGTTCCGCTTCATAGGCGAAAAGGGTGCTGCCAACCTTGACAATGCGGAGGAAGCTACTACCCGACTGGATAATCTTGCCGTGGCGCGTGAGATGGAAACTGCCGGCAAGGAGGCGAAGGTCATTAAACTTGCTACGGGCTGGGAGCGTGCTGCTGACGGCAAGTGGAGGTATGAGACGGAGGATGCGCTTATTAAGGAAACTCCTATGCAGAAGGTTGCTCGCCTAAAAGAGGAGTACCAACCTATTGACAAGGAGTTTGACCGACTGAACCAAGCGACTGCGGCACCATTAAGACGTGGTGCAAGCGAGGAAGATAAGGCAAGAAGAAAGGAACTCAACAAGCGGAGGGCTAAGGTTGCCAAGGAGTGGAGCAAGAAACGTGGGGAGATATGGGACGCGGAACAAACTGTAAGGGGATTGACTGTTGCAGAACTGATTGGCGAGGATAATGAATTGTTGAAGGCTTACCCCGAACTGGCTGATATGCAGGTTTCGTTTGTGAATAACACTGATTTTATAGAACGTGGTTATGGCGGTTTCTACGACGGCAGTTCTATTTGGATAAATCCTAACGCAAAGGATGTTCAAAGTACATTTGTGCACGAGATACAGCACGCTATTCAGGAGATTGAGGGCTTTGCAAGGGGCTCAAATGTTGAAAGATTTGCAGATGTGCGCGGTGCGGTGTTGGACAGTCTTAACTTTATGACAAATGGCGATTTACTAAAGGGAAGTGCTATTAGTGACGTACAAAGCCTGCGCGATGCGCTGGATAAGAATATTCCTTATACCGAGGTATCGGTAAAAGAGGGGTATGCGGAGAATCTTCAAAAGGTTGCAAGGAAATACGGATATGAGAATATAGATGCTCTTGTGGAGGATTTTACAAATATGCCTTCTGCTTTTGAACAATATAGACGTACAGCCGGTGAGGTTGAGAGCCGTAATGTGCAGGAGCGTATGAATATGACCCCCGAAGAGAGAAGGAACTCGCTTGCTGCGGAGACTGAGGATATTGCACGCGAGGACCAGATATTCATTTATGATGCACTGGAGAGCGCGATGGCTGCTGATGATTTGTTCGTAAAAATGAATGAGAATGCAGAGTTGCTCGTTCCTCGTTTGTTGACAGAGGAAATCTGGGAAAATGAAATTAGAGGTAAGAAGTTTAAAACTCCTATAGGTGATGTTAAACTTGGCGAAAATCAATATGAGAAAAACAAGGGCAAGGGAAGAGAACGTGAGTTTGGTATGATTATCCCAACCCTTGAAAGGCCTGACTTTATATTTGAAGAGGTTTCCCCCGAAGAGGGCGCAGAAAGACAGACAAAATATGTATTTGCAAAGGCGTTCTATGACAACGAAGGTAATAAGCATGTCTATTACGCAGATGTGTCTGTATTGAAAGACGGTATGGAAGCGGTGACAAGCAGTCACCATTTAAGAGATAAGCAGGTGCTGAATAAAATAAGAAAAGAGCAAATGCTCTGGAATCGTTTCGCAAGCGATTCTATGTCTTCGGCACAAGGCGGCTCGACAGACCAAAGCAATGCTCCTTCTGCCGACAAAGGTAGCAACAATTCTTCAAACTCGCAAGGAAGTGGCACTTTTTTCCGCACAGCAGAGGAGGTCGTCGAAGGGGATACTCGCTTTAGCGTAAGAGACAATCTCACCCCTGAGCAGAGAAAGAAGCAGGAGGCATTGAAGGAGAATGCGAGTAAGATACGAAGGCTGCACAATGTGGCTTCGAACTTCTCTATCACCGCTTTGCGCAACCTTGGTTTTGCGCTTGAAACGCAGGAGCAGAGGGAGGAGCACGACCGTCTGTTTGCCGAGAGGGATGCCATGTCGGGGAGGCCATCAGTTTCCATTGAGCAGAATCCTGAGAGCATGACTTTGATGGAGAGAATCACAGAAGGTCTTATGAGGCTTGCCAAGGAGAATGAGGATAATGTTGAGACAAGGCTTGCTGCAATAAGGGCGTACAGCCGTGAGCTTGGGAATGCCCTTAAACTGATGAGGGCGCAGAAGGGGTATGACAGGCGTACTGTGGGTATGTTCGTTAACCTCGTTAAGATGTACATGCGCAACCATGCCGTGAAGGGTATGTCCGGCTATGATATTACGCGCCTGCTGGGGCTTATAAGCAGGGCTAACGGAGGTTACGGAATGCAGGTGTACCGCGCTGCGGAGCAGATTGCGGAAATCATCACCAAGAGCCATGCCAACGAACTTGAGGAGATGGTGCGCAAGCAGGTGAGAACCGGCAGGGAGAAGGTGAACGCAAGCGGCGTGGTTGTGCAGGGCGGCGTTGACATTATTGGCAAGAGAGTGCTGAATACTTTCAAGGATGCCATAGAGATAACCGACACGGAAGCATTCAACAAGAGCTTTGCGGACAGCCGGAATAGTGAGAAGATTAAGGTTATTGAATTGAGGGCCGCATAGATTATTATTGTCCAAGTTCTTTCTTCAGATACCTCGCAGTGTGCCCTGCCCCTCTGGCAGCAATCTCCTCTGGAGTGCCGGTTGCCATCACCACTCCACCGTCGCGTCCACCCTCGGGACCCATATCAATTATGTGGTCGGCCATCTTCATAACATCGAGGTTATGTTCTATTATCACCACTGTATTGCCTTTGTCAACAAGGCGGTTAATCACATTCATGAGAACGCGTATATCCTCGAAGTGCAGACCTGTTGTAGGCTCATCGAGCAGGTAAAGCGTTTTTCCGGTGTCGCGTTTCGAGAGTTCGGTAGCAAGCTTGACACGTTGGCTTTCGCCACCCGAAAGAGTTGTCGACGGCTGCCCGAGCTTGATATAGCCAAGCCCAACATCCTGCAGCACCTTTATTTTATTGAGAATTGCCGGTACATTCTCAAAGAATTCCACTGCCATATTTATTGTCATATCCAGCACATCGGCAATAGACTTTCCTTTGTAGCGCACTTCGAGTGTCTCGCGATTGTAGCGTTTCCCGTGACAAACTTCGCAGGGAACCATTACGTCGGGCAAAAAGTTCATTTCGAGTGTCTTATAGCCGTTCCCGCTGCAAGCCTCGCAACGGCCTCCGCTGACGTTGAAAGAGAAGCGTCCTGGCTTGTAGCCACGCATTTTCGCCTCGGGAAGGTCGACAAAAAGGTTACGAATGTCGGAGAAGACACCGGTATATGTGGCAGGATTGGAACGCGGTGTACGCCCCAATGGAGACTGGTCAACATCAACGACTTTGTCAATATTCTCAATACCTTCGATTCTGTCATAGGGCAACGGTTCACGCAATGCACGGTAGAAGTGTTTGGCAAGAATGGGCTGCAACGTATCATTGACCAACGATGACTTGCCGCCACCAGACACACCTGTCACACAAATAAGTTTGCCCAAGGGGAACTCCACATCGACACTCTTCAGGTTATTTCCCCTTGCACCGTATATTTTTATGGAACAGCCATTGCCCTTACGACGCACAGGCGGTATCTCTATTTTCTCCTGCCCGTTCAGGAAACGGGATGTCATCGTATCGTTCTTGAGCATATCTGCCGGTTTTCCGGCAAAGACCACGTTGCCCCCCTTGCGTCCGGCCTTAGGACCAAGGTCGATAATGTAATCGGACGCGAGCATTATATCGCGGTCGTGCTCTACCACAATCACCGTGTTGCCAAGGTCGCGCAAACTCTTCAGCGACCCTATGAGCCTGTCATTATCGCGCGGATGCAGACCTATGCTAGGTTCATCGAGTATATAGAAGACATTCACAAGCTGGGAACCGACCTGAGTGGCAAGACGTATGCGTTGCCCTTCTCCGCCCGAAAGCGATGCAGAAGAACGGTTTAAAGAAAGATAGCCGAGGCCTACATCGAGCAGAAAACCTATGCGCGACTGTATCTCCTTCACTATTTCGCCGGCTATGGCACTCTGTTTCTCCGTAAGGCTGCCGCTTAGCCCACTTAGCCAAGCCTGCAGCTGCGCTAAATCCATAGATGCAAGTTCATATATATTCTTGCCTGCAAGCCTGTAGTGCAACGCCTCCTTGTTGAGACGCGCACCGCCACATTCGGGACATTCCTGCATAACCGAGAACTGCTCGGCCCAGCGCAACTCCTTTGCCGACACGCCTGTGTCCTTCTGAAGCTGTATGTATTTTACCAAGCCATCGTATGTAGATATGCTGTCATAGAACATTTCGGATGAACTGTTCAGTTTCAACGGCACCGGCGAACCATAAAGGATTTCGTCTATTGCCTCTTCGGGCAGTTCCTCTACCGGAGTTTTAAGGTCTGCATCATAACGCGCCAGAACTGCCTCCAGCTGCTGGAATATTGAAGAACGTCTGTACTTGCCCAATGGCGCAAGAGCACCGTCATATACCGACAGTGAGCGGTCTGGGACAACCTTGTCGACATCGACACGGCTGACAACACCAAGTCCCTTACATTTTGGACAGAAGCCCTGGGGAGAATTGAACGAGAAGTTATGCGGGGCCGGCTCTTTATAGGAGAGCCCGGTTACCGGACACATAAGACGTTTACTGTAATGCCGCACGTTACCCGATGGCATCTCCATAATCATAACAAGACCATCGCCCTGAGCAAGAGCAGTCGCAAGGCTCTGCTTTAGTCTCTGCGTGTCCTTAACATCGACGGCAAGTTTGTCCACCACTACCTCTATGTCGTGATTTTTATAACGTTCGAGCATCATCCCTCGCGACATTTCGCACAGTTCTCCATCGATACGCACATTAAGGTACCCTTTCCGCATCATCTGTTCAAAGAGTTCCTTGTAATGTCCCTTGCGTGCCTTCACCAAAGGGGCAAGCATATATATGCGCTTGCCATCATATTCTTTCAACAGCAATTCAAGAATTTTCTCTTCGGTATATTTCACCATCTTCTCGCCCGAGAGATAGGAATAGGCATCTGCTGCACGAGAGAAGAGCAGACGCAGATAGTCATATATTTCAGTGGTTGTGCCCACGGTTGAACGTGGATTCTTGTTTGTCGTTTTCTGTTCAATTGATATTACAGGCCCTAAACCTGTGATTTTTTCCACATCGGGGCGTTCCATTCCGCCAAGGAAGTTGCGGGCATAGGCCGAGAACGTCTCGAGATAACGTCTTTGCCCCTCGGCAAACACAGTATCAAAAGCAAGCGACGACTTTCCGCTGCCACTCAGACCGGTTATTACCGTAAGAGAGTCGTGCGGTATCTCCACATCGATATTCTTGAGGTTGTGCACACGCGCTCCGTACACCTCAATTTTTCCTTTAATATTTTCCTCTTCCTCAGTTTTCATCATTTATACAAAGCCTATGTTTACGGTGCAGCAGTCTCCTCGGTATATCCTCGGAGCAAGTTCACATCGCGACGGATATCATATTCAATACCATCGGCACCCTTTGCCTGAACAACGACATAATAGACACCGGGCTTTACATCCTTACCCTTGTATGTCCCGTCCCATCCGCAATCCTCGCAGCCTATCTGGTCGATACCCCAGGTATAAATCTGCTGCCCCCAGCGGTTATATATAGCAGCACTGAACGAGACTATAGACTTCACATTGTAAACATTGAAATAGTCATTGATTCCGTCGCCATTAGGAGAAAAGGCATTAGGTACTTCCAGGCTCGATTCCGAAAGGATGACACGGAATGGCTCATAGGTCTCCGTGCCGAACTCCCACACATTCTCACTGTCGCTACGGCTGGTATAGACAATTCTGGGCTGTATTATTGTAGCACCGCTTTCACGGATATCCAATACCACATCGGCATCATAGCGTACAAGATATGGTTCAATCTCACCCTCTCTGAAAAATTCCCACGAACAGACAAGCGAAAAGCCCTCGACCTCGTCGGCATTGGCCGACAAAGATATTGTGACAGGAGCCTCGCCGCTATATTCATCACCTGGCACGAGTTCAGTTATCTCGCCCTTAGAGTCGGAAACACGAGCCGAAGGCTCTGGAGCATCTATATTAATCTGCGCTACGGCAACAGCCGAAAAAAGCAGGAGTGCATAAATAAACATTACATATCTTTTCATATCAGGGGCAATTGCTTGCAAACAGTCTCGAAAAATCCGAAAAGCCTTTTCTTCCAGGAGATTAAGGAGAGTTCCTCAATTATAACGCACGCAACTGCAAAATAGTACATCGCGCCATCCATTTTCAGATATTCAAACTGCTTTTTAGAAATTCAAACAGCATCTTAACCGAACGCAAAAATAATAAATCCTGTTGAAAAATCCTTGCCATTATACAAGAAACTGCAACAGTTCTGCATTACCCGGAAGTTTCCAATCACAGGAATAAAGATACTTTTTCGCAACAAGGTTTTCTATATTAGATGGAATTGGTTATCTTCGCAATAAATTTCCACATACCCAATATAAGGTATGCAAACAAACCGGATAAAATGAAAACAGCAAAAAGAATATTATTCCTGACAGTGATGTTGCTGTTCACCGCAGCATCATATGCACAAAACGACAGTTACTTCTTCCACACAGTGAAAAAAGGACAGACACTGTATGCCATTTCCAACATGTACAATGTTACAATTGAAGAAATAACAAGCCTTAACCCTGGAAGCAAAGTAAAGATATCGGTAGGGCAAAAGTTGAGGATTCCACAGAAACAGTACAAGCCCGAAACAGGAGACAGCAAGAAAATAGAGGGCAATTTCCACACGATACAGCAGGGCGAAACCCTCTACCGCATATGCAAGATGTACGGCATAACAGTTCCGGAACTGTGCGCTGCAAACAACGAACTGAAACCCAACAATCTCAAAGTCGGTGAAGTGATATTTATACCTGACACAAAGAGCAGCAGTGCCCAGACACAGCCTTTGAAGGAAGTGGAAAAAGAGAGCAAGAAAACTAAGAAGCAGAAACCTGCGACATACAAGGTGAAGAGAGGCGACACCCTTGAGAGCATAAGCGAGGAGTTCGGCATAACCAAACAGGAGCTCATTGATGCCAACCCCGAACTTAAAAACAAGAAGCTGAAAAGGAATATGGTGCTAAACATTCCTGCACCCAAAAAGAATGAGCAGCTGAAGAAAAGCGACAAAGAGCTGACAAACGACGAGGCATACAAGCAATATCTGCAATACAAGGATTCAATAAATGCCATTAAGAAACTGCAGAAGGGCAACGACGGCATCACAAGAGTAGGTGTAGTGCTCTCATTCCTGCTCGACAGCTATGCCCCAAGCGAGCAGAGCCGCATTGTAGAATACTATCAGGGGTTCCTTATAGCTGTGGAACAGCTTAAACGACAGGGTTACTCATTCGAAATAAACACATTCGATGCAGGGCACAAAGAAAAAGGGCTCGACAGTCTCCTGGCCTCGGGAGCACTCGACAAAATGAACATTATAATAGGTGCCACATACACAAAGCACAACAACCAGCTTGCCGACTTTGCCAAGAAGAAGGAAATTCCACTTGTAATTCCTTTTGCAAGCAAAGAGAAGAACCTGTACAGCAACCCTATGGTATATGTAGTGAACAGCATACAGTCATACATACTGCCCGAGGTTACAGCACAGTTCACCAGAAGCTTCCCGAATGCCAATGTAATATTTGTAGAGGACACCATAAAGAGCGACAAGAAGGAGTTTGTAAATGAACTTTCGGCAGAACTAAAAAAACACGGCATACCCTACACAACTGTCTCCATGAACAGCTTTACAGGGTCAGAGAATGCAATCCCCACACTTAACGAACTGAAAGCGGAAGGCAAGGACAACATCATAATCCCTACATCTTCATCGTCCAAGACACTTAACACAATCCTGCCGGTACTTGTACAGTCTAAGATTGTAGACTCCACAAGCGTTGCGACATACAAGCTGTTCGGTTATCCGGAATGGCAGATACACGCTAAGGAGACAAATGGACAAATGTATGAGATTGACACATATTTCTATGCACCGTTCTACACCCACTACTCTATGCCCGAGGCTGCCAAGTTCCAGGGAGAGTTCATTCACTGGTACAACAGGAATATTCAGAACATATACCCACGTTATGCAATGCTCGGCTACGACACCGGCTACTATTTCCTCCTTGCTTCGGCACTGCACGGCAACGATATGGCCGAAAAGATAAACGAAGTAGAATTTACTCCATTGCAGAGAGGATTCAAGTTCGAGCGGGTCAACAACTGGGGCGGAATGGTCAACAAGAAGTTCTACTTCATACATTACACACCCGACTACAGGATTGAAAGAATTGATTTTGACGAATGAAAAAACTATCTTTTATAATAATAGCCTTGCTAACGGCTTTCAAGGCCACAGCACAGATTGAGGAACCACGCAGAGTGCTCGAGGTAGGTGTCGCAGGTGGTCTCAACCTCAGCAGCATGGATTTCCAACCCACCATAAGGCAAGAAATGCTCTATGGAGCAAACGGTGGTATCAGTCTGCGGTTTACAAGTGAAAAGTACTTCAGCATGATTTGTGCAGCACAAGTTGAGTTAAACTTCTCGCAAAGAGGCATAAAAGAGGACTTCGACGACGGCACAGACAACTATTACAGCCGCACGCTTAATTATCTGGAAGTTCCCTTGTTCGCGCATCTCTCCTGGGGCAAGGAGGAACGGGGAGCGCAGTTCTTCATAAACTTAGGCCCACAAGTCGGGTTCCTGCTCGACGAGAGCGAGAACTACGAAGGAGAATGGCTTACTGGTGAAAGGCCTCAATCCATAAGACCACTCTACGGCAAAAGTGCAGAAAAGAAGTTCGATTATGGAGTTGCCGGAGGTTTGGGAATTGAGTTGAAAACAAAAGCCGGCAATTTTTTCCTTGAAGGAAGATACTATTACGGTCTGGCCGATATTTTCGGGAACTCCAAGACTGATGACTTCGGCCGTTCGGCCAACCAGACAATAACAATAAGGCTTGGATATTCAATAAGAATCTTGTAAAGGCCATACAAACGACAAGCCGAGACACAAGTTAGCTTATGTCTCGGCTTGTCGTTTAGGGAACGGCTATCTTCCCTTGTACATATCATCATAGTATTTCTCATACTCTCCGCTGGTGATGTTGTCCATCCACTCCTGGTTGTCCAGGTACCAGCGCACGGTCTTTTCAATGCCCTCTTCGAACTGCAGGCTGGGTTCCCAACCAAGTTCCTTCTGCAATTTTGTGGAGTCAATTGCATAGCGGAGGTCATGACCGGCACGGTCGGTAACGTAAGTTATGAGGTCGAGCGATGCGCCCTCCGGATTACCTAACAAGCGGTCAACGGTCTTTATTATCACCTTGATTATGTCAATGTTCTTCCATTCGTTGAAACCGCCTATGTTGTATGTGTCGGCAATCTTGCCTTCATGGAAAATGACATCGATAGCGCGTGCATGGTCAACCACATAGAGCCAGTCGCGTACGTTCTCGCCCTTGCCATAGACAGGCAGTGGTTTGCGGTGACGTATGTTGTTTATGAACAGCGGAATCAGTTTCTCTGGGAACTGGTAAGGACCGTAGTTGTTGGAGCAGTTGGTGACAATTGTAGGCATACCGTATGTATCGTGGTATGCGCGCACGAAATGGTCGCTGCTTGCCTTTGATGCCGAATAGGGACTATGAGGGTTGTACTTTGTTGTTTCGTAGAAGAAATCCTCGCCATATGCCAGGTGATGCTCGCCCGAAGAGGCTGTTGTTGTGAACGGTGGCTCAATGCCTTCGGGGTGGCTCAGTTCAAGCGCGCCATACACCTCATCGGTAGAGATATGATAGAAGCGTTTGCCTTCATACTTTTCGGGCAGAGACTCCCAATAGAGCTTTGCAGCCTGAAGAAGCGACAAGGTTCCCATAACGTTTGTACGCGCAAAGGTAAACGGATCCTTGATTGAGCGGTCGACATGGCTTTCGGCTGCAAGATGAATGATGCCATCGACCTTGTTGCCGACCATCAATTTATACATTGCGTCGAAATCGCATATGTCCGCTTTCACAAATGTGTAGTTGGGTTTCTTCTCAATATCCTTAAGGTTGGTAAGGTTTCCTGCATAAGTAAGCTTGTCAACGTTTATTATATGATATTCGGGGTACTTGTTCACGAAAAGACGCACCACATGGCTGCCTATGAAGCCGGCACCGCCGGTAATGATTATACTGCGTTTCATACCTTATCTATTATTGTTCGATTTTATTCTCTTTATGCAATACTCCATTGATTCTCTCCAGTGTGGAATGTCAAGGTCAAAGGTGTTCTTGATCTTTGTCTTGTCGAGCACAGAGTATGGCGGACGTGTCACTGGCGAAGGGAACTCGCTGCTGTGGCAAGGGCTGATACGGCAATTCGTGTTACCGGCAGCAGCAGCTATCTCCACAGCGAAGTCGTACCATGAACATACGCCTTCATTGGAGAAATGATAGACGCCTTCGTTGCCCTCATACACACCGGCCTCAATTATTGAGAAGATTGCAAGTGCAAGGTCACCGGCATATGTAGGAGTGCCCACCTGGTCAAAGACCACGTTCAACTGTTCACGTTCGGCAGTAAGGCGCATCATTGTCTTCAGGAAATTGTTTCCGAATTCGCTGTAGAGCCACGCTGTGCGGAAAATGAGAGCCTTGCACCCGCTCTCCTTGATTGCAAGCTCACCGTTGAGCTTTGTACGGCCATAGACACCAAGCGGGGCGAGAGGCATATCCTCGGTACGGGGTGTATTGCCCTCGCTGCCGAAAACATAGTCGGTCGATACATGGAAAAGCGTTGCGCCAACCTCCTTCGTTGCAACGGCAAGGTTCCTTACAGCTGTAGCATTTATGAGTTCTGCTGTTGCTTCATCACTTTCGGCCTTATCGACATTGGTATAAGCAGCACAATTTATTATTGCATCGACAGAGTGCTGCTTTACAAACATGGCAACAGCTACGGCATTTGTTATGTCGAGCTCCGCAACATCGGTAAATATGTAGTTGTTGGGAGACACTGCGCCCAAGCGGCGCATCTCGCTGCCCAACTGTCCGTTGGCTCCTGTTACAAGTATATTCATGTTCAATAGAGGTTTTCGTTATAGTCAAAAAGGTATTCAGCATCCTTTATGTTCTTGCTCTTCTTGTCCTTCTCAGAAAGCAGAACCTTTTCGCCCGGTACTCTCCAGTCGATAGCCAGTTCAGGGTCGTTCCATGCTACAGAGCCTTCGCTCTCCTTGCAGTAGAAGTTGTCGCACTTGTACTGGAAGACGGCCTCTTCGCTAAGCACAGCAAAGCCGTGGGCAAAGCCTCGAGGCACAAAGAACTGGCGATGGTTGTCCTCGGTAAGTTCCACTGCAACATACTTGCCGAATGTGGGCGAGCCCTTGCGTATATCGACGGCAACATCAAGCACTGCACCTTTTATGCAACGTACAAGTTTGCTCTGGGTATAAGGCGGTCGCTGGAAGTGAAGGCCACGCAACACGCCATAGGACGACTTCGACTGGTTGTCCTGCACAAATGTAGTCCGGCACACTTTCTCCTCGAACTCACGCTGCGAGAACGATTCATAGAAATAGCCTCTATCGTCCTCGAAGATACGCGGCTCTATTATAACCACACCTTCTATATCAGTCTTTATTACTTCCATTCTATCAAATAATGTTTGCTCCAGAACGCTTCACCTCATCTATTATCTTCAGCAGATAACGCCCATACTGGTTCTTTATCATGGGCTGAGCCAATTCACGCAGTTTCTCCTCATCAATCCATCCCTTGCGGAATGCTATGCCTTCGAGACAGGCAATCTTCAATCCCTGACGTTTCTCAATAACCTCGACAAAGATTGATGCCTCGGCAAGCGAGTCGTGTGTGCCGGTATCGAGCCATGCAAAACCACGTTCGAGTGTCTGCACCTTTAGTTCGCCGTCACCGAGGAACTGCTGGTTCACGGTTGTTATCTCAAGCTCACCGCGTGCAGAGGGCATGATACCCTTTGCCACCTCCACCACCTTGTTAGGGTAGAAGTAGAGACCAACGACTGCATAGTTCGACTTCGGGTTGGCAGGCTTCTCTTCGATTGAAAGGCAGTTGCCGTTCTTGTCGAACTCAGCCACGCCATAGCGTTCGGGGTCATCGACCCAATATCCGAATACGGTAGCCTTACTATCCTCCTCCGCAGCACGCACAGCCTCCCTGAGCATCGCCGAGAATCCTGCGCCATGAAAAATATTGTCGCCAAGGACAAGGCAGGCAGAATCATCCCCGATGAATTCCTCTCCGATGATGAACGCCTGTGCAAGGCCGTCGGGCGATGGCTGTTCGGCATACTCGAACTTTACACCGTAGTCGCTGCCGTCGCCCAGCAGACGTTTGAAGCCGGGAAGATCCTGAGGGGTGGAGATTATAAGTATCTCTCTTATGCCCGCAAGCATCAAAACCGAGATGGGATAATATATCATCGGCTTGTCATATATCGGAAGCATCTGCTTGCTGACACCTTTTGTAATAGGATAGAGACGTGTACCGGAACCACCGGCCAATACAATACCTTTCATAATTTAGAATTATTTTATTATTTCTTTACACAATGCTTTTTCACCTGACGATGTATTATCATGCAATGCAACGACACAAACAGCAACGTCAACAGCAGAGCCATTACCCAGACCGAAAGAAGCGAAGCCGGTTCAAAACCAGGCGAGGAGTTCTCAATCATTTCCGAGAAACCCGGGTAGACAACCGTTGCTACAGTTGCGGCAACAAGCCACACAACAGTATCGACGACAAGTACCATCAGTTCATATGTTCTGGCCACTTGCCGCACAGAATAACCCATAGAATATAGATTTGTAATCTTCTCCTTGTTCTTCTCTATCAGCAACAGTATGCTTATTACAAGCATAAAGAATGCCAATATCGAGAACAACGCGCCAACACCTATTACAACAAAAATTATCCCGAACACCAGTGACTGCAGGCGCATATGCGAGGCATCGCCCTCTATGACATACCCCTTTTCGGCAATAAAGTCCAATAAAGAATCATCGGTTTCATTGGCCTTGGTATTGATAATAATCCTCGAGACATCAGCCTTTTCACCGGGAGCATATTCCTCGTTTATTGCCAACATGAAATCCCATGGCACAAGAATGGTATTTATCTTGCTTGTGAGACCGCATACGACTGCATCATACTTTATTTTCCCTTTCTCAGTACTGAATTGCAGACGCACCGGGAACGAACTCAAAAGTTCATCGCTTATCTGCGGCATACCATTAGCTGTCGCATAACCGAAATTATACAGGTTTATGTAGTTCCGTGGCAGAATAATCGGAACTTTCTTACTGTCGACCCCGGCACTCCAGGGTTCTTCTGCGCCACCCAACGATTTGTAATCGCTAAGAATGAACTCGTCGGGTACCGCCTCAAGGAATATATCGGAAGAAACCCTTGAATTGCCTATTGAAAGCAATACCTTTACCTCGAACTGAGCAGGCACGAACTCGCCTACCGCCGAAACCGAAGACAACGCCTCCAGCTCCTCTATCTCTTTTTTGCTGAACTTCGGCCTTACTCCCAGGACACTACCGAATGTCTGTGCTGTCGTAACCGGCTTGGTAACGACAATATGGCTCGAAGAGAGGATATTGTCGCCGCTATTGGAAAATGAATCGAAATCATTATATCCCTGGACACCAAGCAGCACAATGAGACCGCCAAGCAGATTGACAAAGACAAATCCCAGGATTTGCCCAACACTTACATTCTGGCGTAACAGTTTAAACAATAATCTCATCTTGCTCAAATTAAAAAACTACAGGCCGTCACTTAAAGAGATAGCACGCAATCGTACTCTATCGGCAACCTGTACCCTATCGATGTTACAATCAGGCCTATAGCATCCTTTTTCTGTCTATCGTGCAGCATCTGCACCATAATTTCTGCATTCTCTTCATCGAGATGGCTGACAGGCTCATCGAGCAGAACGAAGTCGGCAGGCTGCGCCAATGCCCTGACAAAAGCAACCCTTTGCTGCTGCCCGAGCGACATTCTGCCACACGGCCTGTCGAGATGCTCCTTGAGGCCAAGACGAGATAGCATTTCGCGGATTTCGCTCTCGCACACATAGCCTGTAAGTTGGCTTTTCAGCATCACGTTATCAACCGCAGAGAGTTCGGGGAACAGCCGCAACTCCTGGAACATTATTCCAATGGAACGCTGTCTTAAAGAAACAAAGTCGGACAAGCGGCTCGAAGTACGGACACCGTTCTCATCCTCAAAATATATCTCGCCGACATAGTCATCGCGCAAACCGCAAATGAAAGAGCAGAAAGAACTCTTGCCACGACCCGAGCCGGCCTCAATAAGATAGTTCTTCCCTTTGTGGAAAACAACATTTGAATTCCACACCGTAGAGATAGACGGCTCTGCCGAATGTGATGCAAAAGCCTTCAAATCAACATTGTCAAGAACAATACTCTTTATCATATGGGGTTACATTCAGAACTCATAAAGCCATGGCGGCAAAACATGAACAGGAGGGTGACCCAAAAGCCACCCTCACTCTATTACATACCCATCAGCATCATAACCTCAAAAGCCTTGTCTACAACAAATCTCAGGAAATTGACACTCTTGTCTTCAAGTGTAACCTTCGCGGTCATTCTTGTTACCGTCTCCATTTCGAAATTTATAGACTCAACCTCTGAGAGCATACTGATGATTTCAGCATCACCCTTTCTGTTCTCATCCAATGCAAGCAACAGGTTCTGCACATCGAATACAAATCCGTTGGACATAGATGATACAAGGCTGTTGTCCATCGCATTGCGACGCAGTTCCTGCACACCGCTGCCACTCTTCAAGTCGGCATAGACATTCTCGGGAACAAAGAAGAGCATATTGTCCTTGTATGCGAGGTAATAGTCATAACCGCCACGCTTCTCAGTGCTCTCGTAAGTATTATAATCCCATTCGTTATACTTGTTGAGATTCATGGCATATACATTCTCCTCAACCTCATCAATCTGCTGCAACTGCCTTGCAAGTGTTATAATGGTATCAAAGATGGCCTGGCTGTCGCAATCCATCACCAGCATAAACTGAGGTTCCTCGCTACGGCCGACGAGTTCCGGCTGGAGCATCGCAAAAGTAACATCACCGCTCAAGCTCTTGAAGAGAGACGAATCGAAGCCGAGATAGCCCAGCACTTCGTTAAGCTGTCCCTTTACATCCTCGGGATAAATATCGAGAATATTCTCGAGGTTGCACCCCATATCAACCACAAACATCGCGGTCTCAGGAACATATTTCAGGTGTTTCTTCGAAGACTTCTGCATTATCTTCTCATACATCTCCCTGTACTCTGCAGGACAATCGATATCACATGTAAGTTCGGCATAGCCGTTCTCGGAATTAAGAACAAGCTGATATGAACACTCTTTCAGAGATTCAAGGTTTGCACCGAGCATCATCATATCGGCATCCTCCATCATCGCCGTGTAAACGAGGTCACCCGACAAATAAAAACCTGCATCATCCGAGTTCGAAAGGAAGTCCTTCAGTTTTGCATTGTCGATAGCCTTAGGCTCTTGTGAGTTGAAGTACGCTACAGCATCGGCATTTTCATCTTCAGAATAGGCAAAAAGAAGTTTTTCCTTGTCGTATGCAATAGAAACCTCATCATCGAAAGATTTTATTACATTTATGCCGTTTACATTCTCTATCACAACCTCACCTTCTGAGAAACAGTCGAGCATATCCTCAAACTTGCGGACATCGGAGAGGGCAAGGAGCATCATACCCTTCTCACCCTTAACATCTTCAATAACCATAACGGCCGGCTGGTTCACATCGAAACCCGACTCATTGGGATTCTCCACCATTTTGTTAAGGAGATTGCTCATCTGCTCGGGCAATTCCCTTGTCGAAGCCTTTATGGCAGTCTTTACCATTGAATTCTCAAGAATCTCAGACTCATTGAGCAGATTCCCGACGTTTATCTTAATCATACACACAGGATTATCGGGAATAACCGACAAATACCTGCCTACTCCATTCCCGCCGGATTTGCCAAGCAGGAACATAGCTGAAGCCACCAATACCAAAAGGAGCGGAACTACAACCAATAATGTTTTCTTCTTCATGGTTTTATGTTTATCTAATTAATTTATAATTAAGCACAGTTTCTTATTCCTTTACAAGTTCAAATTCTGCCCCCGATGCGAAATCCTGGCCATTCTGTGAACTTATAGCTGTGAAACGTACATAGCGTGCCTTTACAGACTTGCCGAACAGAACAGTCTGCTTCTCGGCGTTGTAAGGGAACTCACCCTCTGCAACCTGTGACCAGTTTTCGCCGTCAACGCTTACCTCAAGCTTGTATCCCTTGACGTTACCGTTGTTACCGTTCTGGCGAGGCATATACTTGAAGCCCTTTATAGTAACCTCGTCGTTTGCATCGAACTCAATCCAGTGAGGATAGTTGGCAACTGTTACCGAATACATTGAGTGCCATATTGTTGTTGGGTCACCGTCAAGCATCTTTTCCGGGCCGTTGCCTGGTTCAGAACTTGAAGATGCCTTCACGTTTACAGGCACCGATGTTATCTTCTCGTAGTCATATGTAGCCTTCAGGTCGGGTGCAGACTTCTCCCAAACGGTAATGCAGCCACCGGCATTCAGGTCGACAGGAGCTGTGTAAAGCATAGCCTTGCCCTTCTTGCCTACCTTATAATATATTTCGGAACCAGGTTTGTTGCAAGACATTTTCACTATGCCACGCAGGTCACGTGAAACAAGCACTGGAGCAACACCCGAGGACTTCACATCGGCCTTCACAACAAAGTCGTCACCGGCCTTTACCGGACGCATAATGAAGCCCATTGTATTCTCACCGCCCTTAACGAGCTGATGGTCGAGAGCATAACCCTGTCCACAGCTTGCACCGCCAAGACCAGTAACCTTTGTATCAATGTTAAGCCAGGTGCTTGATGATTCTGGCAACTGGTAAGGGTGTCCGGCCTTTGTCACCTCAATGTCATTCCAAGGAAGAACACTTGCACACATGCTGCCGGTAGAAACGAACATCACACCATTTCCCTGCGCATTTGTGAGTGCAGCCCAACGTACATCCTCGCGGTTAGCCATATCCTGTGGCTTTGCAAAAGGAACGAACTGGTCGGCTACCGTACTGCTGTACTGCTGAACAAAGGCACCGTCGCAACGGTCGTTGTAGTTGTTCAAAGGACCACGTCCATAATATGTAAAGTTCTTCAATTCAGATGGAAGCTGCATCTCGAAGCCAAGACGTGCAAGAATCTGGTTAGCCTCGGTACCCATAATAACACTGTTGAGTTCTACAGAGCCGTCGGGATAAACCGTCCAAATTCTGTTAGATATAAAATGGAAGGCATTGGGAGACATTTCGTGCTTAGAGTCAACAACCTCATAGCATCCGTTAGGCAGTTTATTGCAGTTTGACTGATGCTTAGCCTGTGAACGTACCACATACTGGAGCACAACCGAGCCATCCTTCTCTTTCTTTGAAGTGAAGGAAAGAACACTGTCCTGCAAATTATGCAGACCAATCGCAAACCAACGGTTAAAGAACCACACGTCATTGTCAACCGGTGCACGGAAAGCACTCAGTTTCATAGACTTGCCACCCTCGAACACTGTAGTTCCGTCATATTCCACACTGTAGAGCAAACCCTTGTTGTTGTCGAACACAATTGTGAAAGGATTCTCGCCGCCAGTGAGAACAGTCTGTGCGGCAGCCTTGTTGTTCTTCAGGCTTACCTTTGTACCGTCCTGTGCAGCATCTGCAATGAACTCACTCTTTACAGCCTCCTTCAAAGGCAGCTGCTCCTCCATCTGTACATAACCTTTCTTTGCCCAAGGCATATCCTTCTTCAAAAGGAACTGAACCTTAACGAAATACTCCTTGTTCGCAGCAAGCTTAGAAGTGTCAAACTTAAGTTTGAAGTTCTTTGCTGTGCGTGGAGCTATCTTCATACCTGGCATAAAGTAAGAATCAATCTGCTTGCCGTCCTCCCAAAGAGAAAGCTTCACATCAAGGTCGCACAGGCAATTGAAATAACGCTTGTTGAAGATTTCAACCTCACCGTTATCGAGCATCTTCACGCCCACATTCTGATAAACCTTCTTCACCTCATAGTATTCGGGCTTTGGTGTGTGGTCGGGGAACATTACGCCATCGGTACAGAATGTGTGGTCATTTGGACGGTCGCCAAAGTCGCCGCCATAGCCCCAATATCTCTCACCTGTTGCAGGGTCAACATTCCAGAATGAATGGTCAACCCACTCCCAGATTGCACCGCCGACATAGAAGTTAGTGCTTTCAATGGCTTCCCAGTAATCGGCAAGGCCACCACCGGCATTACCCATGGAGTGACCATACTCCGAAATGTGGAAAGGATACTTCATATAAGGATTCTTGCCCTTCACATCGTTACGGGTATCAGCAATTGAAGGATACTGGTTAGAACCCATATCCACGATGCTGTTGTTGCGCTCATACTGTACCGGGCGTGTTGCATCGAATGCCTTGAGAGCCTCATAGGCCTTCACGAAGTTCTCACCGGGACCGGCCTCGTTACCAAGCGACCAGATGCAGACTGAAGGATTGTTGATTGTAGCATGTGCCATTTCGAGGACACGCGCAAGGTGAGCATCGAGGAACTCTGGAACATGTGAAAGAGACTCCTTTCCATAATAGTACTCATGGCTCTCGATATTTGCCTCGTCCTCGAGATAGATACCGTACTTGTCACAGAGATAGTACCAGTATGGAGCATCGGGATAGTGAGAGTTACGCACATGGTTGATATTGCCCTGAAGCATGAGCATAACCTCCTTTTCCATCTGCTCACGGGTAATGGCATGACCATTCTCCAAACTTGTTTCATGACGGTTTACGCCCTTCATCTTGATAGGCTTGCCATTCAGATAGTAATAGCGTCCGGCCAAGCCGAATTCGTCATCCTCGGCCTTTGTATCGCGGATTTCAATCTCGCGGAATCCCATGTATGCAGATGCGGTCTCAACAACCCTACCCTTCTTGTCAAGCAGAGAGACAACCAGTGTATAGCGGTTAGGCTCCTCAGCACTCCACTTTGCAGGGTCTGTCACAGGCATGTCGAGCTTCACGCTCTTTGTATCACCGGCAAGCATCTGCTCAACAGGCATTGTCAGTGTTGCAGCTTCAACAATTTCATTATCGTCGCTGTAGAGAGCATTCTTGTAGAGCTGAACCTTTACCTGATAATTCTTGGCTTTCTTTGCAGTGAGGTTACGTACATCAACCTCAATGTTTGCAACAGCATCCTTGTACTGGGCATCAAGGTCGGTACGTACACGGATGTCACGAAGCTCTACAGGGTTTGTCGCAGTCAAGGAAACGGTGCGGAAGATACCTGGCAGACGGAACATATCCTGCGCTTCAAGGAACGAAGCGTCACTGTTGCGGTAAACCTCAACAGCAACAACATTCTCACCCTCTACAAGATATTTTGTAATATTGAACGCTGCAAGGTTGCGGGAATTCTTCGAGAAGCCCACATACTTGCCGTTAATCCAGAGATAGAAGAATGAATCGACGCCGTCAAAATTAATATAAACCTCGCGGCCGTTCCACCCGGCCGGAACAGCAAACGTACGGCGGTATGAGCCAACCTCATTGCGGTGCTTATACGTAACCCAATCCTTTGCAGGCTCACGCATCACGCCACCCTTCCAGTCACCTACAGCAACCTGATGGTGGAAAATCACTTTCTGATTGGTGTAGATAGGAGTTCCGTACTTCTGCGAGCCGTCGGGCTGCAATCCATAGACATTCCAGTTCATAGGAACCTGCACCTTGTCCCACGCCGAAACGTCGTAGTCTGTCTTGAAGAAATCCACCGGACGCTCCCAAGGGTTACCCACCCAGTTGAAGCTCCAGGTTCCATCGAGCGACATATAATACTTACTGTTTTCGGGGAGCACCTTGCGTGCCGCCTCTTCACTGTCAAAAGTAAAGAACCACGCTTTGGGCTGCTCTTTGTTCAAAGAGAGTTCAGTAGGCGACTCCCACTCTACGAGACCAGGCTCCTGCCCTTTTACATAATTGTAGCCACGGGGAGCATCCATATCCCCATAGACAAAACCTTTCAGATTCTGGGCACTGCCTGCCGTAGATAAGGCAAACGCCGCCAGAGCTGCAACAACAAACTGTTTTTTCATAATTATGGTATTTATCAATTCTGTTCAAAAAAAAACAAGAAACGCTTCATCGGCGCACACGCGCATACAAAACTTTGTAAAATTAATACAAAAACTTCAAATAATAAAACTTTCCAATATTCAAAAAAGAGACAAACCACAAAACTTCACATCCAAGCAACCATGCAGTTGGTTGAAGAGCGAAGACAATTATAGTAATTTTTATTTACATATTAAATTTCAAAAAGAGCACAGCAGACAAGCCGGGCAGGAATCAATGACTGAAACCAGAAATAAGAAACTGCCGTAACGTGCAAAAAAAAAGCCGCCAATGGGCGACTTTTCACTTAAACAAGAGACTGTTTTAG
Organism: uncultured Bacteroidaceae bacterium; assembly: GCA_964485215.1. Lineage (GTDB taxonomy): Bacteria > Bacteroidota > Bacteroidia > Bacteroidales > Bacteroidaceae > HGM04593. The sequence goes on along the minus strand of CAZAIM010000005.1, from coordinate 13,901 downwards.
TTCTTTGCAGCCTCGAGAGAAGCCTTACGGAAAGCCTTCATAGCCTTCTCAAGCTCCAAAGAAGCCTTGCGCGCACGTGTACCTGCTGCCTTGTTACCCTTCTCAGCCTGAGCTGCTGCATCAGCTGCAAAAGCAGCATAAGTCTCCTGAATTTTCTCAATCAGTTCTTTCATAATATCTTCTGTTATTAAGGTTAACGATGCGCAAAGATAACAAAAATCACAATATCAAGATACTTTTATGTTTTTTTTTGCACAAAAAATTTAAAAAAACCATTTTTCGCGCTCCAAAGCACTTCAAAAGCACATCGACAGCCAAGCAAAATCAGTTCGGCCAAACAGGCAGATACAGTTGCACAGCCGCATCCCGAGCAGATAGAATAAGGTATGGTTCAAATACAAGCAAAAAAAGAGAAGCAAAGGAAGCTAACTTTAAATTATGCGAAATTATTTTACAAACACAAAGAAATCAAGAAGCCGTTTAATTTATATCGTTTAGTTTTTTTATAGACAATCCAGGCAAGTTTTAACAGACGAGTTTTCACCAATAATTGGTAAATATGAAATAATTGTTATACTTTTGCAAGGTTTAAAGGATTTGGAACAGCAGGCTGCCCTATTTTTTCCGCAACACCCATTCATGGATTTCGGTTCCTGTTGTAATCCCGACATATTATGAGGACGGACAGCACCCCGTACAGAAGAAACGACAGATACAAGAAAAAACAACAATAAATAGGACCAGGAATTATTATGAAGGCTTGTTTTATGGGACTTGGCTACATTGGCCTCCCGACAGCAATTATTGCAGCAAAGCACGGAGTTGACGTTGTAGGAGTTGACATCAACCCCAAAGTAGTAGAAGTTACAAACCAAGGCAAGCTCCACATCATTGAGCCGGGAATGGAGGAGATGCTGCAGGAAGTCATTGCGGCAGGAAAATTCAAGGCATACACCACTCCACAGGAGTGCGACGCATACTTCATGGTAGTGCCCACACCATTCAAGGGAGACCACGAACCCGATGTATCTTATGTTGAGGCAGCAACACGCACGGTGCTTCCACTACTGAAGGAGGGCGACCTGTATGTCATTGAATCGACATCGCCAATAGGCACAACAGAAATGATGGCAAACATCATATTCTCCGAGCGTCCCGAACTCAAGGACAAGATATACATCGCATACTGTCCGGAGCGTGTATTGCCGGGCAACGTCATCTACGAACTTGTCCACAACGACCGCGTAATCGGCGGCCTGACAGAGGAATCAACCGGCAAGGCAATCGAATTCTACTCACAGTTCGTAAAGGGAGAACTGCACAGAACCAACTGCCGCACAGCCGAGATGTGCAAGCTTACAGAGAACTCAAGCCGCGATGTACAGATTGCATTCGCCAACGAGCTGTCACTCATCTGCGACAAGGCCGGAATAAACGTATGGGAGCTTATAAGCCTTGCCAACAAACACCCTCGCGTAAACATCCTCCAGCCGGGTTGCGGTGTCGGAGGGCACTGCATAGCCGTTGACCCATACTTCATAACATCGTGCTACCCCGAAGAGAGCAGAATCATAGCTACGGCACGCAACATCAACAACTACAAGAGCCTGTGGTGCGCCGAAAAGGTAAGGAGCACACTGCTTGAGTTCGAACTGAAGAACAGCCGCAAGCCATCGGTTGCCATGATGGGGCTTGCATTCAAGCCCAACATCGACGACCTTCGCGAGTCGCCGGCCAAAGCCATCGTTGCCAACGTTATGCAAATGTGCAGCAATGCCGACCTAATGATTGTAGAGCCGAACGTAGAGGAGCACAAACAGTTCAAGCTCACCGACTACAAGGAGGCTTACGAAAAGGCCGACATCGTTGTAATGCTCACCGCACACAGCCAGTTCAAGGAACTGCCATACGATGAAAGCAAGATTATTCTCGACTTCTGCGGAATATACAAGAAGTAATCAACAGACATGGGGGTGACTTTTGAGTCACCCTCACAACCCCCAACAGCCAATGTCGGAAACAACCATCACAGAACTTTTTTTCAGCCTTTTGAGGTGTGGAATAGGCAAAGAGAAGGAATTGCCCTTTCAGCCATCCCGCGCACAATGGAAAGAACTTTTCGACATTGCCAGGAAACAAACAATGACCGGTATAACATTTGCCGGGATAGAAAGGCTCCCCCAAGAACAACGCCCACCCAAGGAGATTCTATTAGGGTGGTACAGCAATTGCGAAGCAATAAAAAAGAAGAACGCAGAACTCAACAAGAAATGCGCAATCGTTTCCGACAAATTCGGGAAAGAGGGATTCAGAAACTGCATACTCAAGGGACAAGGGCTTGCACAGCTATACCCCGACCCAAAGCTGCGCACCCCGGGCGACATTGACATATGGCTCGAAGGAGGAGTTCAGAAAGTACTGCCCTATGTAAAGAAATACTTCCCCAAGTGCAAGCCGACATACCACCACGTCGATTTCCCAATCTCCAACGATTTAGAGATAGAGATACACTACAGACCCTCCTGGGCATTCTCGCCGTTCAAAAACAAGAGAATGCAAGAATACTTCGCATCGCAAAGCAACAGGCAATTCAGCAACTGCACAAAGACTGACGAGGGAGAATTCCCCGTACCTACCGCAGACTTCAACAGAATCTACGTGCTGATACACATATACCGGCATCTGTTTTTCGAAGGCATAGGTATGAGACAGATTCTCGACTACTATTATGTAATGCAGCAGGACACGACCGACAACGAAAAGGAAAGCTTCATTGCAACACTAAAACATCTCGGCCTGTTCCGATTCGCCGGCGCAGTCTCATATATACTAAAGAATATATTCCACATCGACGACGAAAAGACAATCGTTGCACCCGACGCCACCCTTGGCAAGTTCCTGCTCAGAGAAATCATGATTGCCGGCAATTTTGGAAAGCACGACCCACGCTACGACTATTCAAAAAGGAGCAAGAAGGCATACAACATCGCCAAACGAAGCATCATACTGATAAGCCATTTTCCCGGGGAGACCATCTGGAGCCCATACTTCAAGATATGGCACTATATTTGGAGAAAGAGGAAAGGCTGACCGCAATCAGAAACCGCCCACATACTCCATAATAGCATCCTCTATAAGCCCGTGTCCACGTTCGTTGGGGTGAATTCCGTCATCGCAAATATATTCCGGAAAGTCCTTACGTTCAAGAAACACCGACGTTATGTCAATAACAGGAACCTTTTTCCTGGCACCAAGCCTGAAGACCTCCATGTTATACCTCTCATGCCAACGGTCAATAGTCAACACACTGCCACCCAGCCAGCGCAAGACATTCTCGCCGTCGAGCCCTTTTGTAACGTGCCTGAAAAAGCGTACAGGGTCGAGGACCGGCAACGACAGAAGCACCGGCTTTGCACCCAATGAACGGGTATTGTCAATCAGCGCAGAATACTCCGACACAAACTGCGGTATCGGTGTCTTCGGAAGATGATGTTTTTCAGGAGCCTCCGCAATACAGGCCCAATCATAGTCACAATCATTACCTCCATACTCAAACAGCACAAAATCGGAAGCCTTGATTTTGTCGGCATAGCGAGCGAGTAACCTCCTTCCCTGCGACACCACCCCACCGAAGCGTGCAAAATTCTCAACCTTTATATCAAGCCTGCGCCTACACCTGGCAGCAAACCCCTGGTCGCTAATCTTATATTTCAAGCCATTCTCGGGTGAATTCTCCCTATCGACAACAATACCCTTCATCACAGAATCGCCAAACGCACATACACTTTTCAATTCAAATTCCATCCTGCATATTTTTTGTTGCAAAATTACTCTTTGAACAAATCTGAAAGAAAAAAGAGGGAAAGAGGGAGCGTTTTCTTGGCAAAAACAGCATATTTGGGGTGAAATAAGGAAATACAGGGTCAGCCAACATGGAACCACCAAAGAACTGGAACAAAAAAAATGACGAATGCCAAAACATTCGTCATTATGGGTGGGTAAGCTACCTACATCGCGCCGCTACAACCAACTACCTTTGCTGCGGTCAAGCCCTGGAGGATTCGCTAGGAGCTGGCCGTATAGGACTTACCCATATTTGTTTTAAAAGAACACTCTTTTTCGCAGACGTTTACGTTTGCAAAGATAACTCTTTTTTTCTACAGCGCAAACATTTCGGCACCATATTTTGCAGATAAACCCACAGAGTTCGTTTAGAATTAAAGCCAAACGGAATATTTTTCTGCAAATTCTTATATATAAAAAGGAGAAAAGAACGGAAAAAGCATTAACTTTGCCGATTATTAAAAAAACGACAGCACAGAAAAATAGATTAAAAAACATATTAAACCTTATTCATTAACTAAAATTCATCATTTATGAAGAAATTTTTACTTTCAATTTTCTGTATGTTCGGCATACTCAGCTATGCTGCAGCAGACAATTACACTTTCACGTTCGAAGAGAAAAAATTCTCAGGGAACGGTACTGTTGCATTAGGAGACATTGAGTGGTCTCTTTCTGGAGACGGAGGTTATTGGGGATATGATTCTCAGTATGGTAAAGGACAACAGTTTGGTTCAAGCAAGTTGCCTTACAAATCACTCACACTTTCAACAAACGGTATTCAAGGCACCATTACAAAAATCATACTGAACACTTCTGGTGCAAGTTCTATTACAGCCACTGCAAACATTACTGTTGGCGGCAATGCTTTTGGCGAGGGAATAGAATTAACAAATACAGCAACAGATTACACATTTGAAGGTTCTGCTGTTGGAGAAATTGTAATTTCTTATGCACAGACATCTTCAAAGGCAATTTACATCAAGTCCATCACTATTGAGTACACAGCCGATGGTGCAGAAACTCCAACCATTGCAGCTCCTGTATTCTCTGTTGAGCAGGGTACATACTACAACCCCTTTACTGTTGAACTGAGTGCAGAAGAGGGTGCCGATGTATACTACACACTCGACGGCACAGAGCCCACAGCAGAGAGTACACTCTACAGCGAGGCTATTGCAATAAGCGAGTTCGGCACAACAACTACCATAAAGGCAGCTGCTGTGCTTGAAGGCGAGTGGAGCAACATTGCTTCGGCAACATACAACCTCAAGGTTGCAGCACCTGTTTTCTCTATAAAGGGAGGTGTTTACAGCAAGCTCACAGGCACGGATGCCCTCAAGTTCACAACAGAGACAGAGGGTGCGACAATCCTTTACAACAACCGCGGTGGTGACCCCAAGACAGAAGGTTCAAAACCATGGGGTAGCCTTTCGGTTTTGAGCACAACAACAGTTAAGGCCGTTTCTTTCATTAAGGGTGCCGAGGGCGACAGCATCTTCAGCGACGTAGTTGAGGAGAAGTATTACATTTCAGAGGTTAAGCCTTTTGAGAAAGTAACAGAGTTCGCAGCCGGCAGCTACCTGATTACATGCGACAGCTATATTGCAACACCTCTTGAAGAGAGCTATACATACGGACGCTTGGCTGGAAAAGAGGTTGAAACAAACGGCAACTTCATTGAAACAAACGTACACTATGCGTTCACATTCACCGAGGTTGAGGGCGGCTACACAATTCAGGACACATTCGGCCGCTACATCTATGCAACATACAATAGCACCAAGGGTTACTATTACAACACTGTAAATGTAGGAGACGCTACAAAAATTGACCCTACAGAAGATGCCGCCATTTGGACTGTAAGTTTGGATGAAGAGGGCAAGGCTACAATAACAAACAAGTTGTCAGCCTACACTCTTAACTATTCAAGTTCATACAAGAATTTTGACACCCAGGCTGAGAACGCAGTTCTCCCCACCCTCTTTGCTCTTGGCGAGTACCCCACCCTCACAGCAACACCCGACGGAAGCGAGACAATCCCCAACTTCGACAAAATTACCGTAACATGTGAGCAAGGCATCGCATACAACGAGAGCGATGAACTTTATGCCTACTACACAATCGGTTGGGACTACACCAAGCTTGAATTCGACAACGTGACTGTCATCGACGGGAACACTATCGAATTCTCGTTCAATACACCTATTGAGGATAATGGCGACTATCGTGTAACATTCCCCGCAGGCCTGTTCACACTCGCACCTAACGGCCTTGCCATTGCAAGCGAAGAGACACAGGTTTCTCTCACCGTAGACAACCCCAACATCCTTGAGGTAATATATGCAACACCCGACAACGGTGACACAATGAACAAAATCGAATATCTGAACTTCGATTTCAACCAGGATATCTTTGACAGCGTAAGCGGTGCTGTAATCACAGCCGAGGACGGTACCGAATACCCACTCACCGTAGTATATACCGACGAATGGGGCGGCAGCGTTGCTACCAACTCACTTTGTCTGAAGACAGCTGAGCCAATTACAACACCGGGCGTGTACACATTCGTTCTGAAGAAGGAGTACATCTACGCAGGTACCGACATCAGAATTGCCAATGACCTGACATATACATTCACTGTTGTTGAGGGTTTGAAGGTTAAAAACGTATCACCGGTAGAGGGCACCGAGTGTGAGTCTATAGGCGAAATCACAATAGATTTCAACAAAGCCGTTTACCACGACTACATCACTGCCATATGGGTAATGGACGAGAATGGCAACGAGTATGAATTTGCAAAGCAGGTTGGCGAGGAAGAATATCAGGTTGAGAGCTTGACATTTGTTACCACTACACCAATCACTGCCGCAGGCACATACACATTCACACTCGAGGACTACGCTGTTTACTGCTACAACGAGAAATTTCAGATGGAGACAGCCGGAACACAGACTTTCACATTCACATTCAACGGCAGCAAGATTACAACCGACATAGAGGATTTGAAAGCGGAGAGCGGAGAAATGAAGGTTATCTACGACCTCACAGGCCGCCGTGTAAATGCAATCACCACACCGGGTATCTACATCGTTAATGGTAAAAAGGTTTTGGTTAAGTGATGACATAATAACCAAAAGGTAAATTAATAGCGCAAATCGGCCGATTTGCGCTTTTTTTTTGCCAATTAGAAATAAAAACCTCTACAAGTCGTTTAAAAAAAATTTTTTTCATAATTTTGTAAATTAAATTCAATATTCACAATGTAAATATTTGACAAAAAGAAGGTTAAACACACCAACACCAATGCAATTTGATACATTTTTTCAAATTATAAACCCTATTTATTAACCAAAACCAACATTTATGAAAAAGTTTACGCTTTTCTTAATGTCGCTGTTCCTCATGTTAGGAACAACGATGGCGCAGAACACCTTGGATTTGACATTTACCAAGGTTTCTGAAAGCGAGGCTACCGTAAACGTTGCTGGCAATGGCGTAGATGCTGCTGAAATAACAGCAAACGTCACAGCAAACGTTGCTTGGAAGACCTTGACCGCCAACAACGAGACATTCCCGAATGCAAGCATTCTGTGTCCCGACAGGAACACCAGCCTTATGACTGCAGGCAACGAGGGCGTCTTCACTATCACCTTGAACAACGTGCCCGAAGGCTACTCGTTCAAGAACATTACATTCACAAGCGCGGCCATCAACGGTGTCGGCGCATTCCAAGCCGATGCAGTCAATGCACAGCCGGTGAACTTCACCCTCAAGCAGGGCGAGACAGTTCTTGGAACTGCAGAGAATGTACTCATCAAGGTTAACTCAGCAGCAGGCGAAGCTGTAACAGTTCCTTTCGAGATTGCCGAGGCTTACACAGCAACAGACGGCACACTCGAACTCACTCTGACATTGTCAGTAACCGAGTCTAAGGGTTGCTTCTACGGCCTTACAAAGATCTCTATCGAGACCGAGGTGGCAGAAGCTCCTGCTGTCGAGACACTTGTCCTGGCAAGCTACGACAGAAACCCTCTTGAAACAGCAATCAACGGACAGTACAAGTTGCAGGGTGTAAAACTCAACTTCAACGAAGTGGTAGCGAAGTACACAGCAGAGCTTTCAGGCGAATACGGTCAAATTCTTGATGCCGAAGGCAATGAAGTTGCGGTACTTGACAAATGTATGGGCGGTAACGGCTCAAGCAACACATTTGCTACTCCTTATTCTTCAACAGCCATTGAAACTGCCGGTACATACAAGGTTGTTGTTAAGCCAGGTGTAATCCTCAGTGCCGATGGCACAAAGGCATACGAGGGAGGCGAATTCGAATTCACTGTAGCAAAGCGCGATGCAGTTGTTTCTCCTTCTGCTGAAGACGGTTTCTGCTGGAACGAGACATTCGAGAGCGTAGAGGATTTCAAAGAGTTCACCATCAAAATCCAGTACGCATCAGAGGTTACTCTCAATGCTGAGAAAAAGGTAACAATGACAACCGGTGAAACTGTTTATGAAGCAACAGTTACATTGGAAGAGGTAAATGCAACAACCAAGAACATAAAGATTACATTCGACGGCGAGTTTGCCGAGGGTAAATACTCTATCGCTGTTCCTGCAGGCCTTTTCACCGTCGACGGTGTAGAAAACGCAGAATATGTTGAAAGCACATTCACATACAAGAAGCCACAGTTGACAATCGTTGCTTCTTATACAGATTGGGCTACTACAGTTACCGAAGCATACGAACTTCCTACTGAAGGATATATCGACATCAAGAATGCAACTACAATAGAGGTAGATGAGACAAAGGTTATCACAATGACTATTGGCGAAACTACCTACAACGCAACACTCAGCGTTGACTATGAAAACGGTTGCTGGATTTCATTTGCATTTGAAGATTTCTGGGCTGAAGGCTTTGAGTTTGCCAAGGGCGAATACATATTCACAGTACCGGCAGGTCTTTACACCGCTAACGGAATCGCAAACGAAGAGGTTGTTATGACTATCACATACAGCGATCCTCAGCCTATCAAGATTGTTTCAATTACTCCTGCAGAGGGTGAAGTAGAAAGCATCTCTGAAATCACAATCACATTCAACCAGGCATTCTATGTTGGTGACGAGTTGGCATACGAAATCATCAAGGATGGTTATGCACTTCAGATGGGCTCTGCCTTGGGTGCCAAGAACACTGTAACATATTATGTAGTAGCACTTGACGCAGACGGTTACGTTTCAGGCGAGGATATGACAATCACCGAACCGGGCACTTATACTCTTAACAAGTCTGATTTGTCGGAATATATCAACTGGGCTGAAGACCAGCAGGAATCTTACACTTGGACAATTGCAGGATCTACTGTTGAGCCGGAAGGTGTAAATGTTACAATCTATCACATCACTGCTAAGGACACCAACCGCGGTGCACTTTATGCAACCGCAGAGAGCACACACCTCACACACTGTGGTGCAAGCTCATCTTACAGTGCTTATGGTTACCACAACATTGATATCGCAGCTAACGCAGAAGATGTCAACCAGCAGTTTGTCTTTGTAGAATATGATGGTGTAACATATATGTATAGCCTTGGTGCAAAGAAATTTGCTGTAAAGGAAGACAAGTTCATCAAGCTTACAGAAAACCCGGAGGGCTTTGTTACTGTAGAAAACTCAGACGTTGATGGCTACAAACTAATCATGTTCAACGGCGTAAACCGCCTTAACTTCTCAGGTGGCTATGCACATGGTTGCGTTGCCAACTACGAGACACCTGATGATGGCAACCGCTTGCTTTTGACCGAAGCCGGTACATACGATGCAACCGAGCTTGTTGCATCTATCGAGGCATACATCAAGGCTGAGGCGGAGGCTCTTGCTGCTGCACGTGCCGCATTCGACGCTGCATACGCACAGGCTGGCGAGATTCTTGCAGAAGCAGGACTTAACGTAACAGAAACAGAGGTTGCACTGCAGACAACTGACAATACAGCTGCATTCTACTTGTGGAGCAACGTTCCCGACCCTGAAGAAGGAAGCATTGATGCTCTTGTTGACAACACAACAACCAACGGTGAATTCTTCCACTCAAGCTGGCACAGTTCTGTAACTGCAGATATGCACTACCTCGAGGTTGACCTTGGCGAGGGCAATGAGCTTGCTGAGTTCACATTCGGCTACCACACACGCGTATTCGATGGTGGCAACGACTTCCCCGTTGGTATTCAGGTAATGGGTAGCAACGACGGTGAGAACTACACAGAGGTTTACAACGTGACAAGCGGCTTGCCACAGGCTGGCGACAAGAGTTGGAAATCAGATATCGTTTCTTCAGAGACAGCATACCGCTATTTCCGTTTCAATGTAACCGCTGAACGTACTTACTGGCACATGAGTGAGTTCGATATCATCACAAGCAACATCACTGTTGCAGAGAAGTATGCAGCTGTTGCCAAAGCAGTTGTAGCACTCAACAATGCTTACGCTGCTGCCGAGAACAATGCAGAGTATGACACAGAGGCACTTAACGCTGCTACTGCTGCATTCAATGCCGCACTTGAGGAAATTGAGGCAGGTGTTGTTGAGCCTGTAGCTCCATTGACTGTTGTGGCTGTTACTCCAAGCGAGCCTACTGAGTCATTGAAGATTATCACCATCGAGTTCAGCGAGGAAATCGCAGGCACACAGGATCTCATGGCTATGGAAACCATATATGTTGGTTCACAAAGAAATGTCTGCAGCTTCACTGTTAAAGGCAACGTGCTCACACTTGATTTGTGGAACGGTGCTATAACCACTCCTGGTGAATATGCACTCTACATTCCTGCAGGCGTTGGTATCACACGTGCAAGCAATGGCGAGGCTGTTGAAATCAACGGCGAGATTACATTCACCGTTGAGGAGCCTGCTGCTCCATTCGACTGGGCTGGTACTTATGTATTTACAGGCGAGCCTACATCAAAGGACGGCAGCGAATACCCTGTAGAATTTGAGGTTGAGGTTACATTCTATGAGGCAAATGAATATCAGGATGCAGGTTATTGCATTACAAGCTTCATGGGCAATGATGTAAATGCTATCAACTATGGTGGTATTGAACTAACAATTGCCGATGACGGTAAGAGCGCAACCCTCGCAAACGGTAATCTACTGAGCCTTGGTGGCGGTAGCTTCCTCAAGATATTTGATGCGAACGGTGCTGCTAATCCTATTGCCATTACACTTAACGAAGATGGTACTTTGAGCATGGCCGACTTCACAGTAGTTATGGGTGCATGGGGCGATAATGAGAACAACACTCAAATGGCCGAGTACAAGAACAACACTCTTGTAAAGGGCGAATTGTCAGAGCCTGAAACTCCAACTCTCAACGAGACTGTAATATTCGACTTCGTTAACAACAACTGGGGCATCCCGACAATGGAGGAGAACAACTTCAGCAACATTAAGACTGCCGGTGAATACACTGATGGTAAAAAGACAATCAACATTGACCCGACTGCAAATAACGGTAGTTATATCTATGATAGCAAGGGCTTCTTGAATATATCTAAGCCAGGCTCTAAGATTATTCTCCCAGCATTTGATTTCGCAGTTGAGAAGATTGAGGTTGTTGGTCACGCAAGCGGAACAAGCTATCAAAATGTTGACATGAACGTTTATGTTGGCGAGACAGCTGTAAGTACAGCTTGCTTCGGTACTACTGCAACATCTACATTCGAAATTGCAGCCGACAACCAGGCAGCCGGCAACGTTTACGAACTCGTTATCGGTTCTAACGCTGGTAACTACTCAAGCGTAATGTACATTACATATATTAAGGTATATCCTGCCGAGAACAAGCTCGAGGCTCCGGTTATCGACCTTGCAAGCGGTGTTTACGTAGGTGCTCAGACTGTAAATGTACATTCTACTACAGCCGACATCGAGGGCGTAACAGACGTAACTTACTACTACACAACTGACGGCAACGAGCCCACCGTTGAGGATGAGGTGGCTGTCAATGGCGAAATCACAATCGACAGCAGCTGTACACTCAAGGTTGTTGTAGAGCTCACATATGGCGACAAGACATACGTGAGTGCATCTTCTTCTGCCGAGTACATCATCACAGAAGAGGTTACATACCACAGAGCGGTTGCAGTTGAGAGCGGCAGCTACTTCCTTGTTGCAGACGGCAACGTTGCTACTCCAATTGAAGCTAACGGCAAGAGCCTTCCTGCAAAGGAGACAACTGTTAACGGTGACGATGTAACAGAGGGTGCTTACTATGCATTGACACTTGAGGAGACCGAGAACGGCTTCAACATCAAGGATGTTAACGGCAAGTACATCTACACAAGCATGATGTACACCGACAGAGTGCTTTCCGGTACAACACCGATGGATGCATGGACAATCACTATCGCTAAAGGCGAGACAAGCGCAGCTACTATCTCAGGTAACGGCCTTGTACTTGTTTACAACGAGGGTGCATTCGTGGTAGTTCCAGAAACTGCAGTTCCTGAGACAGCTGTTTACCCGACATTCTACGGTATACATACAACAGGCATTGAGAATGTAATTACCAACGGCGAGGCTATCGAAAGCATCTACGACCTCCAGGGCCGTAAGCTCGAGAAGATTAACAAGGGCGGTATCTACATTGTCAACGGCAAGAAGGTACTTGTCAAGTAACTAAAAAGCGATGAGGCACGTGCCTCATCGCATACAGCCATTAGCGGCTACCGGCAGAAAACTTGCCGGTAGCCGCTAATTATTATATCCACCCGGCATGTTACAGAGTAAGCATCCGGCGAAGTACCTGTTTTAAATGATGTAGTTATGCGTCATCTTTGCATCAGCAATTTTGCAACTGAAGCATTGCTGTTTACTCCCTACTTGAATACATCCGTAAAGAGGACACCGCCATGCAGTACTTGCGAGATTGCTCTAATTGCAGTCGACAAGCAATGTGTCGGCGTTCAGTCCTAAGTGAAACACCCTCTCTTTACCAACCTGCAGCGACAGAGTATCCTTGCCCGGAACCTCTACGAGCAGCACAGGGCTATCTCCTACCCTATTGGCAAACCAAGATGATTTTGCCTCTACAATGACTTTGCTGTCGACAGGATTGCCGGAATAAAGCAAACTGTCGCATAAATAGAGATTGCAAGCACTCCCCTCGAGAGAATCGGAGAAGGAGATTACATAAACAACCTCTTCCTTCCTGTTCTTCTTGCTGGCGTGGCGAACAGCATAATAGGTAAACAGCATCACCACAAGAACGATGACAGCAAAGAACAGCACAGACCCGAAAAGGAATCTCATATTGGCATTTGAACTCTTTTTGACACGCATAACGCTAAGATACTATTTGAATTTTCCGCGAAGATAACAAATTACAAAGCCGTATGATGAAAAAATAAAAAAATAATTCGGCCGAGATGCTGAAATTTCGCCAAATACTTGCTGAATATATCATTTATTGCTAAATTTGCAGTGCAATGATGATGATGAGGGGCCGGCAAGCCCCTCATTTTTATGTTACACCACTGAAAGAATCATACAATACACTAAACTGTAACAAACTATATGATTGACAAACAACAGGTAATCGATTTGACAAACGAGTGGCTCGCCGACAAGGAGTACTTTTTGGTAGATGTCGTCATAAGCAAGGACGACAAGATAACAGTGGAGATTGACCACTCTGAGGGTGTATGGATTGAAGACTGCGCCGAGCTGAGCCGTTACATAGGGAACGGTCTCAACGGAGAGTGCGATGATTATGAACTTGAAGTAGGTTCTGCCGGTTTGGGGCAACCATTCAAGGTTCTGCAACAATACAGGAATCATATCGGCCTTGAGGTTGAGGTTCTCACAAAGGAGGGCAAGAAGATTAAAGGCATACTCAAGGATGCAACAGAAGAAAACTTTACCGTAACCATCTCAAAGAAAGAGAGGGTTGAGGGAATGAAACGCCCGCAGATAGTTGAGGAAGACCTTACATTCCCCTACAGCGGCGTAAAATACACAAAGTATATTATAAATTTCAAATAAAATGGCAAAGAAAGAAG
>CAZAIM010000004.1:0-41286 GCA_964485215.1 uncultured Bacteroidaceae bacterium | reverse complement strand
ATATGCTTTTATTCTTGATTAGAGGCATGCCAACCGGGAATATCCGCTGACCCCTAATCATTGACAACAGGAACGGTTCGCGACCCGCGTAGCACCACAGATCGGTACTGCGCACGACCTGTCACTGTTCGTGTTGCCGATGATGCAAAAGGAGAAAAGTTGAGTGACTTTTCTCCTTTTTGCATCATTCAGAAGCTCTGTATTTACCTTCGTCCTTGTCTTCGAGCATACTAAGATAAGACTGATACCGTGAAGGGGCAAGCTCTCCCCTTTCCAATGCCTCAAGCACGGCACAACCAGGTTCGTGCGTGTGGGTGCAGTTGCCGAAACGGCACTCTTTGGAGAGTTCGAAGAGTTCTATAAAATAGTGCGATATCTCCTCAACCTCCATATCGAATGTTCCGAAGCCTTTCACTCCCGGAGTGTCCACGATGTAGCTGCCGGGCATAAACTCGAACATTTCGGTATAGGTTGTGGTGTGCATTCCCGTGTCGTGGGTTCTTGAAATCTCTCCGACGCGTGCTGCTATGCCGGGGGCTATAGCATTGACTATACTCGACTTGCCCACGCCCGAATTGCCGGCCAGCAACGACACATTGCCGCGCATAAGTTCCTTCAATTCCTCGATTCCGCTGCCATCGGTGGCACAGGTATGCAGACAACGGTAGCCTATGGCACTGTAAAGAGCCGTGAGATATTCTAGTTCCCCACGCTCGGCATCGTTGTAGAGGTCGGTCTTGTTGAAGACAAGCACCACTGGCACACGGTAGGCCTCGGCCGCAGCCAGAAAGCGGTCTATGAAGGTTGTTGCCGTTGCAGGGTGGCTTATTGTAACAACAAGGAAGCAAAGGTCGAGATTTGCAGCAAGAATATGCGACTGTTTCGACAGATTTGATGCCTTGCGTACAATATAGTTCCTGCGTTCAAGAATGTCTACAATGTAGGCAGTGCCGTCGCTGCGCACGTCGAACATAACGTGGTCGCCAACGGCAACAGGGTTTGTACTCCTTATACCCTTCAGGCGGAAGTTTCCTTTCACCCGGCAGTCTACAAGAGTACCGTCTATGGAGCGGACACCATAGACGCTGCCCGAACTTCTTATAACTGTTCCTTTTTCTGCCATCCGTGCCTACACGGTCATAATCTCCTTTTCCTTGACAGCAAAAATCTCTTCGGCCTTCTTGATATACTTGTCGTGTATCTTCTGCAGGCTCTCTTCGCCATCCTTTGCCACATCCTCGGGAGTGCCGTCCTTGACAGATTTCTTCATTGTGTCGATACCGTCGCGGCGTGCGTTGCGGATACTTATCTTAGCTGTCTCAAGCTCGTGCGAGCACTGCTTTACGAGGTCTTTGCGGCGTTCACCTGTCAATGGCGGTATGGCAACGATGATGACCTCACCGTTATTGGTCGGCATAATGCCCACAGGCGAGTCGATGATAGCCTTCTCGATGGGAGCAATCATACTCTTGTCCCATGGCTTGATGGCGATTGTACGAAGGTCTGGGGTTGTAAGTGTTGCAACATTGCTAAGTGGCATCTCAGCACCATATGAGTTCACTCTGACACAATCGAGCAAGTGTATGTTTGCCTTGCCGGCACGAATGTGCGAATACTCCTCCTCGAGGTGCATAATGCTCATCTGCATCATCTCCTCAGCATCTTTTAAACAAGCTTTTACGTCTATCATAGTCTTAAAAATTAAAATATTCCATTCATAGCCGGGGAGTATCCCGGCTCTATTTTTACAAATGTAAGTAATAAGAATGAAGCATAAATGGCTTTTAAGTTTTTTTAATAAATAAACCCACCCAATTCTATTGACTTGAGACCGCCAATCGCTATATTCGCAGAACCTGAACACTGCACAAGCCAATGACCGATTCCCCAACAAAGGGAGAATATATATTGTTTAATCAACAAAAGAAGGAGGTAATTATGTCTGGCAAGAACGAAGAGAATCTGGTACAGGTATTTGCCGGTACCTTGTGGCAGGCCGAGCTTGTGAAAGGCCTGCTCGATGCGAATGCTGTTCCTTGTGCAATAAGGGACGAGACAATAGGCGCGGTGACATCGTCTTATGCCGGTCTCGATGGTGATGTCGTTGTCATTGTAAATGAGGAGGACGAGAAAAGAGCCTTGACCGTCATAGAGAACAACACTATCCCTGATGAGGAGACCGGTGCTTGAACCGGCGAACGGAACCTGCAAACATAAAAGATGCAGCCTTGTGGGCTGCATCTTTTATGTTTAGTCTCATTCAGGTGCTTAGGCCTTGATCTCCTTGATACGAGCCTTCTTACCTGTGAGGGCACGCAAGTAGTAAAGTTTAGCACGGCGAACACGACCACGCTTGTTGACAGTGATGCTGTCGATAGCTGGTGAGTTCAAAGGGAAGATACGTTCAACACCTACAGTACCCGACATCTTGCGCACTGTGAAACGCTTCTCGTTGCCATGACCGCTGATGCGGATAACAACGCCACGGTACATCTGGATACGCTCCTTTGTTCCCTCAATGATCTTGTAAGCTACTGTGATTGTGTCACCTGGGTGGAATTCCATCTCACGCTTTACGTCAGTAGCAAATGCTTCTTTAGCAATTTTAATTAAATCCATTCTTTTGATTTGTTAAATTGTTCAATCATTCAAACGCAACATACCAAGTTACTCTTCCTTGGCAGCGATTACGCCGAAAGCGCGGCAAAGATAGGGCAAAATTCTTGTTCTGCCAAGCATTGGCATTCATTTTATTCTTTAATCAGGTACAAAAATTGCTTTTTTCGGTTACTTGTACTACATTTGAAGAATCAAACCCTGAAACTGTTATGAAAACATTAAGCTATCTTCTTCTTGCCCTGCTTGTTGCCGGCTGTGCATCGGGCAGCAGAAGGGAAAGAGCCGTAACCATCAGCGGCGGCAACATTGAAGTTATAGGAAACGACCGCCAGGACGGTGCCGATGAGGTTCGCGCCATACTCGAAAGAGGACGGGCGGCTGTCGACAGCATAAAACGGCCAGTGATAGGCAAGGCCGCAGCAAGCCTTGAGAAATATATCCCCGAAAGCCCATTGATGAACTTTGCAGCAGATGCACTGCTGGCAATGGCAAGGGAGCATACAGGAGAGGACATCGACATTGCCATAACAAACAAGGGAGGTCTTAGAAGCAACATAGCCGCAGGAACCATAACCTTTGGCGACATATACAATGTATTCCCGTTCGAGAACACCTTAGCCCTGCTCACTCTCAGCGGAGAGCAGCTACAGCAACTGTGCCGCGAGATTGCATCGGTCGGGGGCGAGGCAATAGCAGGCTTACGCCTGGTCATCACACCCCAAGGGGAGCTATTAGAAGCAACGGTGAACGGCAAGCCTGTAGAGCCCGGACGCAGCTACCGCATTGCAACATCCGATTACTTGTCGCAAGGAAACGACAAGATGTGTGCACTCGCCTTGGGCAGCGAAAGGGAAATAAGGAACGACATCACCATACGCGACCTTATGGTACAGTATATCAAGGGGCTTGCTTCCGAGGGCAAGGCCTTGAGCGCGGAATGTGACGGACGCATAACCATTAAAGAATAGACAGCGATGAGACATCTGTTCATACTATTTTCAATTATGCTTGCCTTTTCGGCAAGTGCGCAGAAGAGCAAGGTACTTACAGTGTTCCACACCAACGACACGCACAGCTGCATTGAGAGCGAGAAAAGCGGCAAGGCCGGTGCGCTGAACCGCGCACTGTTGCTCGAGGAACTGCGCGATTCGCTTGGCGAAGAGAACATTCTGCTATTCGACTGTGGCGATTTTTCACAAGGCTCGCTCTATTACAACACCTTCAAGGGCAAGACTGAAATTGAGCTAATGAACGCCATGAAGTACGATGCAGGCACCATAGGCAACCACGAATTTGACTTCGGGATGGAGAATATGGCACGCCTGTTCAGGATGGCAGAATTCCCAATCCTGTGTGCCAACTACGATTTCTCGGGAACCGCGTGCGAGGGTATTGTCAAGCCATGGAGCATAATTGAGAGAGGCGGCAAGAGGATTGGAGTGTTCGGGTTATCGCCCGACCCGGCCGGTCTTGTCGCAAAGGAGTGTTACAAAGGCGTAAAGTTCATCTCGCCCATCGAGGCTGCAAACAACGCAGTAGCCGCACTGCAGAAGGAGGGATGCGATGCAATAATATGCCTGTCGCACCTCGGATGGAAAATTGGGAACGAGTACAACGACGAGAGGCTGGCTGCTGAGACATCGGGTATCGACGCCATTCTCGGCGGACACTCACACGACTATTTTGCCGAACCGCTGATATACGGCAACCGCGAAGGTAAAAATGTCATAATGCAACAAATGGGAAAGAACGGACGGCATTTAGGCTACATAAAACTTACTTTTGAATAGCATTTTGTATTAAAATATGTAAACATCGCTAATAATCCATCAAAAGAAATTATCTTCGCGAAGTCTTGATTAAGGAACAACACAAAAAAACAAACTAATATTATGAGAATTCTATCAATCCTCGCTCTTTCGGCACTGGCCTTTACAGCCAGCGCACAGAGCTACAGAATCACAGGAACAGCCGATGAGAACTCGGAAGGCAAGTATGTATATCTCATTGACCAGAACACACTCGCCTGCACCGATTCCTGCATTATCAACGATGGCAAGTTCAAGTTCGAGAACAATGCAACAGACCAGGCACTCTTTGAAGTAAAGGTTGGAAAATCAAGAAAAATCAGAGCCTATATCATTGTCGAACCGGGCACAAACGCAAATGTCGACTTCACCTCGCAGCCGGCAAAAGTCACCGACAACGGCGGACTTACCGACAAGATGGTTGCTATTGAGAACACTGTTGCCGAGAAGGGCAATGCTGTAAATGCGAAGATGCGCGAACTGCAGACAGCCGGCAAGAGCCGCGACGAAATATACGAAGCCGTGAACAGCGACATTGAGGCACTTTATGGCATATACCGTACAGCCATAGAGGAGAACAAGGATAATATGGTAGGCGCATATTTCCTTGGCACAGTTGCAAGCCAGTTCTACCCCACACAGGAGGCACTTGAAGAGATTATGGCACAGGTAAAGTATTCAGGCAAGATTGCACGCATCCGCATGGAGCACGAAGGTTATCTCAAGGCCGCAGCGACACAGCCCGGCAAGATGTTCGTAGACTTCGGCGGATTCACCGTTGACGGCAAGCCTTCGAGACTGTCCGACTATGTCGGCAAGGGCAAGTATATCCTTGTCGATTTCTGGGCATCGTGGTGCGGCCCCTGCCGTGGAGAGATTCCCAACCTTGTTGAATTGCAGAACAAGTTCGGTGGCGACAAGTTCACTGTTCTCGGCGTGAATGTATGGGATGAGGAGGAGAAATTCAAGACAGCTCTCACCGAAGAGGGTATCACCTATCCTCAGATTTACATTCCGCGCGACAACAAGGACAACGCCACAGACCTCTATGGCATCAAGGGCATTCCTCAGATTATACTCTTTGCACCCGACGGCACCATCGTAAAGCGCGACCTTCGCGGCGAAGCGATGAAGGCACTTGTTGCCGAGGAGTTGAAATAACAGCCTCAAGCACATTACAAATGTATATGATTATAGCCGCGCGTGCGCGGCTATAATCATATACATTTGTACAGAGCTGTAACAGCCCTAAGCTATCAGTTCGGTATATATGAAGTAACACGCCACACCCACAGCCGTGATTATGGCACTCTTCGCCAAAAGGTAAAGGATTTTTTTCATTGGACAGAACATTTCTGGCAGATAAACGCGGGCGACAAAAAAAGGAATTTTGACCGCCCGCGTTGAATACTTCTTTTCTGCATTATTAACCCTCGTGGATAGCCTCCGAAGGACAAACACTTGCACAAGTACCGCAATCGATGCAAAGATCGGGGTTGATAGAATACTTCTCACCCTCAGAAATAGCACCCTGAGGACACTCGTCGATACATGTACCGCAAGCAACGCAGTCGTCTGAAATAACGTAAGCCATAGTTGTAAAATTTAAAGTTGTATTATCCGCTACGAAGATAGCGTTTTTTAAATATATGCGTATAGGAAGCCCACTGTTTTAACATTATTTTACATTTATTCCTTATCCTTCATTTTTTTTGCAACCATGGCAATATGAAGGAAGTTGAGACGTTATATATTAGTATGACAAAAAAGCTACTATATATTATAATGCTGCTGATGCCGCTTTGTTCAGTGGCGCAGGAGCGTAAAGTGCAGAACAAGCCCTACATAGATTACCGCCGCCTGCACTATGGTTTTTTTGTAGGCACACACCTGCAGGACATGGAATTCGTCAACAACGGCTTCATAACGGAAACCGGCGAGAGCTGGTATGTAGACATTGCAGACTATAACCCAGGCTTCAGCGTAGGCGTGCTTGCCGACCTTCGCCTTAGCAATAATTTCTCGTTGCGTGCAATACCGACGATGCACTTCGGGCAGAACACAATCGTCTTTCGCGAGCAGAACAGCGGCGAACAGTCGCGTCAGCAGCTGAAGACCACATACATTGCGCTGCCCATTCACATAAAATGCGCTGCAGAGCGTTTCAACAATTACAGGCCATACATTACAGCAGGCATAAGCCCAATGCTGAACCTTACGGTCAAGAAACAGAAACAGCTTCTGCTAAAGAAGTTCGACTTTATGGTAGAGGTTGGCATGGGATGTGATTTTTATCTGCCGTTCTTCAAGTTCATTCCAGAACTGAAGTTCGCATTCAGCCTGCTCGATGTTCTTGAGAAAGACCGCAAGGACCTGCTCGATGCAAACTATATGAAGTTCACACAATCGGTCGACAAAGCAACAAGCAAGATGATTGTCCTCTCTCTCTATTTCGAGTAACGATTCCGGAACAAAAAGATGCCTAAGCGTATTATTTTATGGCAAACACCCCCGTCAGAATGCTCTGACGGGGGTGTTTGCATACATCACTTCTGAGGCTCCCTCTAAGAGAAGCCCTCAAGAGCAGCCTACTTCTTCGGGTGAGCTATAAGATACTCTGCTATCTGCACGGCGTTCAAAGCCGCGCCCTTCTTGATTTGGTCGCCCACAATCCACATAAGTATGCCATTAGGGTTTGTTATATCCTTGCGCACGCGCCCCACATATACCGGATCCTGGCCTGCAAGGAAGAGGGGCATTGGATATACCTTATCCTCGGGACAGTCCATAAGAATCAGACCTTCACCCTCGGCTATTGCGCAACGAACCTCCTCGACGCTAAGTTCGCGCTCTGTCTCAATCCACAACGACTGGGAGTGTGAACGCAACGCAGGCACACGCACACACTGAGCACTAACCTCTATGTCGCTGTGCATAATCTTGCGTGTCTCGTTGTACATTTTCATTTCCTCTTTGGTATAGCCATTGTCGGTGAAGACATCAATCTGAGGTATGACATTGAATGCCAACTGATAGGCAAACTTCTCTACCGTAGGCTCCTCACCGGCAAGTACCTGGCGATACTGCTCATAGAGTTCGGCCATTGCCGCAGCACCAGCACCGCTGGCAGCCTGATAGGTAGAAGCATGAACGCGCTTGATGTGAGACAGACCTTCGATAGCCTTGAGAGCGACAACCATCTGTATCGTAGTGCAATTAGGGTTAGCAATAATGTTGCGCGGAGTGTTATAGGCATCCTTCGGGTTAACCTCGGGCACAACCAAAGGCACATCGCTGTCCATACGGAATGCACTTGAGTTGTCTATCATTATGGTACCGTGCTTGGTTATAGTTTCGGCGAACTCCTTCGAAACGCTGCCGCCGGCCGATACAAAGGCATAGTCTATGCCCTCGAAATCGTCGTTGTGTTTAAGTTCCTTAACGACATAGTCCATACCGCGGAAGTTATATACCTGCCCAGCACTGCGAGCCGAACCGAAAAGCACCAGTTCGTCGAATGGGAAATTTCTCTCGTCGAGGACACGAAGGAACTCCTGACCTACCGCGCCGCTTACACCTACGATTGCAATTTTCATTTTATTATAGTGTTAAATTTTCCGATTACAAAATTACGTAAAAAATAGATATATATATTCCTCTGTCACTATTTTTTTGTACTTTCGCCCAACGAAACGTACATTATGGCTGATAATTGGTTACAGAGGGGTGAACTTCTGCTTGGTGAAGAAAAGCAGTCGAGGCTTGCCAATGCGCATCTGCTCATTGTAGGGCTTGGCGGTGTGGGCTCCTGGGCAACGGAGATGCTATGCCGAGCCGGAGTAGGTGAAATGACAATCATTGACGCCGACACCATTGACACGACGAACATAAACAGGCAGATGCCGGCACTCGCATGCAATGTCGGGCAGCCCAAATGCGAGGTGGTAGCAAACCGGCTCAAGAGCATAAACCCGAGAATAAGGCTCACCGTGCTGCGGCAGTTCGTGACAGAAGAGAACATTCCTTCGCTGTTCGACAGCAGCAGATTCTGCTTTGTCGTTGACGCCATCGATTCGCTCCCCTCAAAGGCAGCACTAATAAGAGAGTGCTGGAGCAGAGACATAAAGATTATCTCAAGCATGGGGGCAGGCGCAAAGTGTAACCTTTCCGACATTCGTAAGGGCGATATATGGAAGACCGAACACTGCACGCTGGCCAAGAACCTGCGCCGTTTGCTGCGCGATGCCCGCGGCAGATACAAGCTACCTGTAATATACAGTGTCGAAGAACCCGACAAGGCAGCCATACGCCCGAACCCCGAAGGCGGCAAGCCAATCATCGGGTCATTAGGTTACTTCACAGCCACATTCGGATGTCACATGGCCGAATATGTAATAAAGAATATATGATTGAGATAAAAGACCTTAAAAAGAAATTCGGAGAGCTCGAGGTGCTCAAAGGGGTAAGCCTCACAATAGACAAGGGCGAGGTCATAAGCATTGTAGGCCCCAGTGGTGCCGGAAAGACCACCCTGCTGCAGCTGATAGGAACACTCGACAAACCAACAAGCGGCACAATACGCTTCAACGGCGAAGAACTCGGAAGAATGGGCAGCAAGCGACTTGCCACATTCAGGAACAGGCACATAGGCTTTGTATTCCAGTTTCACCAGCTGCTGCCCGAGTTCACAGCCCTTGAGAACATCATCATACCGGCACTTATCGCAGGGCGCAACCGTGCCGAAGCCGAGAAAGAAGCAATGGAACTGCTGCGCATAATGGGTCTCGAAGAGCGTGCCGGGCACAAGCCAGCCGAAATGTCGGGTGGCGAAAACCAGCGCGTTGCCGTTGCACGCGCACTTATAAACCACCCCGACGTAATACTTGCCGACGAGCCGTCTGGCAGTCTCGACAGCCGTAACAAGGAGGAACTGCACAGGCTCTTCTTCGACCTGCGCAACCGTTTCGGGCAGACATTCGTCATAGTAACCCACGACGAAGGACTGGCATCATTCACCGACCGCACCATACATATGGTAGACGGTATCATCGACAGCACAATTGTTAAATAATATTAATAGGAGGATTTCTGTTTTTACTTTCACGCCATGCAGATGTCCTATAATTGGATGATGAGCTAATGCTCGTTGTTTTTCAATGTTTGTCTCTACGGCTCTTGCTTCGGCAGGAGCCGTACATGTAAAGGATAATAGCAATATGAAAAGGATTTCATTTTTTGTAGTGACAGCAATGCTTGCCACAATGACATTTGCACAACACCAAGGAGGAGAACGCCAACGGCGTGAATTCAACCCCGAAGAGATGGCCTTGCGCCAGACAGAGTTGCTGAGCCAGGCACTGCAGCTCGACAGCATCCAATACCAGGCTGTGCTACTGATGAACTATGCCGATGCAATGACTATGCAGGACAGCATAAACGCTCGCCGCGAGCGCGCCGAGAAGATGCGCGCCGAAGGCAAGAAACCCGAACGTCAACGTCCGTCGGAGGAGCAGATGAATGCCATGCGTGAACTGCAGAAGCAACGCGAGCAGATTCGTAACGAACAGATGCAACAGATACTGAACCCCGAGCAGTACGATAAATACTTGAAGTATCAGGAGGAGCAGCGTACCAAGATACGCGAAATGCGCGGCAAGCGTGGCAGAAGCCGTGGCCAGCATCGTGGTGCCCCACACGGAGAAAGAGTTACACAATAAGCCATTTATGAATAACTGAGCCAACGTTGGTGCCTGCCAAGGCATCAACGTTGGCTGTTTTGTTATCCGCAAAATTTACCAACAAACGAGCTTTTTTATTATCTTCGCAAGTGAAAAACAGAACAACATGGCAATAGACCTTCAGATAGAGAATATCTCAAAGAGTTTCGGCGACCTGGTGCTGCTGAGCGACATTTCGTTTACCGTTGAGGAGCGGCAGCGTATAGGGCTCATTGCATGCAACGGCAAGGGCAAGAGCACACTGCTGAAGATTATAGCAGGTGAAGAGCCGCTCGACAGTGGGAAAATAACCCTGCGGAATGACATCCGTGTAGGTTATCTTGAGCAGGAACCCGATTTCGCGCCAGAACTCACAGTTATTGAGGCGTGTCTTCAGCGCAACAGTGAGAAAGCGAACATAATTGCGCGCTACGAGGCTGCCATTGAGGGCGGCGACCACTCGCAACTGCAGCACCTGATGGAGGAGATGGACCGTCTCGATGCGTGGGACTATGAGCACCGGGCGAAGCAGGTGCTAAGCAAACTGAAAATAAAGAATTTCAACCAGCCGCTGAAGGAGCTGTCGGGCGGACAGAAGAAACGGGTGGCACTTGCCGCGGTGCTCATTGAGCAACCCGAGCTGATGATTCTCGATGAGCCGACCAACCACCTTGACCTCGAGATGGTGGAGTGGCTCGAGGAGTATCTGTCGCGAATGAGCGGCAGCCTTCTGATGGTCACTCACGACCGTTATTTCCTCGACAACGTATGCAACGAAATAATTGAAATAGACGACCGTCGGGTATATCGCTACAAGGGCAACTACAGCTATTTCCTGCAAAAGCGTGAGGAGCGGCTGCAGAACCTTGCGGCCGAGACGTCGCGCGCGCGTAATCTGCTCCGCAAGGAACTCGACTGGATGCGCCGTCAGCCACAGGCGCGTGCCCACAAGGCAAAATACCGCATAGATGCCTTCTACAAGCTCGAGGAAAAGGCTGCGGCCATGCGCGATGACAGCAAGGTGTCGCTCGAGATAAAGTCGCAATACATTGGCAACAAGATTTTTGTGCTCAACGCCTTGACCAAGGCTTTCGGCAGCAAGGTGATTGCAAAGGATTTCACCTATACCTTTGCACGTTACGAAAAACTAGGTATTGTGGGAAACAACGGCACAGGAAAATCGACGTTCATAAAGATGCTGCTTGGACATGTCGCCCCCGACAGCGGCACAATAGAGATAGGCGAGACTGTAAAATGGGGCTACTACAGCCAGGACGGACTATCGTTCAACGAGCAAATGAAGGTAATAGATGTTGTGAAGAACATTGCCGAGGTTATCCCTGTTGCCGGCAAGATGCTCACAGCATCGCAGTTCCTGCAGCATTTTCTCTTCACGCCCGAGAAGCAGCACAGCTATGTGTACAAGCTGAGCGGAGGCGAGAAACGTCGCCTGTACCTGTGCACGGTGCTTATGTCAAACCCAAACTTCCTGGTACTTGACGAGCCTACCAACGACCTCGACATCGAAACTTTGCAGATACTCGAAGAGTACCTGTGCGACTTCAAGGGATGCGTAATCGTTGTGAGCCACGACCGTTACTTCATGGACAAGGTAGTAGACCACATATTCGTGTTTAACGGCGAGGGCGACATAAAAGACTTCCCCGGCAACTACAGCGACTGGCGCGACTGGCGTGCCGTAGAGAAGGCTGCAGCCGCTAAGGAGGCGGCCGAGAAGGCTGCCAAAAGCGCACCCACCAAGCAGAGCTACCGCACCGAGAGCAAACGCAAGCTGACGTTCAAGGAGCGCAAGGAGTATGAGAGTCTCGAGGAGGAGATAATGGCACTGGAAGAGGAGAAGGCTGCCATAGAAGAGGCTATGAGCAGCGGCATGCTCGACAACGACACGCTGCTGAAGCATTCCATGCGCATACAGGAGGTCATAGCCCTCATTGACGAGAAGAGCATGCGCTGGCTCGAACTGAGCGAATTTGCATAGAGCAGCCCCTACCCTCACCATTGTGCGAGAGAGCAAGCAATGCACCCGACGAAGGCACTATTTCATGAACAATTAACAGATGAGCAATTATGAACAACAGAAACATAGACCATTTCCCGTTTTTTGCAGAGACTTTCCTTGTCGACAGTGTAGGCCGCGTGCGTGCCACCACCCTGTTCAACAGCATGTTCAGTGCAGCCAACCGCCACGCCGAGACACGCGGGTTCGGTGCAACCGGCTCGCTCGGTTGGGTAATAGCGCGCATGGCTGTGCACATTGAGAGAACACCGATGCAAAAAGAGAAGTTGCGGATTGATACCTGGATACGGAATCTCTACCACGGATTCACCGACCGCTGTGTGCGTATGGTTGACGAGGATGGCAACGAGGTGGCATCAATGATTACAACCTTCGCAATGATAGACCTGAAGACACGCTCGGCAGCCGACCTCAATGGCGACATAGGGTTGCGCATCAACGAGTGCAAGCTGCCCGACGAGCCGCTGAACCTGCGCCGCATACCATCGATAAACCGCACTCCTATTGAAGAAGTGAACTTCAAGCACCGGCCGCAGTACAGTGACGTTGACATCAACGGGCACATGAACAGCATACGTTACATAGACCACATTCTTGATGCACTGCCGATAGAGTATATAAAGACGCACGACCTCACAGACATTGTTGTTGCATATATGCAGGAGGGAAGTGCGACCGAAGAGCTTTCCTATGGCATAAAGGAGCTTGAACCCGACCACTACATCGCACAGGTAACAAAGGAGAACGGAGTTGCTGCATCGAGATTTGAGCTAAGATTCAGAAGCAGATAAAAGCAGCCTGAACATCTCGTACAACACAGTCCCCTCCAGCGCGCGCTGGAGGGGACTTGCTTTGAGACTGCCCAATTTCAGAAGCTGTTCTTACTTGCAACTGCCCGGGCAACGTGGCTTAATCTGCTTGAAGAAGTCGTTACCCTTGTCATCAACCAGGATGAATGCAGGGAAGTCCTCAACCTCAATCTTCCATATAGCCTCCATACCCAATTCGGGGTATTCGACACATTCAATGCTCTTGATGTTGTTCTGTGCAAGAATAGCCGCAGGACCACCGATTGAGCCGAGGTAGAAACCGCCATGCTTCTGGCAAGCGTCCGTTACCTGCTGGCTGCGATTGCCCTTGGCAAGCATAATCATTGAACCGCCGTTCTCCTGGAAGAGGTCGACATATGAGTCCATGCGTCCTGCCGTTGTGGGGCCCATTGAGCCGCAAGGCATTCCTGCCGGAGTCTTTGCCGGGCCGGCATAGTAGATAGGGTGATCCTTGATGTATTGTGGAAGGCCTTCGCCACGGTCTATACGCTCTTTCAGCTTGGCATGTGCAATGTCGCGGCCGACGATAATTGTACCGTTGAGCGAGAGACGTGTAGCAATGGGATACTGAGACAATTGTGCGCAAACCTCCTTCATCGGGCGGTTAAGGTCGACGCGTACAATCTCACCCTCTCCTGCGTTGCGCAGTTCTTCGGGAATGAGGGTTGCCGGCTGGTCGTCGAGTTTCTCAATCCATATGCCGTCCTTGTTAATCTTAGCCTTGATATTGCGGTCGGCAGAGCAGCTTACGCCCATGCCGACAGGGCAGCTTGCGCCGTGGCGTGGCAAGCGTACAACGCGAATGTCGTGTGCAAGGTACTTGCCGCCGAACTGGGCACCCAGGCCAATGCGGTGAGCCTCGTCGAGCAGCTGCTTCTCGAGTTCGATGTCGCGGAATGCGCGGCCTGTCTCGTCGCCTGTTGTGGGCAGGTCGTCGTAGTAGTGGGTAGAGGCAAGCTTCACGGTGAGCAGGTTCTTCTCGGCCGATGTACCGCCAATCACAAATGCAATGTGGTAGGGAGGACAAGCGGCTGTACCCAGGCTCTTCATCTTCTCGACCAGGAACGGAACGAGTGTTGCCGGGTTTAGCAGTGCCTTTGTCTCTTGGTACAGGTATGTCTTGTTTGCCGAGCCTCCGCCTTTGGTTACCATGAGGAATTTGTATTCCATTCCTTCTGTTGCCTCAATGTCAATCTGTGCCGGAAGGTTGCACTTGGTGTTCACCTCGTCGTACATGTTCAGCGGAGCATTCTGGCTGTAGCGCAGATTCTCCTGTGTATATGTGTCGAAGACACCGCGCGAGAGAGCCTCTTCATCGCAGAATCCTGTCCACACCTGCTGTCCCTTCTCGCCGTGAATGATGGCTGTACCTGTATCCTGACAGAGAGGAAGCTGACCCTTGCAAGCCACCTCGGCATTGCGAAGGAATGTGAGTGCTACATACTTGTCGTTATCGCTTGCCTCGGGGTCGGTGAGGATTTTCGCCACCTGCTCGTTGTGGGCACGGCGCAACATAAACGACACGTCGCGGAACGCAGTGCGCGAAAGTAGTGTCAATGCTTCGGGAGTGACCTTGAGCATAGGTTTACCCTCAAACTCGCCCACCGAAACACCCTCTTTGGTCAAGAGATAATACTCGGTTGTGTCCTTGCCATGCTGGAACATGTGGGCATACTTGAATTCAGGAATTGCTGCCATAAATCTTTCTTGTTTTGTATGGTTAATGTTCTGTATGTTCTTGTTTTTGTATATGAATAAGAAGCCCTTTACTTCATCTATTATTCATTCACGTCCTCATCGTAGGTCTGGTAGAGGAAGTCGTTATAGGGATACTTCTGCACATGTAGTTCGCACACCTTCTTGTAGATGATTTCCTTAAGGTTATCAATA
This sequence comes from uncultured Bacteroidaceae bacterium, assembly GCA_964485215.1. Classification (GTDB taxonomy): domain Bacteria; phylum Bacteroidota; class Bacteroidia; order Bacteroidales; family Bacteroidaceae; genus HGM04593. Next base: position 26,384 of record CAZAIM010000004.1, on the reverse strand, counting down.
TTCTGTCTCTCGCGAGCCGAAATGAAGAGACAGTTGTCGGCTAGCTTGTTCATCCAGGTTTCCTTGAGTTCGTCGAGAGTGATGTTCTCACGGGTTTTGGGGGTGAGGTCGTCCTCCTCCTTCTGCACATAGGTAAAGGCATCGACCTTGTTGAAGATTACCATAATAGGCTTGTCGCCGCAGTTGAGGTCGGCAAGCGTCTTGTTCACCACCTCTATCTGCTCCTCGAAATCGGGGTGCGACACATCGACAATGTGAAGCAGCAGGTCGGCCTCGCGCACCTCGTCAAGGGTCGATTTGAACGACTCAACAAGGTCTGTAGGCAGCTTGCGGATGAAGCCTACAGTGTCGGACAAAAGGAACGGCAGGTTCTCAATGATTACCTTGCGCACTGTGGTGTCGAGTGTTGCAAACAGTTTGTTCTCGGCAAACACCTCACTCTTGGCAAGCAGATTCATAAGGGTCGACTTTCCCACGTTGGTATAGCCCACGAGTGCCACACGGATGAGACGGCCGCGGTTCTTGCGCTGTATGCTCTTCTGTCTGTCTATCTGGGCCAGCTGTTCCTTGAGGAGCGACATACGCCCAAGGATTATACGTCGGTCCATTTCGAGCTGGGTCTCGCCCGGTCCACGGAGACCCACGCTGCCACCCTTTCCGCTGCCGCTTCCCGAACCGCCGCCTTGACGTTCGAGGTGTGTCCACAATCGCTGCAAGCGCGGAAGCATATATTTATACTGAGCAAGTTCTACCTGCACCTTCGCGTGTGCTGTTTGTGCACGCATAGCAAATATGTCGAGTATGAGCGACGTGCGGTCGAGTATCTTTATCTTCAGTTCCTTCTCAATATTACGCAACTGCTTTGCCGAAAGTTCGTCGTCGAAGATGACCATACCTATCTCATCCTCGCTGTCCTTGAGCATTTCGACATACTCGGCAATTTCGGCCAGTTTACCGGTTCCCACATAGGTAACAGGGTGCGGATGGTCTATGCGTTGCGTAAAACGCTTTACCACTTCGGCACCGGCTGTCTGCGCAAGGAACTCGAGTTCGTCGAGGTATTCGTTTGTCTTGCGCTCGTTCTGCGTAGAGGTTATCAGACCCACCAGAATTGCCGTTTCCTTCTTAGTTGTCGATATAACAAATTCTTTCATCAAAAACTATACGGTTATCAATTTTATGCGAAGATAATGATATTTTTTATGGTTGCTAAACGAAAGACGAATAAATTATTGAAACGTTTTGTTTTTAGAAGCTGTTTGAATTTATATCATTGCAAATAAATGGACAAGAAAAGCGTTTACGATTTGAACGGAAGAGAAATAAACGGAACTGCACTTCCTGGTATCTACATTATAAACAACAGGAAGGTATTGGTCAGATAGGCGGCCGTTTTGTGAAGCCCGTGGAATGATTTTCCTCAACGCAAGCTACATAGGTTCTAAGAAATGATGCTTGCTGGCTACATTGCCGTTGCACGGTAAGAGCCACCGGCAACGGCCTTTATATAGCCCTTCATCTCCATTTCGAAGAGCAGCGGAAGCAGTTTGTTTATTGGGATGTTGAGCCCTACAACCATTTGGTTCACCTGCAGGCCGTCGCTGCTTGCGCGCAGTGCCGTCATTACAGCAGCCTCGTCGGGTGCAAGTTCGGGAAAGAGTTCTCTCTGCGGCTCCGCGCTTTTCTTCTTAACACCGGCATCCCAGTTCATTGCCTCTACAAAGTCATAGGCACTTGTTATAAGAGCCGCTTTATTGCGGCTTACGAGCTCGTTACACCCCTGCGAATACTGGTCGTTCACCCGACCCGGGAAAGCAAAACAGTCGCGGGCATAGCTGCTTGCCAGCGAAGCGGTAATCAGAGAACCGCCCTTTGATGCCGACTCAACCACCACCGTTGCATCGGCAATGCCGGCTACAATTCTGTTACGCTGTACAAAATAGGGGCGCAGAGGGTTTGTGCCACTCACAAACTCGGTTAGCAGGCCTCCATTCTCGAGCATACTCTTGGCAGTTGCGCGATGTGCACCGGGATATAATTGGTCGAGACCGTGGGCAAGAACTCCCACCGTGGGCAGCCCTGCCTTCAATGCCGCTCGGTGAGCACAGATATCAATGCCATAGGCAAGACCACTGACAACGAGCGTGCCGGGCACAAAGCGTGCAAGGTCGGCAACAAAATTGGCACACAATTCCTTGCCATACTCGCTTGCGTGCCTAGTCCCGACGATAGAGACAATATGTCTGGCGTTGAGATTGGCATTGCCCATTGAATGAAGCACAAGAGGAGCATCGGAACATTCGGCAAGACGACAGGGATAGGCTTCATCGCCCAGGCATATAAGTTTAATGGCGTTCTTCTCTATGAACTCCATTTCGCGCTCGGCACTTTCGACAAGCGATTTGTCGGAAAGAAGCGCGACAAGTCTCGGCGACGCATCGGGGAGTATGCTCTGTATGTCGGCCGCATTCTCAAGGAGCATCTTTGCGCTGCCGGCCTCATCTATGAGATTGCGCAAAAGAGCAAGTTGCGGCACTTGCGCGCGTGAGAGCGCAAGCATCGCAACCTGTTCACTTATGATTGTATTTGCCACTACAGTACCTTGCGGCGTAATTACTTCAGGATTGACTGGAATGTAGCGTCCTGAAGATACTTGGTAAATTCAAGATCGCCGGCAGCTTTCTTGGCCAAAGAAGGGTCGAGTTTCACTGCATTCCTCAAGCCATCATACACGAATGCCACGTTCGAGGTTCTTGCACCAAGAACAGCCTTGATATAGTGTGTTGTAGCGTCGGGGGTCTCTATCTTCTCAAGTGTCTTGCGCGCCGCACTGTAGTTCTTGTTGAGCAGCTGGGCAAGAAGGGCACTATTGGTGTTGCTGCCCTCAAGGAGAGAGGCTGCACGTGCATAGTCACCCTGAGCAATATAGAGGTTTCCAAGAGCCTCATCACCGGCCTTGGCATCGGCACCCATCGTAATCATTGTTTCGGCTGCAGCAACGTTACCCTTAAGGAGCTCAACATAGCCAAGGTTTATCTTAACTTCGGGAGCTGAAGAATCGGCATTGGCAGCCTTTACAAAGTAGCTTCCTGCGGTGCTGTAGTCGCCCTGCTTATATGCAATTACACCAAGGTTATTATATGCACGGAAGTCGCCCGGATGAAGCTTAATCGCTGTGTTGAAGATTTCCTGCTGCTTTGCCACGTCCTCGGTGAGGATTGAAGAGTAGAGAATCTCCTCCAAAGAGAGCTCGGCAGGGTCGGCTGCATACTGTGCTATAATCTGGTCATCGGAACGGCCAATGAGCTGATAGTTCAAGGTGATGCGCGCACGGCGGAGCTTAGGCAGGATTTCATCGGCAAGTTCGCTGTATACCGAAGAGATATTCTTTATCTGCTGCTCGCGCTCCTCCGGGTCTTCGTACATTGAGAGTACGCGGAGAATAAGCTCCTTGTCGGGCAGATTAGAGTTTGCAACAAGTTCGCTGAAGCCTTCCCAGTCCTCGGCAGTGTACTCGCTGTCTACAAAACCGTCGAGTTTAGCCTTCTTGAGTTCATTCTTCATATACTTTGCCGCAGCAGCCTCACGACCGGCTGAAAGGTCGTAGTTAAGGTCCATCTTGCCATCGGGAGATGCGTATGCCGATATCTGCACATCATCGAGCACCTTGTTTTCATAATCTGTTGCAACATCAACGATAGAAGCCTTCAGAGCCTTCATGTCGGTGCTGTTGAGTTCCGATGTACGCAAGTTCGTCTGCTGGATAAGGAACATGATGTTCGCCTCCTTAGCCTGCTTTATGACACGCTGGAAAGCATCCTCACCATAAGCTATATTGGCCTTGGCAGCTGTCTGGCGATAGAGCTGCGATGTTGCCACACACCCATCGGCAATCTTCACTTCGGGAAGAGTGTACACCTTAGAGCCCTTGTTCACAACGAAACGAAGATAGAGTTCAGCATCCTCCATTTCGGGAACATAGTCGAAACTCATTTTCATACGGAATGTGCCGCCATTGTCATAGGAAATGGCTCTGTCGTTGCCGCGCACCTTCTCGCCCTGGAAAGTCATAGGCTCGGCCAACGCCTCACCGCCATTATACTTGAGAACCGGTGTAATGGTGAGAACCGATTTCTTGTTGAAGTACTTTGCCGGGAACTTGCCGTCAACCACTACCGGCACCTCGCTGCCGACAACCTCCAGAACACCCGGAGTTACTGTGAAAAGATCCGGTGTCATCTGCTTCATCTTTGAACTGCAAGAGCCCAAGAGAACTGCTACTGCAAGAGTAAGCAATAAATTGATTTTCTTAAACATTGATTATAAATTATTGGATTTGTTATTGCCGTGCTGCACTCTTCGGTAATTGAGTGCCATTTATTGTACAAAGTTAATTCTACTCTTTCAATTCACAAAACGAAAGAGCAACGTATAAGCAAATATTTTATATTTTTCACAACCTGCGGTTACGCGGATGATGCAGGATTATCTCTTCGCGCAGGCGTTTTGAATCGATGTGGGCATAGATTTCGGTAGTGGCAATGCTCTCGTGCCCAAGCATCGCCTGTATGACACGCAGATTTGCGCCGCCCTCGAGCAGATGCGTTGCAAAGGAGTGACGGAAGGTATGAGGGCTGACACTCTTCTTTATGCCTGCCGCCATAACAAGTTCCTTCACAATGTGAAAGACCGTTATCCGGGAAAGCCTCTTCTTCAAGCGTTCGCTGATAAAGATATAGTCTTCGTTGCCGGGCTTTATGCTTATTCTTTCCCTGTCGGCGAAATAGGCTTCGAGTTCGGCTATAGCTCGCGAGGAGATTGGCACAAGACGCTGCTTGTCACCCTTTCCCGTAACGCGTATGAAACGTTCTTCGATGTGCAGATTGGAGAGGCGCAGGGTACAGAGTTCCGACACACGGAGCCCACAACTGTAGAGCACCTCTATGATTGCCCTGTTGCGCTGCCCCTCGTTTTTGGAAAGGTCGATGGCATCTATTATGTCGTCTATCTCCTGCAAGGAAAGGACATCGGGCAGGTGCATGCCTATCTTGGGTGAATCGACAAGCTCTGTGGGGTCGGTGCCAATATAGCCATCCAGCCGCAAGAAGCCATAGAAGGAACGCAGCGATGAAAGTATGCGAGCCTGTGAACGTGCATGTATGCCAACATCGGCAAGCGATGCAAGAAAGCCGCGAAGCTGTTCTCTCGTGACTGCGAGCAGCTCTCCGTCGCCGCCGCCAAGATAGCCGGAGAGCTTCTCCACATCGCCAAGATAGGCTTCAACGGTCATTGGACGCAACGACTTCTCGAGCTGCAGATACATTCGGTAACGCATACGAGGCGATTTCGGTGTGGCAGTGGCATCTTTTGGCATAGACAGGCAATTATGCTGCGAAAATAACAAAAAAACCCAACAGCAGAACAGCAACAGCCGCAACATTTTTGCTTGCTCGGCAAAATGTTGTATCTTCGCAGACTGAAAGGCCGTAGGAAACTGCTTGAATCCCTTTCAGACCAATTGTCATAATCAACTGTTATAAATTGCACGGGGATGAGCCTTACCACACCTCTTGACCAATACATTGCCGACCACAGCAGCCCTGAGGGGGAATACCTCTACAGGCTGTTCCGCGCCACACACATAGAGATACTTGCGCCACAGATGGCATCGGGGCACATACAGGGACGACTGCTGAAGTTCCTCGTAAAAATGATAAGGCCTAAAAGAGTTCTCGAAATAGGAACCTTCACCGGCTATTCGGCACTCTGCATGGCCGAAGGGCTCGAAAATGACGGCAAACTCTACACCTTTGAGGTAGAGGATGAGCTGGAGGATTTCACACGGCGATGGATAGAAGGGTCGGAGCATGGCGGAAAGATTGAGTTCATAATTGGCGATGCCTTGAAGATTGTGCCCGAAATGAACGAGAAGTTCGACCTTGTATTCATCGACGGCAACAAGCGCGAATATGTGAAGTACTACAATCTCGCACTTGAGCACCTTAACGAGGGCGGCTGGATTCTTGCCGACAACACCCTATGGGACGGGCATGTCATTGAGCCGCAGAGACAGGATGCACAAACAAACGGGGTAAGGGAGTTCAATGACCTTGTGCGCAACGACGAAAGGGTTGAAGTTGTTATTCTGCCGTTGCGCGACGGATTGACGATAATAAGAAAAAAACAGTAAGAAAACAGACATTTTTGAATATAAAAAAACAACGGAATATCGGCCCCCGATATAAGGAGAATATATTTTCAGAAATTAAAACAGCTTCAAAACATATACGATGGACAGTACAAGACAGAACAAGATTTCGCGTCTCATACAGAAGGAACTTGGCGACATTCTGCTAAGGCTTGCAAAGGAGACACGCGGCATTATGGTATCGGTTAGCGCAGTGCGCGTAAGCCCAGACCTTGGCATTGCCAAGGCATACCTAAGCATTTTTCCCTCGGAAAAGGGAGAAGAGGTAGTAAAACACCTGAACGAGAACATAAAGGCCATAAGGTTTGAACTTGGCAACAGGGTGCGTCACCAGCTGCGCATAATACCCGAGATAAAGTTCTTCATCGACGATTCTCTCGATTACATCGAGAACATAGACAAACTGCTGAAGGAATAAGGAACCATCCTCCAATGAACCTTTCGCTATACATTGCCAAACGATACCTTTTTTCGAAGAAGAGCCACCAGGTGATTAACATAATCTCCGGGGTGGCCATTGCCGGTGTGGCATTGGCAACAGCTGCCATGATTTGCGCCTTGTCGGTATTCAACGGATTCCAGAGCGTAGTGGCCGACCAGTTCACGGCATTCGACCCCGACATAAAGATAACCACCGCCAAGGGAAAGAGCTTCAGGAAAGGTACACTGCCGATAGCACAGGTAGAACAGTTGCCGCAGGTCGAAGCCCTGTCGTTCGGCATCGAAGACAAGGCAATGATTGAATACAACGGCCGCCAGACTATGGTAACCATAAAAGGCATTGACGAGAATTTCACGGAACTCACCGGTTTTGAACAGGTGCTTTATGGCAACGGCCAGTTCAGGCTCGAAGAGGGCAGCAACAGCTATGCGATACTGGGAGGCGAGCTGGCACAGCAGCTCAATTGCGGAATGTGGCCTGCCACACCTTTTGAGATATATGCCCCCAACAGAACAGGGCAGGTAAATATGACAATCCCTGCACGCAACTTCAAGAAGAGCAGGCTCTACTCCACCGGTCTCATATTTGTGCTTAACCAGCCAAAGTACGATGCCGGATACATTATAACATCGGACGATTTTGCACGCCGTCTGTTTCGCCGCGAAGCCGATGAAGCCACATCGCTGGAGCTGAAGATAAAGACTGGCGAGAGCGTTGAGAAGGCAAAAAGGGAGATTGAAGATATTCTTGGAGAAGAATTCATTGTAATGGACCGCTACGAGCAGCAGAAGGACATATACAAGGTTATGCAGATTGAGAAGTTCATTTCCTATCTGTTTCTCACATTCATTCTTCTTGTAGCCTGCTTCAACATCATAGGTTCACTCGCCATGCTTATAATTGAAAAACGCGACAATATGAACACCCTGCGCAGCCTGGGCGCAGACGGCAAGACCATTGCCAACATTTTTGTGATAGAGGGGTGCATAATTTCGGCAATCGGAGCCGTTGCAGGCATAACCATAGGGTTGGCACTCTGTTTTGTACAGCAGGAGTTAGGGCTCATATCTATGGGCAGCACAGAGGGTTTCATAGTCGACAGTTACCCGGTAGAGGTTGCAGCAAGCGATGTTGTTGCAGTTTTTGCAACGGTGCTTGTTGTTGGTTTCATTGCCGTGTGGCTGCCGGTAAAAATGCTTACAAAAAGGTTCGTATAAAACCGCCTTCAAACTATTCTACAACACGATAGCCGCGGTCGGTATATTTAAAGACGTCGTTACCCCTCCTTGCATAAAGGTAACCGCCACGGGATTCTATACTATCGTATTCCATTGGAACAACCATCTTCCTTTTTGTAGCATTATAAATACCGTAAAATCCGTTGTGGGCACAAATGAATGTATCGTCATTAATGCAGATAATATTATCGTACTTCATATGTAACAGCCGCTTAGAACGCTTGCTCTGCCACATAGAAATTCCCATAAGTCCATTTTCATTCCTAATCAATTTGAATTGAGAAGAGGTGTCTTGAATATCGCAAAGAGTTATTGGGTTTAATTGACGACTAAATATGCTCAAAATAGAGCAAATTACTGCAACTGCAAGAATTATAACAAGAATTATAATAATAACAACTGCAAATATATTTTCAACAACGTTCATATATCTATCTGATTAGTAGTGATTAAATAACAGTAAGACGACTGCAATCAACACAACCGATACGAGCCATGATATTAATGCAGTTCTTTTGATGTATGTAAAAAACAGCATTTTCTTCAATGAATATCCATTATAATCGCAGAACTGCGCAAAGTCCATCCATTTGACACTGTTTTTATCGGGCAGGGCAGTTTTTTCAATATTAAAGCCAACGGTTTTCTCCTCATCGCGTTCCTTAACCTGCATTGGTTTTGTCTCTTCGTAGGCAGAGGGTGCATTGGCGGTATCGAACAGTTTGAGAAAACCGTCAATGCTCTGTGGGCGGTTGGCGCGACGAGGCTGCATTGCCTCGCGAACGGCACGGCATAGACCGGATGAGAGCCCTGAAGGCAAAACAGGCAGGCCGCTGTCGTTGACCTCACTTGCCTCGGGTGGCGTTGTGCCTGTAACAAGTTTGTACAATGTAGCACCCAACGAATATATGTCGGTAGCTGCAGAGAAGGTGCTTACGCCACTCTTGCTGTACTGTTCGAGCGGAGCATATCCGTGACTTATGCCAACCGGAGTAGATGTAGTAGCTCTGTCATCGCGGCCATAGTGCTTGGATATGCCGAAGTCTATAAGCACGGCTTCGCCCTTATCGTCAAGCAGAATGTTGGCAGGTTTGACATCGAGGTGCATAATATTCCGGCTATGGATGAAACCAAGTGCATCTGCAACCTGACGGATATAACGTATTGCTTCATTTTCCGGCATAGGGCCATTCTTCAAGCGGTCGGCGAGAGAACCGCCGCCACAATATTTCATCACATAATATGCGGTGCCGTTTTCTTCGAAAATATCTATTATTGATACTATGTTGCGGTGCTCAAGCTCTGCAATGTTCTGCGCCTCCTTGAGAAACTTGCCGAGGTAACGCTGAACCATTTCGCGGCTGCCGCTCGTACCAAGAGTTACCATGGAAGTTTCGCCGTCACGTTCGCAGAAATCGGCCATAAAGAACTCCTTGATGGCAACCTTGCGGCAAGGAGATTTCTGCTCGGCAAGATAGGTTATACCGAAACCGCCTTGGCCAAGGATCTTTTCTATACGGTACCGCCCACCTTGGAGCAATGTGCCTTGTTTCAGATTCATAGTGTTCTTATTTGTGTTTATAATAAAGGTGATTCAAAGAAGTGTCACATTCTTCACATCTATAGGGTGTTCAAGGAAGAGCGAAGCCTGCTCGCCGAACTTGCCGCCGGCCTCGGTTGTGCAGAACAGGGTTGTGCCGCCTTTTGTACAGAGGGTATCGATATTGGGATGACGGTTGAGATAGGATTTCAAGGAGGTTGCTACGGCACTGCCTTGGGTGAGGAGTGTTACCCCGTGTGGAGTATACTGCCTTATCTTCTCCAGAAGCATCGGGTAGTGGGTGCAGCCAAGTATTATTGTGTCTATCTCCGGGTCACGCTCCAGAAGGTTGTCTATATGACGCTTCACAAAATAGTCGGCACCCGGTCCCTTGTACTCGTTGGTCTCGACAAGAGGAACCCACATGGGGCAAGCCTCGCCGGTAACTTCAATATCGGGAAAGAGTTTGCGTATCTCGAGCGGATAGGAGAGCGACTTTATTGTTCCCTCAGTGGCAAGCACGCCTACGTGGCGGCTCTGCGTCACCTCACCTATGCACTCCACTGTCGGGCGTATTATTCCAAGCACGCGGCGGTTAGGGTCTATCGACGGAATGTCGACCTGCTGGATTGTGCGCAGAGCCTTTGCCGATGCAGTGTTGCAGGCAAGAATGACAAGCTGGCAGCCTTGCTGAAAGAGATAGTAGACTGCCTGACGGGTGAACTCATATACTACATCGAAAGAGCGGGTGCCGTAGGGGGTACGGGCATTGTCTCCAAGATAGAGATAATCGTATTGCGGCAACAGCTTGTTTATCTCGTTGTATATTGTAAGGCCGCCGTAACCGGAGTCGAAAATACCTATAGGGCCGGCCTTCTTTGATAGTTGCAGTATGTTCATCGCAATGCTGTTCAAGTGTTACTCTGTTGCCTTGTTGCCGGTCTCTTCCTTGGCCTTTCCAACTATGTTTTCCGTTGCAGGAGAGGGATGTTCTGTATCCTCGGCGCACTCAACAGCAGCTACTGCAATGGCCGTGATTGGTTTTTGCGGGGCCAGTGCTGCCTCGATGACGTAATCTGTAATGTCGACAGCCTTTTCGGGGTTCATATATTTGTATACGCCGGCATCTGTGTCTAATGCATAGTCGAGTGAGAGAGCCTCGCAGACCTTTGCCAACGCCTTGTCGGCTGCCTGATAACAGGGGCGATAGAGCGAGTCGCGCGCCTCGGCAAGCCACTCTTTCACCCTGCCGCGGAAGAGCACGCTGTTATCGACCATCTGCTGCAGTTCGTTCTGTCTCTTGCGCAGTATTGGTTCGGGGAAATCGCGCTGCCCGTCGAGATAGGCAACATACATACGTGTAAGTTCCTGCTCATTGCGTTCTATCTCTTCGTTGCACCTCTTTTTGAGCATTTCGTACTCGTTGCTTGCACTGCTATACTCCGGCAAAGCCTCCACGACCTTGCTGTAACTGAAATATCCGAACTTCTCTTGTGCCAGAAGGGCCATAGGGAAGAAGAGGAACAGTATCACAATTTTTCTCATATTCATAAAAAGGTTTTGCGGAAACGGCTTCTTCTTAATAATTACTTTATTGAAGATTCAAGCAGTTTCTTGTATGGAAAGTGACTTTGCTTTCAAGTGATGAGGGTGAATAAAGTTCACCCTCATCATAGGTTTTCCGTGCCATACCGCAGCACGGCACGGGTTAAATGCTGCTTGATTACTTGTTCTGTGCAGGAACTGCATTGGCAGGAATGCCAAGCTTTGCCTTTACCTTTGCAGAGAGGTCGTCGCACAATGTTGTGCTGATATAGGGTATGCCGCCTGCTAGGTCAAAAATGCAGGTGTAACCGCCCTCCTTGCCTACTGCATCGAGAGCGTTGCGAAGTGTTGTCTGTATGGAAATCATTTTCTCCTGCTCGGCTTTCTGCAGATTCTGCTGAACAGTCTGGCCATACTGCTCGAGACGTTCCTGTATCTGCATCAGTTCCTCATAACGACGCTCGAGAATGCTCTGAGGAACAGAATCCTTACGCATCTTTTCAAATTCCGCGCCCTTTTTCTCGAGTTCCGAACGTATTGCATTGAACTCGTCGGTATACATTTTCTCAAGTTCCTGAACCTCGGTAAGAGCCTTTGAATACTCCGGCATAACCTGGATAATCTCTGATGAGTTTACATAACCGAACTTCTGTGCAAGTATGCTCATTGGAGCAACAAGCAAAATCAAAATAAGAATCTTTTTCATTGTATTGAAATTTAATTAAACGGTTTTCTACTAAATGACGCCGCTGGAAGCATTTGTTACAGGAGCATCTGTTAAAAATCTATAATGCAACTACTCTGAATAGCCCAGCTTGGCAAGCACGTCGTTGCTTATATCGATTGACGGTGCAGAGTATATGAGACTTGCAGCCGATGAACGGTCGATGACCATTGAGTATTTCTTGGAATCGCAAATCTCCTTTACCGCATTGTATATCTCTTCTTGTATCGGTGCCATCAGGCTCTCGCGTTTCTTGTACAGTTCGCCTTGAGGACCGAAATATTTGCGTTTGAGTTCGCTGGCCTCCTTCTCCTTTGCAAGGATTTCCTCCTCGCGTGCAATACGCTGTTCATCGGAAAGGAAAGCCGACTCGCTCTGATACTTCTTATAAAGGGTCTCGGCCTGAGATACCACCTCCTCAATCTCACCCTGCCAACGTTTCGACTGCTGGTTGAGCTGTTCATTGGCACGCTCATAAGCCGGGATGTTCTTAAGGATATAATCCATATCAACTGTCGCATACTTCTGTGCCTGCACAGCTACCGCCGCAAAGCAGACAAATGCAATTGTTAGAATCAGTTTCTTCATAATCGTTTTTATTAAGAGAGTTTGAAGCTGTTAAAATTCCTGTCCCAGGATGAAGTGGAAGTGGCTTCCGCCGTACTGGGATGAACCAAACACGTTATCGAAGCCGTATGCCCAATCGAGACCTATGAGACCAATCATCTGCAAGAACACACGGACGCCTACACCGGCACTGCGCTTAAGGTCGAAGAGGTTGAACTTGGAGGCATCGCTCCACGCATTACCGCCCTCAACAAATGCAAGGCCATATATAGATGTAGAGTTCTGAAGCATGAAGGGGAAACGGAGTTCAAGCCCAAGACGCGTGTAGGCATAGCCCTCGCGACCATATGGGGTGAGACTGCCATTCTCGTAACCACGAAGAGCAACCATATCGGTAGCATAGTTGTAGGAGTAGCCGCTCATACCGTCACCACCCACATAGAATGTCTCGAACGGAGACTTCTTGTCGGTATCGTAACTGCCGAGTATACCGAAATCGGCACGTGTCATAAGCACAAGATTGTACTTACCCTCTGTCAACGAAGTAAATGTCTTGCTGCGGAACTTTACCTTATAATATTCTATCCACTTGTGTTTCTCGCGCAGTTCCGACTTGTATGAGGGGGAACTGGGGTTCTTTGCAAGGTTGGCATAGTCCTTGCCGTCCCACATAGAATAGGGAGGGGTCAACGATGTAACAAGCGAGAACTCGGAACCCTCACGAGGGAAGTATGGATGGTCTATGGTACTGCGGCTCAAGGATAGCGTAAGATTGACGTTGTTACAGTTTCCGTCGGTAATGAGGAAGTACTGCCAGTCCTTCAAGGAGTAGAGCTGATAGTTCAGTTCGGCCGAGAGGGTAAAATAGTCATCGGGCCACCTGAGACGCCGGCCCCAACCGATTGATATGCCATACATCCTTATATACTTGTCGGGGTCGTAATATGACGATACATTGTTATATCCATAGCCGTTGTAGTTGCCATAGCCGTAGAGGTAATTGGTATAGTTATTGTAGTATGCCGAGTTATAGTAACTATCGGCAACATCGGTCTGTATTGACATAAAGGCAGAAACAGAGAAAGAATTAGGGCGTTTGCGGCCAAACCAGGGGTCGAAGAATGATATGCTGTACGACTGGTAGTAGCGGCCGTTGGACTGGGCACTGAGCGTAAGTGTCTGGCCGTCACCCTGAGGTATGATGCCACGGCGCACTCCATCCCTGCGGAAAAGGTTACGCATTGAGAAGTTTGTAAATTTCAAGGCAACCTTACCGATGATACCGGTCTGTCCCCAACCGGCCGATAGTTCTACCTGGTCGCTGCTCTTTGGCTCAAGTTTCCAGTTTATATCCACTGTTCCGCTTTCCTCATTGGGCACCACGCCCGGGTCTATGGTCTCGGGGTCGAAGTGTCCCATATTGACAATCTCACGGAAGGAGCGTTCGAGCGACTGCATAGAGAAAAGATTGCCGGGAAGCGTGTAGAGCTCACGGCGCACAACCTCTTCGTAAAGACGGTCATTGCCACTTATTGTCACACGATTGATTGTAGCCTGGCTACCTTCTACCATACGTATCTCGAGGTCGACAGAGTCATTGTCAATCCTTGCTTCAACGGGGAAAAGCTTCAGGAATACATATCCGTCATTAAAATAGAGATTCTTTACCGCGTCCTCATCGTTGAAAAGGCGGTCTTCAAGTTCATTCTGGTTATATACATCACCGGCCTTCATTCTGAGCACATAATCGAGCCAGGAGGTTGAGAAGACACTGTTTCCTACCCACTTGATGCTGCGGATGTAGTACTTGTTGCCCTCTTCTATTCCAAGATAGATGTCTACGCTGCTGTCATCATACATTACCACGCTGTCCTTCACAATGCGGGCATCGCGGAAACCATTCTCATAGTAACGGGAAAGGATTTTCTCCTTGTCCTCCTCGTAACGTTCGTTGGTGAATTTCTTTGAACGGAAAAGAGCATGCCACAAATTGTCGATACGGGTCTTCTCGCGTGTCTTTTTCATGGCATAGCGCACCTTCTTCTCGGGTATCTGGCTTGCACCTTCGATATATATGCGGTGAACCTTTATCTTGTCGTTCTTCTTAATGTCCACATCGACAATTACACGACCGTCCTTGGTGACATCGGGTCGCTGCGTAACATTGATTTCGGCGTTCTTGTAACCAAGAGCGTCGTAATAGTTCTTTATGATTTTCTTTGCGCGGTCTACGATATCGGGAGTTATCTGGTTACCCTTGATGATGCCTATCTTCAGTTCGAGGTCTTCACGCTCCGACTTCTTTACGCCATTGATATTGAGCTGAGAGACACGGGGACGCTGCTTAAGGGCGATACCTATATATATCTTGTCGCCAACGATGCTGTCGGCTGTGATGCTGACATCCTCGAACAGGCCGTGCTTGCAATAACGTTTCACGGCATTTGTTACCTCGTCACCCGGCACGGAGATGACATCGCCTACTGAGAGACCCGAAATGCTTATTACTACAGCCGGTTCAATATCATCAACGCCGGAAAGGTTTATTCCGCCAATTGTGTACTTGTGCGCCGCATTTGTATACAGCACTGTAGGCCTGACTATTGTCTTCTGTGCCGAAACTGTTGCTACAGAAGAAAATAGCACGATTGCCAGGATTGTTCTTAGGAACGAAATATATTTCATCTTATTCTGTTTTTTCATCATTTGTCACCTGTTCTCCTGTCAAACCATAGCGACGCTGCCTGCGCTGATACTCATAGACTGCCTTGCACAGTTCATCATTATCGAAGTCGGGCCACAGGACTTCGGTAAAATAGAGTTCGGAATAGGCCGCCTGCCAAAGCAGGAAATTGCTCAGGCGAAGTTCCTTGCCGGTACGTATGAGCAGGTCGGGGTCGGGCATGAAGTTTGTTGTCAGTTCTTTTGAGATAAGTTCGTCGCTGATATCGGAAGAACTGAGTTCGCCACTCTTCACCTTCTCGGAAATAGAACGGACAGCCTCGGTGATTTCCCACTTCGAAGAATAGCTTAGAGCAAGGACAAGCGTCATGCTGTCGTTGCCCGAGGTGCGCTCGACACACCCCTCGAGGCGTTCACGTACATTGTCGGGCAACTTGCTCATATCACCTATTATGCGGAATGCAACATTGTTCTTTACGAATATCTCCTCTTCAACAGATTCAAACAGCAATGCCATAAGGGCTGCGACCTCTGCTACAGGACGCTTCCAGTTCTCAGTAGAAAAGGTATAAAGGGTAAGATATTTTACACCGAGCTTTAACGAGTTCTCAACGAGTTTGCGGACCGTTGCCGCACCTGCCTGGTGCCCCTCGGAGCGGTCGAGACCGCGCAATTGAGCCCAGCGGCCGTTGCCGTCCATTATTATCGCTATATGCTGCGGGATATTGTTCTTGTCAATCTGTTCAATGTAGTTCATAGCCATAAACTTTTAATTATTGCATTTTCTGTATTTAGGAGACAAATCATAGGTCACGGATATCGACAGGAAGGAATAACTGTCCTTATTCTTCAATGCACCGCTTTTTATGCCATAAGGGTCATCGAGCAAGGGTGCAGTCTCTTTTGTCACATCGAGCTTGTCGCTGAAGGTAAAACGGTAGGAGAGTTCGCAGCCGAGGTTCAGGCGTGGAGCAATCTTGTACTTGATGCCAATGCCCAAAGGCAGATTCGCAGTGAACACATTCTCGGCAGGCCCCGGCGCAAAGGTCATTCCTGCTCCGGCAAATATGTAGGGCGAAAAACGGTGTGTGCTCTTGTAGCCCGAACCGTCGCCGTAGGCGAAGAAATGGCACTCATACTGCACGCCCAAGTCATAGAGCGTACGTGAGAACTCCACATCGCCACCCGGAAAACGGTTGTCGTTGCCCGAGGTGCTGCCCGAAATGCGAGCAACAGCAAGATTGGCCTTGATTGCCATTCTTGGGTTTATATTGTAACGGCCTATGATGCCACCCATTATGTTCATATTGTTCCAAAGAGAGTTATAATTGGCATCACCGAAGTAGCTGCAGCCCCCGACCATCGCACCTACCTCATAGCGGTACTCCAGTTCGTCGGCACGTGCACCACCTGCCAGGCACAACATCATTGCACCTGCCAACAAGCCGCGTACTAACACTCTCTTTGCCACAATCATTTCTTCTTAAAGCCCAAATGGTTTATTATACCTTTCCAGACAGTAGCATCGTTACCGCCACCTATTATCCACATATAATTATCGGAATCGACCGTCACCGCAAAAGGAGAATCGCTGCCTTTCAGTTCCGCAGGGAGAGCCTGATGGAATGAGGAAATGCCCTTCCATACAATTCCGTTGTCCTTTGACACATAGAAATCGCTGAAGGCAGGAACTGTATCACCGGCGACAACACCGCTACCGCCCAAAGCATAAAGATAGCCGTTGTAGTGCAGGACTGCAAGCCCCTTCAACGAAGGACAGGGGAACGGATTGCCCTCATTGTCATACTCGACCCATTTATCCTCGGTCGAGAGTTTACTCCACACTGTTGCCACCCCATTCATCTCGGGTGTTGCATAGCCTATGAGCATATTTCTGACAATATTCTTGTTGTGGCTTAAAGGATAGGATGCCAACGACACGCCATAGAGCGGAAAGCCGGACGGCAAGTCTCCAGCCCTCTCAAACCTTGAACCATCGGCACTGCTGTAAAGTACCCCATTGCCGGCAGCCCACATTCTGCCTTCGCTATCCGAAACTGCAACGATAGCGACAAGACCGTAGTCCTGCGCAGAAAGTTCCCAGTCTACGGCATTGAACGACTTGTAGAGGTCGCCGTCTGAGACAACATACAGGCACCCTTGGAACTGCTGAACGGTTGCAAGAGCTGCTTTGCCTGGCAAACCATTGAGTACCGATTTGCTCCATGACAGTTCGCCGCCAAGAGGTGAGGATGCAACAAGCAGACTGCCGTCGGCTGCAGTGCCGAATACATTCATATTGCCTGCAAATTCAATCGCACGCTGTGGCATCAGTCCCTCGGGCGAGGGGAGACTGTTCCAGACCATAAGGTCCGGGTCAACCTTATGGACATTGACCCTAACGGTGTAGTCTTTGTAATACTGGGCATCGGCCGCATAAATGCGGAATTTTCTTGGCGAAGTATAATCCAGCGAATCGGTCGAAGAGAAATGCTCATACGTCCCGGTACTGTCGACATACACGGAGATGACTCCGGTAGCGGCAGCGGTAGAGACCAGTTTTGAAGCATCTGTGCCAAAGGGGAGCGAATCGGCATTGTAAACCTCTCCCGTCAATTGGTTTATAGTAAACGGGAACGATGAAGCCGAGATGGTCTTTACAATTACAGTATCCTCACCTGTCGATGTAAAGGATGGATAATAGGACTTGACATTGCCTAAATTGAAAGAGCGCAGAAGAGCATATGGAGAGAGTTCCAAATCTTCATCTTCACTGCTTACACAAGAAACGCCCATAAAGAGCACTGAAAACAAGGCAAAATATGTTGCCAGATATTTTTTCATAGACTAGAATTGTTTTAGTTCCAATGTGCACTGCAAGAACCAACCTCATCCTCGAAAAAAGATGCAGCGGCACTGCAAGCATAATTCAATCTACAAAAGTAGCAACATTTTTTGGTTTACACGCCATTTCGCGCGCTATTTATATAATTTTAAAATTAAAAAAAGGTTTTTCACTTGCCAAAAAGATATATTTCATTGCCTCCACAACGGAATTTCCCAATCACAAGCCCATTGGGAAGAGAGGGAGCCGGCACACCGCTGCCAATCGCGACCTCGGCATTTACCTCTACTCTTGCAGCATCCCATGCTCCACGCGCAACAAACGACCGAAGCAACCGCGAGCCTCCCTCAACCAACAGGCTCCCAACGCCGCGCGTATGGAGGTATGACAATATCTGCGGGATGATATCCACCGAGAAGTCGAGCCGCACCTGTTCAATATTTTTACCAGACACCCCGGTAATATCGGAAGCCGTAAACAGAACTGTAGGCAACAAGCCATCGAACAGTTTCAATTCCTTTGGCAACTTGCCGTCCCTGTCTATTACCAGCCTGAGAGGAGGACGGCCGGCCCAATGCCTTATGTCGAGCGAAGGGTTGTCGAGCAAAGCGGTACGGGTCCCGACAAGAATCGCATCGTGCGCAGCACGTAATTTATGGACAGCCACCTGTGAGACTGGTGAGGAGAGACGCAGGGGTGAGCCGCTATCACGCACATAGTCGATAAATCCGTCACCGCTTTGAGCCCATTTCAAGGTAACAAAAGGTCTCGATTTGGTGTGCATAGTAAAAAAAGCACCATTTAAACGAAAAGATTCCGCCTCGAGCAGACCGACACGGACATCAATTCCGGCCATACGCATACGTTTTATCCCGCCGCCATTGACCTGAGCATTGAAGTCGGTTGTTGCTATGACAACACGAGGTATCCCAAGGGAAATTATCAGGTCGCAGCAGGGAGGTGTCTTGCCGTAATGTGAGCATGGTTCAAGGCTTACATACATTGTAGAAGAGGCGAGCAACGGCCTGTCGCACTCTTTTACCGATGAGACGGCATTCACCTCGGCGTGAGGTTCACCGGCACGTATGTGATACCCCTCGCCAATAATGCGCCCCTCACATACTATAACTGCACCCACCATAGGATTGGGTGAAGTGCTGCCGGCTCCGCACTTTGCAAGCCGAAGACAACGCTGCATGAACATCAAGTCAGACTCTGCAAACACTTTGTAATACTTTTTTACCAACCAAAAGTTGAACAGTAGAGCACTGCTCTGCGAAGATACTAAAAAGACGCGAGCAGGCAAACTGTCAGCGAGGAATACTCCTTAGGGTAACCACTACAATTTCACTCGGCACACAGAAACGCACTTTCCTGCGCGACGTACCTACGCCATTTGTAGTTATAACCGTGGAACCGGCGGAAGTTCTGTTCCTGCCGCGCAAGAAACGAGTACCGTATATCGAGTTACAGACAGGCGTATACAAGCCGAAAAGCGAGACCTGCCCACCATGAGTATGTCCCGACAGAACAAGGTCGGCCGTTGTGGATATGCGTTCGGCATAATCGGGCGTATGCGCAAGCAGCATCACAAAAGCATCACTGCCTGGAGCCTCACCCGGACGGGCAAGAAGAGAATCTGGCGCAAAACAGTCATTGACACCCGCCAGGAAAATCATAGTTCCCTCTTTGCACAGCGGCAAAGCCTCATCATTTATCAGCCTGATACCGTTCGCCGCCATTGAAGCCGACACTATATGCCCGTTACCCTTTTCATGGTTACCAAGCACTGCATATATTCCATAAGGGGCATCAACAGCCGACAAGGCTGAAAAAAGCGAGCCCACGGAATCATTGTCTGTAACATAGTCGCCACCCAAAAGAAGAATATCGGGATTTTCCCGGCCGATGCGTGCAACCAGTTTTGTAAGCCGCTTCTTTGAGAAAAGGCTCGGATAGTGCAAATCGGATACAAAGGCAATCCTGAAACCGTCAAAGGCCGGCGGCAGCTGTTCGCTATCGACCGTATACTCCTTGACACGCCCCACTCCACTCGACGAGAAGGTTGCACAAGACGAAATCAGCAGCATTACTGCTGCCGACAACACCATATTCACGAAGGATTGCTGAGAGGATTTCATTACATCATTCCTTCTCGATTAACACAGTTGCATAGGCCGTTATACCCTCCTTGCGTCCTTCAAAGCCAAGTTTCTCGGTTGTTGTAGCCTTTATCGACAGACAATCGGGGTCAATGCCAAGCACCGCAGCCATCGTCTCCTGCATAGCAGGTATGTGCGGATTCAGCTTAGGAGCCTGCGCCGCCACTGTTGAGTCAATATTCCCAATCCGATACCCTTTTTCCTTCAGGAGTTCACCGGTACGACGCAAGAGTATCTTGCTGTCGATATTCAGGAACTCGTCCGAATTGTCGGGAAACTGAAAACCTATGTCGCGCAAGTTGGCTGCACCTAAAAGCGCGTCACAGATTGCGTGTATCAACACATCGGCATCGGAGTGCCCGGCAAGGCCAAACTCATAGGGTACCTTTACGCCGCCAATCCACAGGTCGCGGTCCTCGACAAAACGATGCACATCTATTCCAAATCCTACTCTTATCATAAAAAACTGTTTTTATTATCTACGGAAGAGGTCTCTCAATCCATCCATATCGAATGACAGCGAGAAGCGCAATGTCTGGTCGAGCGGATTGCTCTGCGCGGTCGATATGAGATAGGCGGCATCGAGAGAGAATACACTCATGCGGAACCCGGCACCGACGGTGAAATACTTGCGGTTGCCCTTATACTCGTTCTCATAGTGATAACCGCCACGCAGAGAGAACTGCTGGTTATAGCAATATTCTATACCGATACCGCCATATATCTCCTTCATCTCTTCACTGAAACCGCCGGGAGCATCACTGAAGGATTTGAAAATACCGGAAATTGGAGATATATCATTGTAGCCGGTACTCTCGAGCCAAGTCTGGTATTCCGAGTAGTAGGAATTGTCACCCTTCTCATAGCCATTCTCCTCAAGAAACTGGTTATATGTAGGACGGGTAGGCACCATCAGTTTGTTTATATCGGCACTGACCGATATGGTATTGTAATCATCTATAGGTACAAGCAACGAAGCACCGATACGCAGGTTGGTGGGTATGAACTCATTTGTGGCACCATCGTCGTAAGATATTTTCGTACCTATGTTCGACGCATTGAGACCGAGACCCAACAAGCACTCGCGGTTGCCAATCATAAGATATTTGTTGTAGTACATTGCTATGTCGGCCGCGAACGCGCTTCCCGGAGACATATCCTCTGCATAGTTATATTGCAGGTCGCTATGTATGTACCTGAGTGCTATTGCGGCCGAGAATGTCTCGGAGAGCATACGGGAGTATGCAAGGTCGAACGCCATCTCATATGGTTTTATGGTCATCTCATTCTCCACAAACACCTCGCCAAGGGAAAAATATGTAAGCGAAGCACTCACTGCCGAGTAGTCACCGATGCGATAGAAACCGGCAAGATTGATGAGGTCAATATCGCTCACCAACTGACGTAGCCAAGGAGTATAGGACATCGATACACCGGCACGGGCTATGTTAAAAGGATATTTTGCAGGGTTCCAGTACTGCGAATTGGCATCGGGTTCGGTAGCAACGCCGACATCACCAAGCGCACCGGCACGGGCATCCGGAGCAATTGAAATGGATGTGACACCCGTATGAATGGGGTTAAACTGGTCTTTCTGCGCAATTGCCGGCATTGCCAGCAATGAAAGAAAGAGAATTGCAACTATCTTGTTCCTTATCATTTTGAGTCTGTTTGAATTCTGTGCAACAAAAAAATGTAATAACGTACATTATATAACTGAAAAGAGGCCTATTTATTGTTTATGACAACAATTTTTCCGGTTTTGGTAGACGAGACCGTACCTTCTGTTGCAATATAGGCTCTAACGAGATAAACACCTGTCGGCAGGGGCTGACCGCCCTGAGCCGTGCAATCCCAGGTATAGGAATATTCCAGGCCCTCGCACACGCTTTTTTCCGTATTGCTCCATAGTATCTGCCCTTGGAAATTGAATATCTCTATGGTAACCTCCAGTTCACTTTGCGGACGGTTGTGCGTCAGCACGAAACGTGCCGGCATTCCGCAGACAACCGGAGAAGGGTCTGTCCTTAACTCGACGAAGTCGGGGGCAAGAGAGGGTTCTACGAAGAAATTCAGTTCGGCCACGGACGAATTGTTGAACAGGTCCCAAGCACGCAGCAGAAGAGTATGCTCACCCGGAGCAAGCTCGTCGAGCGGCATCATCACTGTACCGCGCGTATAATCCCCGACGGCAGGGACATAAGCACTGTTGAGGTTATATGTATGGGCAGGGCTGTTGTCCACAATGGCTACAATGTCGTGCCCAATGCCGGAACCGACAACATTTATTCCGTTTTCATCGTACAATTCCGCCCATAGGCAAGGTGTTGCATTCACCTCATCACCATCGACAAAAGAGGGGGTATTCAGATAGAGTTTTATCTCGGGGCCGCGACCATCGTTCTGCACACCCTCAGCAGTTCCTCCAATAATAAAATTGCCGAACTTGCCCTGAGCCGAATGTGTATGTGCCGTATCGACAGCAAACAGATTCAGCATACCGGGTTCATTGCTATAGCTTATGTCCATAGGAACCGGTATTGACAATGAGAAACGCCCATTTACAATTGAATCGCTGCCCGAGAAGAGTTTCTTGTTATAGGCTGTGTACTTGTGGCTTCCTATACCTCTGTTGTTGCGCGTGCTGACCTCTTCGGCATAATCGAAGAGTGTCGGGTAAAGCACACCCGTAAAGTCCGAGGCCACACTGCCGTCACGTTTTGTGACGTAGCCTTCGACTGCAAGTGTCGCACCGGCCGACAGAATTGTCTCCTCATTTGCCGGAGCACCATTGAAACGCTCAATCACGAAGCCATACTCCGGGGTCTTCAGACGTAACGCCGGGTCGCCAAGCAGCACATATTGTAATTTATTATCGCTCAAATCGGTACCGTATGATATAACATTATTCTTAGCACGGCGTACTGCATCGCCGACCGCAAGCGGCCTACCCGTGTTCACCGGTTCGAGAAGTATTCTGGAAAATTCCTTGTTTATCACAGAATTGTAACTTTGAAGCACGGTACGGGTCGTGGTAAAAAGGCCTACAGCTCCACCGGAGGCATTCAGCAAAGCAGCCTCGGCTACAGAATTGTCGCCCAAATCAAACGGACCGATGTCGCACGAAGCGGTAACCCAGAAGGGTAGACGAGGTGAATTGACTGCTGCCATATCAGAGGCTTTCCATGTCATTTCGTGGGAGAGTAGGTTTGCACTGCCATGCCCCGAGTAGTTCACAATAAGTGCACCTTCATCGAGCCTGTCATATATAGCCTGGGTAACCAGCGGATAGCGATGGCCTGTTGCCGAAACCTCCGCTGGATAGTCGTCCCAATATATGCGGTTGACGATGTACGAAGGGTAGTACCTCTCCATGACCATGGCAATGGAGTCGGCATCTTTCATATGCTGATTGGGCATTTTCTCGTCACCGTCGTCGGCAAGCAGAGCCACAACGTTCTGCCAGGCACCGGCATCGGCGTTCTGCATATAAGCGATTATCTTGTCCACAACAGCATTCGCTTCTGCCACATTCTGCACTGGAATACGGCCAATTCCAATATCCACTTTATCGCGCACATGGTTTGTGCCTTCACCATCATCGAGATAGCCCATATAATCTTCGAGAACATAGGAATGGATTGCATCCACCGAGTTGAGCGACTCATAGCACAGGAGGTAGCTGTCCTGTTTGCGACCCGGGAATGTTATCATCCTGTTGTCGTACCAACTATCGCCAAAAAGCAGCAAATATTTCGGTGCGTCCTCTGAGGTCGAGGCACGGTCGTAAAGCATCTTCATGAAACGGCGATAGGCTGTGACATCGGGTGTTCCCGAAGAGAACTCGTTGTAGACCTGCTGTGCCGTTACCACCGTTACCGACAATGAATCCATTGCCCTGTGCGCATCGGCAAGACGTTCAGCCGCAGCAAGGAAATCGCCTTTGGAGGGAACAATTATAACCATATCGGCACGCTCTGTCGCATGCAGATTCTGGTTCGGCACACTACCGAGCAACTTGACTGAAGGGAACGCGCCCTTGGGGTTGAACACTACAATATTACTATTGTAGCCGGCAGGCGCAACGACAGACATGGTGCTGCCGTCGAGTTTTCCTTCGAGTTCCCTTATTGCACCGGGATTGGTTACATCCCATACGCGCGTGCTTATGTCGCAGCCGGCTATATCGAACCTTGCATTGCCACCGGAGAGCCCACCACGGAACAGAGTCTGCGAACCGTAAAGGGCAAGTTTGCGTCTGAAATTCAGACGTATATAGTCGAGGAACCCCGTTACTGAATTGTCCGATACAACGTGGGAGAGCTTTACTACAGGATTATCACCTATACCGCCAGCCATAGAATAGCGTCCTTTGACAATCTTCCCCACCTCACCCGACTGGCACCTGGGTACAGAAAGGGCACCAACGCTTTTGTCATTGACCGAGATATCCACGCGTGTCGTGACGGCACCGTTCGTCGCAAACGAGAGGTCTACAACACAGCGCGCGTCAACGATTCCCGACACCGGCAATCTGTAGCTTACGTTACGGCCGGCCGAGTAGTCATATCCATCGACCAGTACACGTCCATAGGAGCACAGGCTCTTGGTCTCATTCTCATAAAGAGCATAGTCGGGGTACTCCGTAATTACCGTAGGGTCCGATGCAGCAAGGGCTGTGGAAGGAAACTCGGCAGGAAGCGAATCATTCTCGGTGAGGAAGTAACAGCCAAATAGGGAATAGACATTCTGACTATGCTCGAAGCAAGAGGTATTATACTCCCATTTTATCGTGCCGTTGGCATAAAAAAGCATATAATTGCTCTCGCGCCACAATGGAATCTCGCACAGGTCATCTACAAGAGCATCCAGTCCCTTCTCGGGCAGAATATGTCCGCCATAGCCATAGAGACGCACCTTTGACGGGTCGTTAAAGCCCATTTTTTTCAGTTCGTTATGGGTTATCTTGTGTATGCCGTTCTCCTCGACCGACACACGCACCCACTTGCCCGACGCGAGTACAGAATTGGCTGCATACCTTTCTGCTGCCGACGCTGCCACTCTTTGGGCGCGTTGCCGTGCAGGCACACGGGAAACGGAGAGTTTGTAGGAATTGATACGGAAATACTCGCCGGCACGCTTCACAACCGGAAGAAAAGCCATATCGAGCTGAGGCTGCTTAGCCTGTACACCGACGAAGCACTCAACCTGCGGGACTGCCGGCAGATTGGGATAATTCTCCTTGAGGGAATAGCGTGCAACCTCTTCGGCCGTAAGCAACTGATACTCCGGATACTCAATGCTCGCAGAATAGCTATACAGAGCGTAATCGGCCGGCAAGTCCATTGCCGAAGTGCACACCGGCAACAACGAGTCGCCCTTATGGGCAGACCAGTTCACCGGCACGAACTGGGCAGATGCGCCTATTGCAAACAGCAGGGATAGGGAGAATATTATACGTTTAATGTTCATAGTTTCATCTAATATGGAAATCGAGAACCTTCTCTTCGCCGATATACCCCTTCAGATGAGTACCGATTGCAGCGGGACCGCTGCCGGCCGGCGTACCTGTAAAAATGAGGTCGCCTGTCTTGAGGGTGCAGAAACGGCTCACATAGGCAATTATCTTGTTCACAGAAAAGAGCATGCCGGAGGTATTGGCACACTGCACAACCTTTTCGTCTATAGCCAATGAGAAATCGATATTGTTTATGTCGTATCTCTCTACCGGACGGAACTCACCAAGCACGGCGGAGCCATCGAAACCTTTGCACAAGTCCCAAGGGGCACCATCGGCAATCAAACGCCGCTGCATATCGCGCGCCGTGAAGTCTATGCCCACAGTCACAGCGTCGTAATACCTATATGCAAACCGTTCGGGAATGCTCTTCCCAAGTTTGTTTATTCGAACCACAAGTTCTGCCTCATAGTCGATGCGGCCAAGAAAATCGGGGACATAGAAATGCTTTCCGTTCTTTATGATGGCCGAGTCGGGCTTCATAAATATTACAGGCGCATCGGCAACACCCGATGTCCCGTCAAACTCCTTAGCGTGTTCCGCATAGTTCTTTGCAACAGCAATAATCTTCATCTCCAATCATTTATTCGGGCTCTCCCTCCATTGCCTCGAGCCTGTTAAACATAAGTGACAAATGAGCATATAGCGACGTATTCTGCACTACGATATTCTCGGGCACCCTAATTCTCAAAGGTGTAAAGTTCCAAATGGCCTTTATACCCCAGACCACCATCTTGTCTGCAACCTCCTGAGCTCTGTCGATGGGCACGGTGAGCACGCCAATCCTAACATTATGACGACGCATTTTTGCCTCCAGTTCGTTTATGTGGTAGACCGGAATCCCGGCCACACTGTGCCCTACCACACGCGGACTAGTATCAAAAGCCGCGACCACCTCCAAGCCGAACTGTTT
>CAZAIM010000003.1:0-48446 GCA_964485215.1 uncultured Bacteroidaceae bacterium | reverse complement strand
TCGCTAATCACCAAATTTTCAGCTAATTATATTTCATCGAACTCACGTTAACTTAACAAGTCCCTGAGCAGCAGCAGTTCTTTGCCGCTTACACCGCGTACCGAGAGCGTCTCCTTGTCACGCATAATGTAATCGGCCAATCTGTCGGCACTGCCGCAAAGTTCCTTGGCCTTGTTATACAGTTCGACAGCGACTGCATTGTTACGGGTTACCCACTCGACATGTGCCGCATTCAAATAATCCTCGAACGAAGGCGATGGTATAGCCATCAGACGTTTGTAATAGCCGCGCGCCTGTTCGTCCTTGCCGGTAAGAAATGAACACCAGGCTATGGCACGAGTTGCCCGGCGCGACTCGGGTTTCAGGTACTCAACCTTGTAGAAGCGCGCAAAAGCCTCTTCGTACTGCTTCATTGTGGCAAAACTCTCACCTGTCTGCAACAGCAACGGAATATTCTCGGGCGCAAGTTCCTCGGCCATCTGATAATAACTTACAGCCTTGTCGAACTCGCCCTGCATGCGATAACACTGCGCAATGTGGCGCAATGTCCATAGCGTGTCAGGCTTTATTATATCGGCCTTGGTGTAGCAGTCAATGGCAGCACTGAAATCACGTTCCTTCTGAAGGCAATACCCCATCTCCTGATAGAACTGCGCATCACCCTGCCCACTGCCCTCGTACATTTTTCCCACATTGATAGCCTCGACGTAGTACTCCTTCTCTACAAGGTAACGGAATGTGCGGAGTATTGCCTCTCTGTTGGTTATGAGCATTCTCAGCGTCTCGCTTTCGAGCAGATTGAGCGGCATCGTGAAAGGGTCATTGAACTCCCGGCGGAAGTTCGAGACCTTGAAAAAGCGATACAAGTCCTGAATGTACTGGTTGCTTTCGACCTCAGCTTTCTTCTCTACAGGTATCTGTGCAAACGTATCGGCATCTTGTGCATTAATATCACCACCTTCGGTTATCTGCCCCATCAGCATTTCGCGTTGTTCGGCAGGAATGCGTTGCAAAGTAAAACAAAATGAGAACTTGTCGCTATTGCAGAACACCGGTGACGAGCATATTGCCCCCAAAATCGTACCATTGCCAAGCTTTTCTTTAGGCATAACCTCGGCTACGGCAGGTACAGCCGGGTCGAAAGGACGGAACCAGTTCGAAATCTCGCTGAAGAACGGAAAATTCTTCAGCTGCGAGAATGTACTCATATAGAGGTCGGCTCCTTCTATCTGCCACTTGGCCATCTCCTCGAGTTTGCCTTTCACCTCATCCTGCTCAATCCACTTCTTCCATTCGGGATTCTTGTCCTCATCATCCTCAATCTCCTTTATGATGTCTATGCTGAACTTGTCATTGAAGAGCTCCTTGCTTTTCATCATTGTGGGGATTATCTCCTCCCTCATCTTGCGGTCTATTTTCTGCGTCTCGCGACTTCGCAGAAGCTGTATCTGAATGGTCTCGATACGACGCATAACCATGCCGTTCTCGCGCAATGCATCAAGAGCAGCCAGAAGTTCGGGATAATACTTCACGCGCTCCTCATAACTGAAAAGCGCAATTACAATACCGGTTATTGCCCGTGTCGATATTATACTTTCGCTACTTGTTGCAAGGCGGCACAAAGATATTGCCTTTAGCGGTTCGAAGCAGTTGAGAGCGGAGAGCATCAGCGCGCTTGTTACTGCGGCACGGTCATTGAGAGCAATTTCACCATCGTTTATAATGGCTGTTATCTTCTCGGCAGAACTGCGGTTCCACATATTGCTGCTCCATACCGTATTGAACAGTTGTGAAAGTAACTGTTCGTGCTCAAGCGCGAACCGCTCCCTTAACTTGCGGCACTCCTCGGCAGGAAGGTTTTCTGTCACCTCAAAATTGTCACGGTTCTCCTTTAAACGTGCTACTATGCTGTCGAGAGCATCAAGTCCCTTGTAACGGCGACGCATCTGGCAATATACTTTTGTCGACTGCTCGCTCATCCTTGCAACAGCTATCTGGTCATTCAGGATATAGCATTTGCCCATAAGCTCGCCATGCAGGCGTTCCCTGTCCGGGTCGGGCATTCCCTTGCCAAGATACTCGAGCATATAGCCGTATGCAGTCTGCATTTCTGTATGCTGCATACGCAACTCCCAATCCTGGAGTTCATCAATACCCTCTCCAAGCCTGTCTATCGCCTGTTTGAGTTTCTCTTCCTCGAGCAGTGAGTTTACCTTGCTCTGAATATCTTTAATGCGCTTTTCTTCCATCCTCAATATAAGTCAAATATGAAAACTACGCTTCTTGGTTATTTTAACAAAATAAACAGCGCGGTTGCCCACGCTGTTTACAGGTTCGGAATATTCAAATGAATTATTCACCCTTAATAGCAGCAACACCCGGGAGCACCTTGCCCTCGATAGCCTCGAGAAGAGCACCACCACCTGTTGAGATGTATGATACCTGGTCGGCCATACCGAACTTGTTGATACATGCTACAGAGTCACCGCCACCGATGAGCGAGAACGCACCGTTGGCTGTTGCCTTGCCGATAGCCTCGGCAATAGCGCGTGAACCGGCTGTGAAGTTGTCGAACTCGAACACGCCTGCTGGGCCGTTCCAAAGAATTGTCTTTGCGTCAACGATGGCTGCAGCGAATGCCTTCTGAGCCTCAGGACCTGCATCGAGACCTTCCCAACCTTCGGGGATAGCACCTGCAGGGCACACCTGTGTGTTGGCATCGTTAGAGAAGTCATCGGCAGCAACGCAGTCCTTGGCAAGAACGAGGTTAACGCCCTTGGCCTTAGCCTGCTCCATGATGCTGATAGCAAGGTCGAGCTTGTCGTCCTCAACGATAGAACGGCCAATCTGTCCGCCCTGAGCCTTTGCGAATGTATATGTCATACCACCGCAGAGGATGAGGTTATCTACCTTGTCCATAAGGTTCTCGATGATACCGATTTTTGTAGATACCTTTGAACCGCCCATGATAGCAGTGAAAGGACGCTTGATATCCTTGAGTATGTTGTCAACAGCCTGAACCTCCTTCTCCATGAGGTAGCCGAGCATCTTGTTGTCAGCATCGAAATAGTCGGCGATGACAGCTGTAGAAGCATGACGGCGGTGAGCTGTACCGAATGCGTCGTTGATGTAGCAGTCGGCATAAGAAGCGAGAGTCTTTGAGAACTCCTTCTGTGACTCCTTCATAGCCTTCTTCGCATCGTTGTATGCCGGGTCTTCCTTGTCGATGCCTACTGGCTTACCCTCCTCCTCAAGATAGAAACGGAGGTTCTCGAGCATCAATACCTCACCGGCCTTCAATGCAGCAGCTGCATCGGCAGCCTTAGCGCAGTCGGGAGCAAACTGTACGGGTACACCAAGCTTCTCTGAAACAGCATCAACAATCTGGCTCAAAGAGTACTTTGCGTTTACCTTGCCCTTTGGCTTGCCCATATGTGACATAATGATGAGAGCACCGCCGTCGGCAAGTACCTTCTTCAAAGTGGGAAGAGCACCGCGGATACGTGTGTCGTCAGTGATTTTACCCTCCTCGTTCAAGGGCACATTGAAATCAACGCGAACGATTGCCTTCTTACCGGCAAACTTGAAATTGTCAATTGTCATAGCTAAATAGTTTATGTTAGTAAAATTGCTGTTATTCTATCTTTCAATTTGCGAAGATAATGTTTTTTAAATAAAAGAGGTAATAAAAAGAGGAAAAAAATGAAAGAGTGAAAATCAAAACTGAAAACGGACAACGGGAAATGGAGAGCCTAAAGACATTTCACTTTTCAGTTTTCATCGTCCTTGCACTCTCCTTGCAAATATTCTTCAGGCCACAACTGATGCACTTTGGATTTCTGGCAGTACACACATACCTTCCGTGCAGAATAAGCCAATGGTGAGCCTTCGGAATGATTTCCCCGGGCAGGTGCTTCATAAGTTCCATCTCAACGCTGTAGGGTGTGGTACAACGCTTGGGTACAAGCCCTATGCGATGGCTCACACGGAATACATGGGTATCAACAGCCATCGCACTCTTGCCCCACACGACAGACTGTATCACGTTTGCAGTCTTACGCCCTACGCCAGGCAGGGTAATAAGTTCCTCCAGCATCTCGGGTACCTCTCCGCCAAAGTCACTACATAGTTTCTGCGCCATTCCTACAAGGTGTTTTGCCTTGTTGTTGGGATAGGAGACACTCTTTATGTAGTTGAATATCTCGTCGGGGTGTGCCTGCGCCATTTCCCAAGCGTCGGGATAGCGTGCTATCAAGTCGGGGGTGACCATATTTACGCGTTTGTCGGTACACTGCGCCGAAAGGATTACTGCAACAAGCAGGTCAAACGGTGTGGTATAGTTCAGTTCCGTCTCGGCAACCGGCATCGCAACCTCGAAATATTCTATTGTCTTTTTGTATAGTTCTGATTTTTTCATAGATGTTGTGTGATGTAATGCGAAGATAATAAAAATTGGAGAAATAAAAAATGCCGGCAAACACCGGCAATATATGTCAAACTACAAACTCCCTAATCTCGCAATTCCCGAACAGGGTGACATCTCTATGGGTTACACCCTTTATTTCAGCCTCCATAATGCGGCAGAAGAAGCCGTGGCTGAAAGCAAGGATTTTCTTCCCCGGATACTCGCGGCGCACCTTGTCTATAAACTTATGTGCACGTTCCTTCATCGACTCCTCGGTCTCTACCGTCTCGTTAAGCGTTGCACCTTTGATGGGGGTACCGGCAAGGTTGCCAAGGTCACGTTCGCGCAGAAGAGGCTCTTTTATGAATGTGCACTCTATGCCATCGAGCGCAATCTCTGCCGTGTCGAGGCAACGTTTGAGGTCGCTGCAAAGCACAACATCGAATTCCAACTGGGCTATGCGTGGGCGTAACGAGCGCGCCTGTTCAATGCCTAATTCCGAGAGATGACCAGGGGTCTGTCCCTGAAATAGTCCTTTCGAATTCTCAATCGTCTCGCCGTGACGGGTCATATAAATGGTTGTAGACATTGCTGTTTTCTTCTATTTTAATACATAAACAGGTTTTTCTTTGCCGAACTCGAGATAGAGCGATTTTGTACCTTCAATTTTCTTGTATACATTGCCCGATGGCGCACACAGTTCCCAGCAGACTTTATTGGGATTGTATATAATCTCAACAGCATCGTAGTTGTTGCACACATCAACACCCAGCCATTCATTTATTGCATCATTGCTGTTTGCAGGCTTGCAGCTCGAAATGGTACCGTCGGCGTAGAGGTCAACAACATACAGCAAGAATTTCTCGTCTGATGCAAAATTCTCCATGCTTACGATGTATGTTGACTTGCCTTGCGAGCTGTAAATCTTTCTGATGTAATCCAACGGTGCGGTGTTCTCCACAATATCCACCGTGTGTGCCTTGAAGGCCCCGTTGCCGGCATCGTAAATGAGCGAATAGAAGAATATGCCTTCGTAGTTTGGCGAAAAGTCAAGGGTTCCAAGCCTGTGGTCGCTTGAACAAACCTTGGACAGGTGGTTGAGATCCTTGCATAGAAGCACGGCTATATCAATGAGTTCGTAGAATGTATTATGACTTGCTTCATCACCCTTCATCAAACTCATATAGCCATTGTAGTGATAGGAACTCTCAATGTCACGCTGCATGCAGTGGAGTGCGTCCCAAACCTCCTTTACCGGATAGAACTTGCGCTTGCCGTTCTTGTATTTCTGCAATTCCAGCAGATTGGACTTTGAGAAGCCAAAGCCGCTATCATAGTATTGCGAGACACCTTTTCCCTCAAGATATTCAACAATATTATCGGGTAGAACCGTCAACGAGCCAGGAAGAGTTTCGGCAAACAGCCACTCCTCGTCACCGTCATTTACTGTCCTTTGGAATACACGTTGCTCCTGAGAAAAGGCTGAGCCGGCAAACAGCCCCAGGACGAACATCGCAATTACTTTTACAACAAATGTTCTCATCTTGTGCTATATCCCGAATAAATCCATCAGTTCGCGCTCTCGAACAGTTTGAGGAAACGCACATCGTTCTCACTGAACAGGCGAAGGTCCTTGACCTGATACTTCAGATTAGTGATGCGCTCGATACCCATACCGAATGCATAACCCGAATAGATTTTGCTGTCGATTCCGCAGAGTTCAAGGACATTCGGGTCTACCATACCGCATCCAAGAATCTCTACCCAACCGGTGTTCTTGCAGAACGGGCAACCCTTACCGCCGCAGATGTTGCAACTGATATCCATTTCGGCACTCGGCTCCGTGAACGGGAAATATGAGGGACGGAGACGTATCTTGGTATCCTTGCCGAACATCTCCTGCGCAAAGAGGAGCAACACCTGCTTGAGGTCGGTAAACGATACGTTCTTGTCAACATACAAGCCCTCGAGCTGGTGGAAGAAGCAGTGTGCACGGTAACTTATGGCCTCGTTGCGATATACACGTCCCGGAGCAATGATGCGGATTGGCGGCTGCCCAGTCTCCATGACACGGCTCTGCACACTGCTGGTGTGTGTACGCAGAATTATATCGGGGTGAGCTTCAACGAAGAATGTATCCTGCATATCGCGTGCCGGGTGGTCCTCAGCAAAATTCATAGATGAGAAAACGTGCCAGTCATCCTCAACCTCAACACCATTGGCAATAGAAAATCCCAAACGCGCAAATATATCCACAATCTCATTCTTCACAATAGATAGAGGGTGACGTGTTCCAAGTACAGTCGGGTACGACGGACGGGTGAGGTCTATCTCACACTGTTCCTCTTCCCTGTTGGAAAGCTGTTCCTTGAGACTGTTGAAGTGTTCCTGTATAGCATTCTTCAACTCATTGAGTTTGACACCGACCTCTCTTTTCTGCTCAGCAGGCACCTCGCGGAACTGTGCCATAAGGTTATTGATGGCACCTTTCTTGCTGAGATATTTCAGGCGCAGAGCCTCCAATTCCTCAGCATTTGTAGCTGTTGTGCCTTTTATCTCCTCAAACAATAGGTTAATCTGTTCTATCATATCTATTCGTTTTATTATCCTGTTATTGTCAACGGCAGGCAAATGAACTACCTACCCATCAACTTGCAAAGTTAATCAATTATAACGATATTCGGAATTTTCAGCCATTAAAATCAATATCAAATTCAACGCAAGCTGTCGACAGGCACATTTACCGTTACGAATGTCTCAAATCGAAAAATTTAACGACCTTACGGCTCATTGGCGGTGTCTGTAGCCTCGATATCAGTTCCACAGATTCAAACTTTATATCGGGTGCCACACGCACCTTTGAACGGAAGATATCCTTGATTTGCTTCACAAAGGTCTCTGTATGGTTGTTGCTTCCTATTCTAATCTGTATCTGGTCGGTTCCCAAAGAGTTTGTAAAGACCTCGACTATGTAATTCTCCACGTCGGGTATGTTATCGAGGATATCGAACAGTATTGGCGGATAGACAGTAGTTCCTTTGAACTTTATCATCTGCCCTTTACGTCCAATGACAGAACTCAGGCGCGCACTGTTTCTGCCACACTCGCAAGGTTCGCTCATTCTAATACATATGTCACCTGTCTTGAATCGTAGAAGCGGCATAGCCTCTACACCTATAGTCGTTATTGTCACCTCGCCAGGCTCTCCATCGCTCACCGGATTATTGTTCTCGTCGAGCAATTCCACGATTATAAGGTCGGCCGGAATATGCCCTCCCTTGTGCATTTTACATTCGGTAAACGAAGTCTGCATTTCGGTTGACGCATATGTAGAGAAGAGTTCCAGCGAAGACCACTTTTCATTGATTTTCTTTCCCAATGTAGTGAGTTCTCCATCGGGAGTACGCAAAGCCTCACCAATGCACACCGCACGTTTAAGATTTGAATTATTGAAATCTATGTTGTTCTTCTCGGCAAACTCTATCATTCTTGTAAGGAATGAGGGTACAACCATACAAGCCGTCGACTTCACACGATTTATCGTATCCCATTGAAGTTCCGGTATTCCGTTGCCTACCCTCACTACGCCACAGCCCAGTTCACGGGCACCAAGGAAATAGGCGAGCCCGGCCATAAACCGTCTATCAATGGTAGTCATAAGCTGCATGACATCCTCTTTAGTACAACCGGCCATGGTAAACGAGCATGCCTCGTTATATGCAAGACGCAGCAAATCATTCTCCGTCAACGCAAAGGTTACAGGCTCGCCCAATGTACCCGACGTCGTAACATAATCAATGACATCGACCGGGGAGACGCACAGAAAATCGGAATTGCACGCCTGAAGGTCTTGCTTAGAGGTAACAGGAATTTTCACAAGGTCTTCGATTGTCTTAATTTCCGAAATATCGATATTATGTTCTGCAAACATACGTTTGTAGAAGACAGAATGTTCTGCCAGATAGCACAAGGTCTCTTTCAGACGTGCTTCCTGAAACTCCTTGATAACAGCAGGAGTTTGGTAGTGAAGATTGATATTTCTAATCATATTTCTTTATTTTTTTCATTATTGCATCTTTTTCCTGCAGTTTGGGAATCTCCAAGGACAATGACTTTTTCCAATAAAAAAGTGCCTGCGCTCTATTATTACGTGCAAGTTCATAATCCCCAAGCGTGCTGTATACTTGGAAGAAATTAGGATTGCAGGCAATGAAATCGTCTACAGCACCTTCGGGTACATCCCGTTTTTCCTTTATGGCAGTACGGAACTCTTTGAGAAGTTCGCGATACCTGCACAATTTCACATAATCATCATCAATGGCACTCTTGTCGGCAGCCACATTCAATTCCTCACAAACATACGTACCCGTTGCCGGTGCAGAAGAAAACACCCGGTTCAGGTCGTAACATATATATTCCCCCAGCAGCCAATGCGACGAGGAGACCCAAACACGCAATGCTTCCGGCTGAAAGACAACCGAGTGATGCGCTGCGAACTGGTTGATGGACTTCTCGCTGCCAAGCCCTATGTCAACATTGCCTATACCACGTCTGTCCCTCAGAATACTCACTGCGTCACACACAGATATTGGCGCAAGTTCGCTCAACAGTTCATCGGTCCTTCTGTAACGATACATACTGTCCGAAGCTACAATGTTCTCTTTGTTATGCTTATCCTCCTTGAAAGCATCAGACTGATAATGGTTCGAACATATTATCCTTGTACAGGAACTCCTGTACAGGGAGATTTTCTTGGGTGTCTTCTCTATGATAGCAGCGCACCCGTCACTTGCAGAACCTATAAGGAATGATTCCGACACAAAAGTCTTGAACTGCCCGGCAATGCTGTACGCCTCATCAATATTCGAAGCATATTGCAGAATATCTCTTGCCAGGAGTGAAACAGGCATGGCCGATGAAAGAGGTATGGGGCCTTTTGCTGCATTGACAGTCACCGTCAGTCCTTTTTCATTCATTCCCGACAGAACCCCCATCATTCCTGGCCAAGATACGGAAAAATAACGATAGCCCTTTTCGGGTTCAACAAAAAGCATAATCTTGTTTCTGGCAAAATCATCGCCCATATTAAAGTCGAAGTTACGGCCAACAATCAGTCTGCCGTCTTCACTGTCGCCGCCCCAGCATGCAAAAGAGGTACACCCTACAAGCATATACTCCTGCATTGCATGACCAATGTCGTGCGCTGCATGATAATTCAACTGACGGCAATAGGGCGAACAGAATGAATTATACTCACTCGAACAGGACAACGACATCGCATAAATCTCGGTTCTGTACTCCAGGGGAATATGCCTTGCCATATTGCGGTTAAAGATTATGGTCAGATTGTGAAGTATTCTCACCCACAAGCGAGACGGCACAATATCATATATCTGCTTAACAAACACATCCTCTTGGCTCTTCAACAGTTTCTTGTGCAGGATTCCATACTTGATGCCCCGCTCTACCGGATTTCCCTGTATGCGTGCCTCCCACAAGCCATACCGGTTAAGCGAGAGGATTGAATCGCCACATACCTTAACAGTCTCATCATCAACCGACAAGCCATAGCTACCCGCATCGGCTTTCACTTCCGGCCGTCTGAAGTCTGCACTTAAATACAGGAACAGCAGGACGATAAACAATATTACCGCCAACAGGAGCACTGCACCAAGTATGAAAGCAACAACAACTGCCACGAGGTAGATTTTTAAGCGTTGCCAATCTTCTTTGCAACGTACTCCTCCCCTAAAATCTCGGAACAGGTCACTGCTGCCGAAATAGTTGTACCCAGACAACCGTGAATGTTCAGGCTCTGCCCTGTTATGAGCAGATTCGGAATCTTCGTGCGTGCATATATCATTGATGCAATCGGCTTCCTGCAATCCTTTATCAGTCCATAGGCGCAGCCCTCAGGGGTTGATGTATAATCCCTATATGTGAGCGGAGAAGCTGTATACACCTTCTCTATGCACCCTTTAAGAGCCGGATTATATTGAGAAACGAAATCTATTGCAGCACTGCTGAATTTCTCCTTGAACTCCTTATATTCGCTGCCCCTATTTCCAACCTTGGTATTGCTCCATTTTTCGCACCGGTTGAAATGCATAGGAACGAGAATGCTTACCACATCGGAACAGTCACTATTGGAATTGGGCTGCATGAACATCAAGGCACCCGGCAGGTTCACGCCTTTATATTCACCGGCAGCAGTCCACACATTAGAATTATTGAAGAAGAAATTGTTACGGTTAACATACTTCATACTGCCAGGCTTCAACAACAAGTATGTTGTAAATATTCCGTATGTATTCGCCAAAGAGTTCATTCTTGTAAAGAAAGCTTTCTTGTACACGGTATTGTTCTCAAGCAAAGAGAACGTCGTGGTAGGATGTATCGAGGATATTGTCCATTCCGCCGTGTATCTTTCACCATTTTCAAGTTCAACAAACTCAACCTTGCCCTCTTCCAAGTGTATTTTTGTAACCTTGGCATTGAGGACAACGTCACCGCCATTCGACTCTATTTCTCTTGTAAGAAGGTCGGCCAGATGCTGAGAACCGTCGATAAAGGCATAGGCACCCTGTATATAAGAATCGGTTATAACGGAATACTCATACATGGATGTTGTCAGTTTGTCTCCCGAATAAAGCCCGGCGTTTCCGGCAAGCACATTTATAAGTCGCTCATCCTTTATGTACTTTCCTATTTCCCCATAGGCCGAAACTGACATATATTCATTTCCGCCTCTGTTGTATATCATACCTTGCCTTAGAATTTCCGGAGTTATCAATTCACCGACCTTTTTTATATTCTTCACCAGTTCCTCAAGACCTGCGCGTTCCTTGGGGAATTGAGCGGCCAAGGTATCGGTAAACCTGTCATACCCCATAGCGTGACAATAGTTCTCGCCATCGGGAAAATGAAAACAGTCATACCCGTTCTCATCAAGTTTCTGCAAGCGGAGTTCATCTACAATGCCCATATACTTGAAGTACTGGTGCAGTATCTGCCCCTTCGACAAACTGCCCACATAATGCATTCCGGTATCCAGAATGCGGCCATTACGTCTGAACGACTGAAGACAACCTCCGATAACACTATGCTGCTCAAGAAGACACACCTTCAGTCCCTCCTTGCTAAGTATAACACCGGAAGCAAGCCCGCCAATGCCGCCACCTATTATCACAACGTCATATTTTTTCATTATTCCTTCTTTTTTAATATGTACAACGTTTCTGAACTACTATCACCACAAAGGATTATCTCAATTTCCAATTTATGCGACACGGCAAAATTCCTCATCCATTCCGCGCTCACGAAACAGAGTTCAGCCGAAGTCTTGTTGAAATTCATAATCCCGGTAGACCATTTTTCAGCCCTTTGGGTCTTATAATGAAGAGCCGTTCTCGAGACATCCGCATCCTTTACAATAATCATTCCGCCATCATTCAGGCAGGCTGCGACACGAGAGAGTACCAGTTCCTGCGTTTCTGCATCCACATAATGGAGGCTATCGTTGAAGACCACGGCATCAGCGGACGGGAACTGTAAAGAACGCATGTCGGCACATACAAAACTTGTATTAGTCTTTTTGTGCAGGAAAGTATTTTCAGCCACAGCAATCTTTTCTTCATCATAATCCACACCTATTACAGTACGTTCCGGCGAGAGCAATCCCAGCATAAAATCCATCTGCCCATACCCGCATCCGACATCCACTACAGCCGCCTTACGCGGTATAAGTCTGTCATATATATCGTAAAAGCCCTCCTTACGGCACTTTATACGCATATACCACTCAAGTATCGGGCTCATATATATATAATTCTTCACAATAGCATCCTTGAAATAGGTATTGCCGACTCTACCAAATTCGTCGTTCAAGGCTCTGTACTGCTCTTCATACCAATGACGCATATTTTTCGTCTGCTCCTGGTATGTAACCCCGAATGAAGAATCTCCATACACCACTCTTGCCAATATCTTTGTCACAATGATACCCGGCTTTATATAGAATCCCTGTTTCTTTGCAGAGACCATTCCTGCGCCATAAATCATAACGGGCAACACATCAAGCTTCAGCAGTTGCGCAAGATAGAATGCCCCCTTGTGGAACCGCTGTATTGAACAGTCGGCAGAGCGGGTTCCCTCGGGGAATACAACAATAGAATAGCCTTCGGCAACACGTCCGCGCAGTCTGTCGGCAAGTGCCTCATAACCATCAGCAGCATGGTAGAATTCAGCATATTTTACTATCCATCCGAAAAAAGGGGAATTCCACACCCAACTGTTTGTAACCATTATTATCTTCGGAGTTGTAGAGAGCAGCAGCAATATATCTATAAACGACTGATGGTTCGCTATGATTACAGCCGGTTTCCTGAAATCCTCCTTTGCGGAATTATCCCTGACAACCCTCACCGTCGGGACAGCCCTGATGAACAGGCGTGTAAACCGGTATACCATCCTATGGAATGCAAGTTTCTTCACCCTCCGTCCAATGGGCAACACTATCAGCAGCAACATATATATATGCAGGAAAATGCAGCCTGCCAGAAAGAACAGGAAGCTGTACAATGTTATGAGAATGCGACCCAACGTGTACGGAAAATTTCCCTTTTCTGTCTGCGAAGTGACAAGCATACGGAAAAGCATTGGCTGGATTGTATACGAAACCAGCACCACAACACTCAAACCGAGAACAGAAATTAGTGCGATTGACTTCAGTGCCGGATGCTGTGCAAAGACAAGCACTCCCATTCCGAATATGGCAGTGAAGGCCGAGAAGAATATTGCAGTCTTATGCGCACCGAGGAGTTTTTTTCCGCTACGGTATTCCTGCATCAGTCCATCCATGATGAATATACTGAAATCATCCCCAATACCGAAAATAAATGTTGCAAGAATAATATTTACGATATTGAACTTAATTCCGAACAGAGCCATAAGGCCAAGTATTATCACCCAACTGACAGCCATCGGCAAGAATGTCAGAAGCGTAAGTTCTATGCGTCCATATGATATAAGAAGAGCGACAAAGACAATGAGTGACGAGACAAGCAATATATAACTGAAATCATCGCTGGTGGCCTCAACCATTTTCGAAGCGAAATAGCCTCTATCTATAATTGTCGTGTTCGGAAGTTTCTCAATACCTTCATAGACCGACGGTTTGTGCTCCTCTCCAATTGCAACCCTGCACATAAGCAGAGTGTATCCATCGGCACAGTTTATCCATTCCGAAATTACCGGCACCCCACCTATCTCATCGTCAGAATATGTACACAATGTAAAGTCCCTGCTTACAAGTTCCTCAAAACTGTTGAATGCACCCTCCTTGAAGCCGCAAGAGAGAGCTGCAGTTTTCACCCTGCTGAGCACACTATCCCGGTTCGCATCCCAGAAACGGTTCCACCGGTCAATTCTTCTTTGCTGTTCCAAAGGAGAGACCACGAAATCACTTAATGAAACAACGCTTTCAACCTCTCCCTCACGCAGACAATCATCCAGCACGCCTATCAGCGCATCATACTCTCCAGCCAGAGAATCCATATGTACGTTTCCGGTAACTATATACACATCATTATTCTCGTCGCCCAGAATATCCATTGAACGCTGCTCGGCATCCTTTATGCTCTGCGGCATATAATTGATATTTGACATATCATCATCAAATTCAACGTCCTGGTAACAGAATAGAGCCGCCACAAATATCACAGCAATAGGCATTATGAGCCATTTGCTTCCTTCATATCTATACCCGACGATCTTTTCTATCCAGCCAAGCAGAGGGCTTTTCTTACCTCCCTTAACCTTCTTTCCAAGAAAATGAGGCAGAAAGACGAGACTGAACACTGTAGTCCCCACAAGTGTGAAAACCGCAAACAGTCCCATATCCTGCAGCAAAGGCGAAGAGGTGAATACAAGTGCCGCAAATGCTCCGATTGTAGTAAAGCATCCAATGGTAAGCGGCTTGGCAAGTTCTTCTATAATCTCTTTTGGCTGAGGGATACTATTATGGTGCGAGACTATGTGTATTGAATAGCTGAGTGATATTCCCAGCACCACGGTACCGGCTCCGATAGCTATTGCCGAGATACCGCCCTGTACCAGCCACACCATCGCGAAAGCAAACAATGCGCCATAGAGAGGCGGCATTACAATCAAAGGAATCGCCCAACGGTTCCTGAAGGAAAGGAAGATAACAAGCAGAATGAACAGCAAAGCAATGCTCAATGTATAAGTTGTATCCTGCTTTATCTGCCTTGCATTGTGGACAGCAATCACCGGAGCACCTATGCAGTCTATGCTCACTCCGTCGAGTTCTGCCATATTTTCAGCCCGTTCAAGCCCGCGTACAAGTTCCTCGTTGTTTCCGGTATCGCCCATACCGCTTGACGGCTGTACAAAAACCAGCATCGTTCTAAGGTCTTCCGTAAAGATTCTGCCGTCATATATCTCATACTGCAGGCCTGGATTGAACTTTTCAAAATTCCCAAGCAAAGGTGTACCGATATTCAGTGGGTCCTGCATTATCACATCCCCGACAATCATCCCCGACGGTGAAGTTGCCAGTCTGTAGGCATTCTCAACAGAAGCATCTACGGCACCCGAAGAGATTTTCTCCTCGAGCATTGCAAAATCCTCATCATCGAGGAATATCGGCAAGTACTCATACACAAACGAGATACAGCCACCGACAGACTCTTCGTCGGCATATGCCGTGATGCTGTTTATGTAACCGGCAGCTTTAAGCGAGTCAAGTTCAGCCACGAATATATCGGCCGATGCGACTATCGCATCAGGGTCATCGCCGTTCAGCATCACTATAATCTTATCCTTGACAGCGACATTCTCGAAAGCAGCATTCTTATTGTCATTTGAATCGCCGAAGAATGTTGTTATATTCTCCTGTAATGTTATGCGTGAAGCCATAAGGGCAAACACACCGATTGAAAGGAAAAGCACTGCATAAAAGGCCAGTCTGTGTCTCTCGAAACAGTCATATATATATAGGAACATCTTACTCATATCTGTTTCTCCGCTTAAACACAGTCATTATCAAAAAAGACAACACAAAAGCCGACAGGCCAACAAGCACAGCAAGGACAATGCTGCCAACGACATATTGCAGAAGACTGTTGCTTATAGTCTCCATAGTAATATTTCCGAAACGGCCTGCCACCCCAGTACCCAGAAGACGTGTACCAATGTGCATACTCGCATACAGAATGAACGGTATCAATGGAGGCACGCTTATGTTCGTAAAAACTATTGCCACCACCTTGTTCAGTTTGAGGAAATGCGCAGATATACCGGCAAATATCGCTTGGTATCCCCAGATAGGAATTATACTGCAGAACACTCCCCACCCTATGGCACACGCCAGACGCATATTCGACTCTCCGGAATGAATTATCTGCTTGTCAATGAAGTGTCTCACATTTGCCGGAGAGAACATCCTCACAAAACGCCAAGGGTAATAGAACAGCAGCGAATATATGACAAGCAACGTGTTAAGGATACTTATGCGAGTAAAGTCCTTGAATGGCCTGAAATGCGAAACACGCTCTTCGGCAGGCGGATAATAGACCTTAACCGGAACATTCTCTACATTCACGAACCTCCAGGCAGCACGCACTATAATTTCAACCTCGAATTCATAACGTCCAGTGAGGAAACGCATCTTCTGCAACTTATCCAATGGATACAGTCTGAAGCCCGATTGCGTATCGGTAAGCTTCTTGCCAGTCTCGACCTTGTACCAGAAATTGGAAAATTTGTTTGCAAAAGTATTCTTGGAAGGCATATTGTCGGCCGTGAGATTGCGAGCACCTACCAGCAAAGAGCCTGGAACCTGCTCTATCCTGTCAATAAAGACCGGAATATCATCTGCGAAATGCTGCCCGTCAGCATCTATGGTTATCGCATATCTGTATCCCCACTCATGAGCCTTCTTCAATCCAAGTTTAAGAGCATACCCTTTACCCTTGTTTTCCTGATAACCGATAACCCTAATATTATCTATCCCCGACAATATTTCCGATGTACTGTCGGTTGAACCGTCATTGACAACAAGAATATCCGATGCAAACTGTTTTGTATCGGTTATCACCTGCAATATTGTTCCTGCATTATTGTAGGTAGGGATTATTACCACGCATTTGAGCGCAGCCATCCTCTCCTTGTATGTCATTGCCGTGCCTTTCATATTATTCTATTGTCGCCCTTAGTTTGAGAACAAGCTGCAGGTTATCATTCCTGACAACTGTAGCCTTGACTTTCCCGGAATCTGCAAACTCCAGGCTTATCGTTACAGCCAAGTTCGCCTGCGGCAGCAATGCCGACACATACTTGCACTCCTTTATCGACGAGAATGAAATGCTCTTCGAAAGAATGCAGCCAATACACTCCTTAATCACAGTCAAAGTACACACCCCTGGAACAACCGGCTGTCCGGGAAAATGTCCTTGATATATAGGATGTTCAGGATTGAGGGTCACAGATACTGTATATGAATCCTCTGCCTGCACAATATTATCTATTGAATAAAAATTACCTTCTAAACGCATAATTATTTCGAGATATTGAATAACTGTTCATCAACCGGAGCATTAAACCTCTTCTGCATGAATTCATACATTGTATAATCGCCCGATTTCTCTACCATCTTCAGCACATTAAGCGACATATCCTCTCTGTCGAAATGAATGGCTATGTTCGATATTTTCGATGCCGCCTTTCCACGTTTCGGGGTCAATACCAGAACCCACTCACATTCATTCTTTTCAACTTCGACAGCAAACCCTCTTGCCATCTGCTTGAAGTCACCTACGACACAAGCCGACAGAATAGAATTCAAGCTCTTTAGCATTGGACTTGATGATATTTTTGTTGCCGTAACCTGCCCGGCACTTTTCATCTCAAACATCTTGCCATTCATTCTGATGAAATCGCCGTCATTGAAATTCAGCAACATATTTACCGGACGCAGAAAACTGAAAGTTCCCTCTTTTTTCACTACATCGGCAAGAACTGATGATTCGCGCGTCTGTGTGAACATACATTCGATAGAATGCACATTCTCGTTCTTTGCCTTCAGTTCCTCTTCAAATTCCTGGCTGATATTGTATTCCTGTGCAGCCGCTGCCATACAGAAGAACAGCGACATCATAAAAATCAGTTTAGTCTTCATACGCTTTCACGTTTAACATCTCATCGAGTGAAACAAATCTGT
Source organism: uncultured Bacteroidaceae bacterium (assembly GCA_964485215.1). Taxonomy (GTDB): domain Bacteria; phylum Bacteroidota; class Bacteroidia; order Bacteroidales; family Bacteroidaceae; genus HGM04593. Next base: position 30,801 of record CAZAIM010000003.1, on the reverse strand, counting down.
ATCCTCTCTCTTTAATTGCAGGCAACAAAGTACGTAACAGTCCGGTGCATCCTTCACATCTGTCATGGAGCAGGATTACTGCACCGGGACGAAGCCGTCGCAATACCCTGCGACAAACATCCGTTCTGCTCCTATTCTTCATCGTATCGAGCGAACGTATACTCCACCCTACGGCAACAAGCCCCCTTTTCCTGACAGTTCTGCCAATCGGCGGATTTGTAACGCCATATGGCGGCCTGAAAAGCAACGGACGTCGGCCTGTCGCCGAAAATATTGCTTCATTGCAAGCCTCAAGGTCCTTATCGACCTGCCTGGCCGAAGCAAAAGTAAAAGAAGGAGAATGTGTATATGTGTGGTTTGCAACAATATGCCCCTCCTCTACCATTCTTCCGGCAATCTCCGGATTCTTCCCGACATTTTTTCCCGTAAGGAAAAAAGTTGCCCTTACGCCATATTCTCTGAGAATATCAAGCACCTCAGGCGTCATCCTTTCATCGGGTCCATCGTCAAATGTGATTGCAACGACCCTCTTGTTTTTCACGCCCCTGCATAGTGTCCTTACATATACATTGCTTCCAATATCGGCCGAAGCCCATAACAGGAACAGCAACAGAGATACTATTATCAATATCAGCAGATACATTGTACACAAAATACTGCCGGCTTGGCACCATAATACTCATTGTACACAACAACCTCTTTTTCCCCACTCTGCACCAGCCTTGCCGCATTGACAAAGCTATGGGCTGAAGCTGTCGGGAATATTCCATTCTGCTCAATGCTGTTATACAACAGCACCGCGTTCTCCGACACTGCATACCGTTCTACACATTCCTGTTCCGAGAGTGTGGATTCCGGAAAATCGATTGACGTAACCTGTGCAATGCAACCACTTCCCGGAGTTGCCTTTAAAAGAGCAAATGCAGCACCTTCACCGCCGCTGAACTTACGGAACAGTCCCATTCTTGCCATTATTGCATGGCTCGAAACCGTCTGTTCGTCAAAAGAACCTACAAGAACATTTTCATTCTCACCATCACTTAGGCGCATCATCGCATCAAGCAATGCATCCTCAAAACTATGGCTACGGTTCACATATGTCACATTATAGCAATGGTTATGCCGCAGAAGTGCAATCTGCCCACCGACAGTATTGAATGTCGATTGGATAAATGGTGTCGGGTTCAACAACTGCTCCTTGTCATTAATCATATTGCGGAGGAACTTCTCGCTGTCGGCCAGACAGCCCCACCCGGTTGCCGTAATTATTGCATCAAGGGAGTCTATACCTTCAACACCGCCTACACACTCTACAGCCGTTGCAACAGCATTTTTCAGCACACGGCTCATTCTGCGGCGTAATCCGGCATCGGGTATCAGCAACTTAATATCTGTCACAACCTCCCTATCTGTCACAACACTCTCAATATAGCACTTCATACATTATCTTGTAAATAGCAATGAACTACAGTTCCCTCCGAAGCCGAATGAGTTAGTAAGCACGCAGTCAACCCTCACATTCTCTTGGAAACTGCGGACAGGAAGCAACCCGTACTCGCATAATGGAGAAGAGAAATTAAGGTTCTGATAACGGCAGCCACATTTTATTGCAAGCACAGAAAGCACCGCCTCTATGCCTCCGGCAGCAGCCAGCGTATGACCGGTAAAAGCCTTGGTAGAACTGAATGCCGGTACATTCTCACCAAAAAGCCTTTTGAAAGCAGCACTCTCCGATGCGTCGTTATTGCCGGTTCCAGTACCGTGTGCATTTATGTAATCGACCACATCCGGCTGCACTCCAGCCATTTTCAAGGCATCGGACATCGCAAGATAAGCTCCATTACCCTCGGCCGACGAGGCAGTCTGGTGATGAGCATCATTCCTGTTGGAATAACCGCTCAGACGGCAATAACAGGAAGAGACATCCTCCTCGCGCTGCAGAACCAGATAACCGGCTCCTTCACCCAGATTCAGCCCCGCTCTTTCACTGTCAAACGGACGGCATCTCCTTTCGTCAAGAATCATAAGGGATTTGAAACCATTAAGCGTGAATGCACTCAGCGCGTCGCAACCGCCGACAACCGCATAATCCACAATCCGGTGTTTCAGCAACCTCGCTCCGGCAATTATAGCATTGGCAGCAGAGGAACAGGCTGTGCTAATTGTTGTTCTATACCCGTTGATTCCACAATATTTTGCTATAGCATCGGTGCTGGCAGCGCAGTCGTGCATTCTCACATCGCGCAAACGCCCAGCCTTTTCATTCTCAATGAACTCGGCAAAGAAGTGTTCGGTCAAATCCATACCGCCAACCGAGGTCGATGAAACAAGCCCTACTCTTCCCGTTCCGCCATCGACGACACCTTCCATGGCCTCACGCACTGCAAGTATTCCCAAAAGTGCCGTACGTGACAAATGTTCACGGCTCGGTATTCCAAGCAACACATGCAGTTCCTCGTTGGTCATTCCAAGTTCACCGACAGGCAACCTGTTTCCGGTTTTCAGAATCCTTGGAGCATCGGAAATACCGCTTACCCCGTTACGTATTGAGGCAAGATTTGAGCCGGCACCTACTCCCAATGCCGAAACAATACCAACGCCAGTGACTGCTATTCCCATAAAATCACTTACGGTTCTGCATAATATATTCAGCAAGTGTCTTCACCGAGTAGAATACCGGCTTTGCTTCTGCTGAATTTGTAAGTTTCACACCATAATACTTCTCAAGGATAAGGATAATCTCCAACGCATCAATCGAATCGAGACCAAGTCCCTCACCAAACAATGGAGCCTCAGCATCAATATCCTCGGGAGTAATCTCCTCCAGATTCAGTTCCTCTATCAAATGTTCCTTTAACTCCTGTATTAGCTGTTCCATATCATTTATTTTTTAATAGTTTTAAATTCACATTCCATTCACCTTTAATATATTCGCACCAGCCAAATATGACAGCATCAGCCTTTCCTGTTTCTATAAGCCGCCCGGCATACCATCCGGCCATACCCGAATCCTTGTCTTCAATGAAGAAAGTGTTGTCACCCTGAATCTTGTGACGGATACACATTTCACCGGCCGCAACATTAGGCAACGTATAAACGAACGCTGATGGCGATGCCCCTTCAGGAAGATGCTGGTCAACAATCCTCTGATGCACAATATCGGCATCCAGCGATGCCGCACTGTTGGCCAGTACTATTGCACGCCGAACAGGTTCCGAATCTGCAAGACCACCGGTTGCAAGTAACCTTTCAACCGATATGTAAAGAGCCTTGGCAAGGTCGCTCATCTTATAGAATTTCATATTGCTCTCTCCAATAGCCCTGAACTCATTCCGCACAAACTCGGCAAAAGGCAAGCCCGACTGAGGCAACACATACTCGGCTGCAATATCCGTGTCTCTTGCAACAGTCTCCCCAGCCTCTCTATTCCCTACATCGAGCACAATGGCAGCATTGCAGCCTCCAAAACCCGATGCGGTTTTAACACAACATCTCTTCTCTATAGCCTGTATGCCGCCCGACAGTGCCAACCGGTGTGGAGTATCGGACGATACAAAGCCCTTTGTCCCATATATATATCCAAGTTTCAGTTCTTCGGCACAAATAATTGTCTCCACAACGCCCGAAGCACCAAGAGTGTGGCCAATATATCCTTTCAGGCTATTCAGCGGAGTGTTGTCAAGCCCGGCCCAGGCTACAGCCTTGCTCTCCATCTCGTCATTATAACGGGTAGCCGTTCCGTGAGTATTTACAAACCCCACATCATCCTGCCCTATACCGGCCTCGGACATTGCGCCCTTTATGGCATAGTACAGCCCGTCACCGGTACGCGAAGGACCCGATATATGATTGGCATCATTCGTCACAGCACCGCCGGCCAGACGGATTAGAGCCTTGTCAGCAAATTCGCGTTCAGTAGTAAGCAGCACTGCAGCGGCAGCCTCACCAAGCGTAAGCCCGTCACGTTCCGCATCATACGGACGACAAGGAACGGAACCTATTGACTTGAAAGACGCAAAACCCGATGTAATGAAATCACACAATGCATCTGCCGCAGCCACGACTACATGCCTGTAAAGACCCGAATGCAGCAACTCCTTTGCAACCACAAATGCCGAAACACCCGACACACAGGCATTGGATATGACAACAGGCCTGTTAACGCAGCCGAAATAACCGGCCACAGCCGACACTGCGTCATATATGTATGCCCTTGCCGGTATATTTTCACACCCCTCCGAGAGCAGTGCTACATTACCCTTGGTTGTGGACACAAGCAGACAGGCATCCTTGTCCTTTAGATCTACACTTGTCTGTGCAAGCAGTCCTTCTATCTGCTCAATGAGCATCGACTCAAAACGTGTATAGCCTGCGACAGCCTTCACAAGAGACCTACCGGCATACATACCCGAGACTGCATCATATGCCAACCCGCTATTGCCCTCAAGCATAGCGTCCAATGTCTCAGCCTTATTGCCAAGACAAGTGCGCAAGGAAGAAGCACCAAGATATATGTTTACTACTTTTTCAGCCATTTTCTCTTCCACTCCTCGTAAAAGGCAGGGTTATTCAGAGACATCATTCCATCAGCCCCCACAAACACCTGTACAGAACTTCCCCGTGCCACAAGTGCACCATCCCTTTTGCGTGTGACGATATATTCAAAACAGAGTTTTGCCGCAGACGTTTCAATGTAACGCGCCTCAATTACAGCAATATCGTTCACTGTCAGCGGCGAAAGATATTGCAGTTGCAAATCCACTATCGGTGCAGTAAAGCCATTCCTGTAAAAGTCCAGATAGCCCAACCCTGGAAACGCCAGTCCGAAAGCCTCGCGGACATACTCGAAATAACGGACATACTCGCCATGCCACACGACCTGCATGGAATCCACCTCGCAGAACCTCACCTTTGTCTCTGTGACACATTTCAGCGCAGGCTCCTTACAGCCCAGTTTACGGTTCCTTTTCATTGACGCTCCAAAAATATTTTCATCTTGCACGAAGCCGTTTCCTTCTCACCGACAAAGCAGACAGCCTTTATCAGAGTAATTCCAAAAACCTCCTGCAACACCTCAACTGTAGTCTCTATGACATCGCCGCACCTGGGATTTGCCTCCAGCCGGAAATCATTTACAGCACCAATATACCCTATCGGAACCGGTTCATTGTTACTCTTGAATATGTATCCGACCCTTGCCGCTGCCGACTGTGCGATATGCTCAATCAGTCCGCACTCCGACAACATATCATCATCCACAAATATATTCTCCTCGCATACGGTAAAACGTGTTCTCGACACACTATCTTCTATGCCAAGGAACTCATCTACCATCACAATAGGAGCCCTTTGCGGAATCAAGTCCAATATATTCATCTTTTCTTGCATATCATTATCGAATGCCCCATTCCCAAACCATCTACTATACGCTCAACCTCAAGCCCTGCATTGTAAACGCAACGTGCCATATCATCCGAATGATACATCTTGCTGTTGCCATTGGCAAGAGCCGTAAAGTAAATGCTTGTCAAGGTCAGGCAATATGCAGCTGTTTCATACTTCTGTCTGTCCCAGAATGTTTCCATTATATACAGACGCGAATCCTTGTCCATCGACTCCGCAGCCCTGCGACATATGCTTGTCACCTCGCTCTCCGAGAAGCAGTCGAGAAACTGGCTCATCCATATTACATCGAACGCAGGAACCGGGAACTTCACATTCTCATCGAGCAAGTTGCATCCATACCCGTGTATACGGTCAGCTCCTTCCTTTCCGGCTGTCTGGCTGCGCATCATCACAAGCTGCTGCGGCAGGTCCATAATCGTAACCTCCACCTCCTTGTCATACCCCACACACTGCATAGCCCAGCGGCCGGTATTGCCTCCCACATCGAGCAAGCGGCGCACCTTCTTCTCACCATCGAAAATTATCTTCAAGGCAGCGGCGAATGATTCATCGGAATAGAAATGGTCAAAACCGAACCAGCTCTTCTGCACCTGTTCCGGCAAGCTCGACAGTCCCTCATATATCGTAGGCCAGTCACCGAACACCTTCAGACCGGCAGGTTTGCCCTCTACAAGAGCCTCCTCAAGATTAAACAGTCCAAGATAGTTCACATCGTGATTAAAGTTCATATTTGCCTTGGCCATAGGATCATTCAACAGAAACCACCCGGCCTTTGAAATAGTAAACTTGTCATCCTTGGTCTTAACCGTTCCTATTGAAAGTGATGCCTCGAGCAACACCTGTACTGCATAGTTCGACAACTTCGTATGCTCCACTATTTCGGCCTGTGAAACACCCTTGTAGTTCTTAGAGAGAAACTCCAGTATTCCGAATTTCACCATCAGGCGCGAGACCTGGAAAACCATCGGTGCGAATGCAATCTCCTGCGCAAGACGCTGCGCAGCAAGAGCACTCTGCTTGTCATTGCAATATACATTCTCGAGCGATTGCGTAAGCTTCATATCCTATATATAATTAATCAATATTCCAGAAATCATAAAAATTAAACCATTGACGAGGATATTTCCTTACCATCCTCTCCAACGATTCTGCATACTGCCCAACAAGGGCATTCACCTCTGTACCCTTTTCCAGCATAGCCTCTTCAAACACAAACCTGTATTTGAACCCTGGTTCACGCATAGAGTAATAGAACACAACAGGCACCCTGCACTTAGCCGATATCTTGAAAGGCCCTAACGGCAAGCGTACCGGCGCACCCAAGAAATCAACTCTCCGGACACTATCCTTGTCTACAAACCTGTCGCCATTGAAACATATATACTCCCCGTTGTTCAGTGCTATCTTCATCTTCAGCATAGCCTCAATGGCATCCTTGTTTATTGCAATCACCTTAAAGAGTTCCTCCTGTGCTGCATTGCTGTCGAGAACCTCCTTTATCTGCTGATGCTCGGCGTCGAACATTACGATATTGATTTTTTTACCGTATGAGCCAAAGAAACCGGCTCCAGCCTCCCAACATCCTATGTGCGCACCTATCATCACCACCCCTTTGCCGCTATTCAGAATCTCGAGAAACCGTTCATAATTGTCAAATTCGAACTTATAGCGTTTTGCCATTCCACCCTTAATTGCAACCTTGTCTATCAAGGTTTGACCAAACACATAATAATGGCAAACAAGTTCCTTGAGCGATGCAAGACGGCCAAGTCCTCTTCTTTTCCTGTTGTATGCCCAAATAGCCTTTGTCGCCTTTGGAGCAAACGGTATAAAGTATATTACAATAAATGCAAGAAAGAAATATGCGCAGCGAATCCCGAGAAGCCGAATTGTATATACAAAGAACTGATAGCCAAACCGTCCTCCCCGAGATTTACCATTCCATTGCTTGCCCGGGCTCTTAGCCATTTATCTTACGGTTCAGCAACTCGTAAAAATCCTTGAATGTTACAACTCCAACAAAGTCGGGTCCAGTAAGCGTCACACCGAAATGCTGCTCTATAAGAACTACAACGTCAACAAAGTCAAGGCTATCCAGGCCCAATGTGTCTTTCAATGAAGCATCTGGCGTAATATTGGTCGCATCAATCTCAAATTCTTCCGCAAGTACCTCAGAAGCTTTCTCAATAATTTCTTCAATAGTCATAACTTAGAAGCTGATTAAATTTCTAAAAAATATTTTCCTTATTTAAATTTTCTTACTATCAGTGTTGAGTTAGTTCCTCCAAAACCGAAAGAGTTGCTGAGGAACGTATCGAACTGCATATCTACTCTCCGGGACGGAATATTTATGTTAACCGAAGCCTCGTCGGGCTCTTCAAAATTGAGGTTTGCAGCAATGAAGCCATTCTGCATCATAAGCACAGAATATATTATCTCGCTTGCACCGGCCATCCACATCTCGTGCCCCGTAAAGGACTTGGTAGATGTCACATACGGTTTATGTTCTCCAAACACCTCCGCAATAGCCTTAGCCTCATTCAGGTCGCCAACCGGAGTAGAAGTAGCGTGTGCATTCACATATTTAATTTCGGAAAGTTCAATCCCTGCATCGCGTATTGCCATCTGCAACGAACGCTTTGGGCCATCCACATTCGGAACCGATATATGCTCACCGTTCGAAGAGAAGCCATAGCCCACAACTTCAGCAATAATTGTTGCACCACGTCTCACAGCCGACTCATAGCTCTCGAGCACAATGCTTGCAGCACCACCGCTCGGAACAAGGCCGTCCCTGTTTCTGTCAAACGGACGCGAAGCCTTAGAAGGGTCATCCTCGCGAGATGAGAAGGCACTCAAGGCATCGAAATTGCCTACAGAAAAATCATTGACCTCTTCGGCACCTCCACATATTACACACTCCTGAAGCCCCTGCCTTATAAGCATATAACCCATACCAATTGCGTGCGAACCGCTCGCGCAGGCACCCGAAATCGTGAAATTGATGCCTCTTAAATTGAATATGGTAGAAAGGTTCATTGTAATGGTAGAGTTCATCGACTGGAATATATTGCCCGAACCGACAAGCGTTGTATTCTTCTTCTCTCTAATTACATCTACACCTGTTATGACAGCCTCCGCGCTGCTGTCGTTGCCATACAGTATGCCCACCTCATTGTTGAGCAGATACTCAGTGTCAATACCGGCCTGTGCCAAAGCCTCGACTGTAGCCACATAGGCATACTGTCCATGTTCCGAAAGGCAAAGACGCTGACGGCGGTCGAGAGAACCTTTCAGATTTGGTTTCTCCAGAATACCGCACAGCGAAGAGCGGTATCCCATCTCCTTTCTCGACGGCACCAGTCCTATTCCAGACTTTCCTTCAAATAACGACTTAAGAACCTCTTCCTTGTTCTTACCAATGCAGGAATAGATACCCATTCCCGTAATTACTACTCTCTGTCGCATATCAAGTATAGATTCCACCATTTATAGATATTACTTCCCCAGTGATATATGCCGCAGCATCCGACACGAGGAATGCTACAAGTTCAGCAACCTCCTCAGCCTCTCCAAAACGGCCAAGCGGAACAAGTTTCTTCAGTTCCGCCTCATTCAGGTCGGCAGTCATATCACTCTTTATGAATCCGGGAGCAACCGCATTCACTGTCACACGTTTTCTTGCCACCTCCTGTGCCAAAGCCTTTGTAGCAGCAATAAGGCCGCCTTTTGCAGCCGAGTAGTTTACCTGGCCAGGCATACCTTTGATACCCGACAACGACGCGACATTGACTATGCGTCCCCATTTCTTCACGAGCATATCCTTGACAAGTGGCTGTGTCACATTGTAGAAACCGTCGAGCGATGTCGATAGTACACTGCGCCACTCCTCGCCCGGCATCCACATCATAAGATTATCCTTACGGATACCCGCGTTGTTCACTATAACCGAGATATACTCATTCTCATGTCTCTGTTTCCACTGCGCAAGAGCCTCTGTAACCGACTTGCTGTCAGTAACGTCAAACTGCAACAGTTCGGCCTCACCGCCGTCATTCACAACATCATCAAGAGTTTTCCTTGCAGCATCTGCGTTCGATGCATAATTTATAATTACAGAGAACCCCTGCTGCGCCAATTTAAGAGCTATAGCCCTGCCTATGCCTCTACTCGCTCCGGTCACCAGAGCATATTTTACAGGTAATTTATTTTCTTCCATAGCAAAGTGCTTTGAAACTTTTATCTTTTAAGCATTTCAACAATTGCCTCAATCTCTTTATATTTAGGTGTATCCTCGACAAACGCAGGAACTATTGCACGTATCCTGTCATACATTTCGCGTGTGGCAGGCGCAAGTTTCCCGGCAATCTGCAGACAGTCCACAGCCTGCACAAGTGTCATCATATGCACAGCCATAACCTGATAGCTGTTCTCTATCACGCGACGGCATATAAGTGCCGAGTTCGTTCCCATTGAGACAATATCCTGGTTGTCATTATTATTAGGAATAGAATGTACATACATAGGATTCGAAAGTGTCTGGCACTCCGCAGTCGTCGATGTTGCGGTGAACGCAGGTGCCTGCATGCCATAATTGAGGCCAAGGACGCCAAGATTCACGAACGGAGGCAGAATGCCATTTATGCGATCGTGCAGCAGATAATTCATCTGCCTCTCGGCAAGCATTGTCATCTTGGTAACCGCAATCTTCAGCTTGTCCATCTCGAAAGAGACATAATCGCCGTGGAAATTGCCGCCATGTATTACAGTTCTGTTCTCAGGGTCAACTATCGGGTTGTCATCGGCCGAATTAATCTCATTGACCAGCACCTTCTCGCAGTTCACAACAGCATCAAGTACAGGTCCCAGTACCTGCGGAACACAGCGCAACGAATAATATGGCTGCACCTTGTGACCGAATGTGCTATCCTCACTTCTATGATAGAGTTCCTCTTCCCTGTTGAGCAGCATCCTGCTTCCGGCAGCAATCATTCTCATCTGCGCAGCAATCTCCTGCTGTCCCTTGTGATGCTTCACGCCGTTAAGCGTTTCTGACATAAGGTCGTCATACGAGGATGCTATTTCGTTCATCATCACCGATGCCTTTACCGACCAGTCAAGCAGACGCTTTGCATCGAAAAGGTTCACAAAGCCGATACCAGTCATTACAGCAGTACCGTTTGTCACAGCAAGCCCCTCGCGCACATACATTTTCAAAGGCTCAATACCAAGCTCGGCCAACACAGAGGCAGTATCCCTGCGCTCTCCACGATAGAAAACCTCACCCTCGCCAATAAGCGCAAGCGCAATGTGTGCCAGCTGAACAAGGTCGCCGCTTGCACCCACACTGCCGTGCTGTGGTATCACCGGGTAAATGCCACGGTTCAAGAACTCCACAAGCAACTCGCAAGTCTGTACATTTACACCCGAACGTGCCTGCATAAATGTCATAAGACGCGCCAGCATTGCGGCACGCACACAAATTACCGGCAACGGCTCGCCCGCACCTGTAGAGTGGCTGCGTATTATATTGTATTGCAGTTCATTCAGGTGGTCATCATCGATGCGCCATTGCGCCATAGGGCCAAAGCCTGTATTTATTCCGTAAATAACCTTATCCTTTGAGAATGCTTCCAGGAAACCGAAGCAATCGGCAACCCTGTCGCGTGTATCGGCATCCAGTTCTACGATACTGTTTTCTTCAATAATAGATTTAATTTCCTCTATCTGCAATTTGTCATTAACAATCATCACAAACCCCTAATAAGAATTTCAAACTGTGTTTTTCATTTCAACGAAAAACCTCAAATCCCTTCAAGAATAGTTTTCGTCAAAAAATATATTTAGGCGCAAAGATAGTTAAAAAAAAATAAATATATGCAGATGTAGTCTAAGAAGTTGTTTTAAATTTATCTTATTGAAATTTTTTTTGGTCTTTTTCAAGACGGCAGCACCTTAAATTCAACAAACGTGGCAGAAAACAGATGAAAAACTAATAATGAAAGTTAAATATCGACGATGGACACATTTTTAATTTCTAAAAGTTTAGATTTTTAAAAACTTAGTTATACATTTGTCTCAAACATCTGTTTCTAAAAGAAAATGCTTTTATAGATTCAAACAGTTTCTTATAATAATAAAGGATATGGCAAAGAAAAGATTTGACACACTCACAAAAGCCGAGATTCAGGTAATGAACGCACTATGGCAGATGCCCGACGGCGGCTGCATACACGACGTAATAGCACACTACCCCGACCCGAAACCGGCCTACACAACAATCTCCACCTTCCTTAAGATACTGCTCAACAAGGGGTTTGTAGAGTTCCGCAAGCTCAGCGGAAAGACACACACCTACTATCCTCTTATAAGCAAGGAACAATACACCAACCAGGTGATGACAGACGTAAAGGACTCCTTCTTCGGGGGTTCAAGTTCATCGTTCGTGAAGTTCTTTGTAGAAAAAGAGAATATGAGCAAGGAGGAGATTAAAGAACTGCTTGAGATAATAAAGGCAAACGCACCCAAACTGGAGACAATAGAAAAATAACAGAAACAGCACCGGACATGAACAGAGTACCAGCCACAGTATTGATGTTTCTTGCCTTCGCATTGTCTTTCCACACAAGCGATACTAAGGCACAGGAGAGCAATGGATATATAACAATCGAAGCATTTCTCGACAGCCTTCCCGGCATACACTCGAGGAATCTCGACCTAAACGACTTTTTCGACGAGTCTACAGTAACAGCCATTGTATATGCCGACGAGAACGGAACAGCAGAAAAAGTAAGGATAAGAAAAGCCAGAATCAAACTATCGGGCAACTCCGACAACAAATCTCTCAACACGGCAAAAAAACTGTTGAAGGAGAGCAGCAGGCACATTGCTGAAAACCGCAAGCACTCCCCGGGCAAGAACAAGTACAGTATAACCTGGAAACCGCGCTACAATAAAAAGAAGAACAATTGTGACATCCATTGCGCTCTTGACAGCTTCATTATGGAAAACGTAACAACCTATATAAACGTAAGCACATACAAGCTGGACGGAAGTGCCTTCATAGAAATTGAGCAGGACTCGGCCGGCTATATCCTCGACACGGAATTTATCGGCAGCATCATATGGAACATCGAATACAACGGAAACAGAAACGGCATCATAACCGGTCTTTCTGTAACATTGGACAGAAATATTGCGAGAGACCACTCCGCTTCACGTAATCCCACCCAAGTCTTCATACCAAGATACGACAAGGAGAAAGACAGGGTAATGTACAAGATTGAGAAAATTCTGAAGAACAACGCCAAGAGTGTGGGCAACACTCTCATCGGAAAGAAATTTTCAGAATTAGGCGACAGCAAGAGACATTGCATAGAGATAAACGTATCGGTCAAAAGAATAGAAACCGGTGAAACCCCACCTCAGTTCCCCGGCGGAGCCGATGCCCTGGATGAATATTTGAAAAACAACATAGAATACAGCAAAGTGCTCAGGCGCAATAATGTAAAAGGCTACATCGACGTAGAGTTCAACATAAGTAAGGAAGGGAAAGTGAACAACATACACATAAACAAGAAAAACCTGAGCGATTATCTCATATACAGAGAAGGAGGCGACAGCAGAAGAAAAATAGAAAAGGCCGCCATAAAGGCTGTATACAAACTAATAGAGGAAATGCCAGACTGGATTCCGGGAACACAGAACGGCTATAACAAAGCATTCAACTGCAAACTTAATGTAGAACTGAAATAGAACAGCACCATGGGAACAATTTTCATATACATACTCAAATGGGCCTTGTGCCTTGCAATGCTCTACATACCTTTTGCATTGCTGCTGCGGAAAGAACGGTTCGCATCATTCAACCGCTGGCTCCTGGTTGGGATTATGGCACTTTCACTCCTCCTGCCAATGGTCATTGTCGCATTTCCTGTTGAGATTGAACTTGCAGGGAACGCAATCACTGCAACATCCTTCGAAGAATCTGCTGCAGTACAGCCCGAAAACACCCAGGCACACGCAAATGTAAAAGAGCCAAAGGAAAGAAACAGACTCCTTACCATGGAAAACCTGACATTGGTATATCTGTTAGGGGTTCTTGCTGCAACGGCACTCAGCATTGCCGATATTGCAAGAATAAGAAAGCGAATCAGGAACGGCGCAGTATGGACCGAGAATAGAAAAGGAATGAAGATATACTGCCACAAGAACAATATCGAGCCATTCAGTTGGTTCAGCAATGTTGTCATTTCGCAGCACGACTACGATGAATGTGGCAAAGAGATACTTCTTCATGAGGAAGGACACATAAAGCACAGACATTCGTGGGATATGCTTATGCTCGGACTTGTAAAGTCACTGCAATGGTTCAACCCGTTCATCTACCTGCTGGCCAACGACATGAAAGAGATACACGAGTTCGAGGCAGACAGGTACGTACTCCGCAACAATGGCGATGCCACCGCCTACCAGATACTCCTTCTGAAGAAAGCTGTAGGAGACACAAGATTCAACCTTGCAAACAAATTCAGCCAGAGCAACGTAAGAAAAAGGATAATGATGATGGCCAACGACAATACAAGCCATCTGGCGGGAATAAAGGCAGCCGCACTTGTGCCGGCAGCAGCACTGTTCCTGTACATATTTGCCGAACCCGAGTACATATACCGCACAAAAGAATTGGAGCAGAGCATACAGGAAATCTCCGTTCCCGAACTGTCAAAGCCCTTACAGACAGCAGCACCCCTCGCCGATATACCGGTAGCAATGGCCGATATACCTTTAAGCAGATACGAAAGCACCGGCAGCAAACTGCTTGCCGAAAGAGTAGAACCGGCCGACATTCAGCCCATCGCAGCCAGGAGGCGTACAGAAACAGTAAAGGCCTATGCCGGGAAAAGATACTATGAGTATATCGACATCAGCGGCACCCCTATAGAGAGACTTTTCCGGGAGGAAGCAATTTCGCGATGCACAGTGAGAATGGAGTTCATAGCCGACCTTTATGGCACAGCACGCAACATTTCGGGCAAAGGATGCAGCATATCCTTCACGAAATACGATACAAGCAACGTCGATGCCATAATTGACAATGCAAGCGCAGCAGCCACGGAAGCAGTCATAGCACATATAGGAACAATCGAGTGGCCACTGTCATCTGTCGACGGAGAAGAGAGAAGCACGCTCTACGATGCACACTTCATACTCCACCGTGGAGAGACAGTTGCATCGAAAGAGAATGAACAATACATAATGGCCGGTTCCACCCCAATAAAATAAGAAGCTGCCAGAATTCACATCGTCTGCCGGAACATCCGATTCCCATAAGAAAACATATTTTAGAGATTCAAACAGCCTCAAACAAAAAGAGATAGTTTATGAAAAATATACTGCGTACAATTACAAACATAGCACTTCTGCTGAGTACCATAACAGCAGCCTCCCAGGAGAACAGCGACACTACAGCGCGCAACAGGCTCGACAACTACATTGTGCGCACAGCCATAAAAGAGAGCCTTTTTCCCGAAGAACGCGTCTATCTGCATTTCGACAACACGGCATATTACCTTGGCGAGAACATGTGGTTCAAGGCCTACATATTCAGCGGCACCGAAAACAGCCCCACGACAATGAGTAAGGTACTGTATGTTGAACTCGTTGCCCCCGAAGGATATGTCGTAAGGACAAACAAGTACAAGATTGAAGAAGATGGCACCTGCAGCGGAATGTTCGAACTTAACACCCTGCTTCTCTCGGGCTATTACGAGATTCGTGCATACACCCGCTACATGCTCAACCGCGGCAAGGATGCAATTTTCAGCCGCGTGTTCCCGGTATTCGACAAGGTCAACAACGGCGACTGGACATTCAAAAACATGCTCGACCGCAGACGTGCATTCCTCGTAGACATTGAGACCGACAGCAGCCGTGTAGGACTTGAGAGAGAGACCAAATGGGTAAACAGCAAACTTCCCGAAACAGACATCAGATTCTTCCCCGAAGGAGGACACCTTGTAGAGGGCATAGAGTGCAATGTCGCTTACGAACTGTTTGGAGCAGACGGAATAAACAGCGGAGCAAGCATCACCGTATATGCCGACGGCGAGGAACTGCTGACAACCACTCCCGAACACTTGGGGAAAGGCTCATTCAAAATAACACCGCAAAAGGGAGTAAAATACACGGCAAGAGCAAATATAAAGAAAAAAAGCAAAAAGTTCAAGCTTCCCAAGACCTGCGAGGAGGGAGCTGTGATAGAGGTCGACAACAGTGGCAATAACGTAAAGATTGCCGTAAGAAACAATCTGGAACCGGGAACAGAGCTCGGATGCGCAGTGCTTTACAGAGGAAAGACACTCTTCTACGAACGTTTTCCGTCAACACAGCGCGACAAGCTCTTCGCTATCGGCAAGAGCACCCTTGCCGAGGGTGTCAACCGCGTAGTGCTATTTGTTAACGACAGCATACCGCTCGCCGAAAGACAATTCTTTGTAACCCACAGCAACGCTGTAGAAGGAGACAACGGCACGGCACGCCTTGCTGTCACCGGCAACGGCTACCATATAAAGAACCTCGAAGCAAAACCTTACGAGAAGATAACCCTTAACATTGAGCGCGAAGACGGCAAACCCATTGAAAGCGGCAATTTCTCGCTTTCTGTAACCGATGCCAACAGCAGGCAGCAGACTTCCTACAGCTACAACATATACACATATATGCTTCTCGGTTCCGAGATTAAAGGATATATCCCCAATGCGGCACAATACTTCGATACAGCAAACAGCAACCGCGAGCGCGAACTCGACCTTGTCATGCTCACCCACGGATGGACATCGTACGATTGGAGCAAGCTGAGCAAGCGTGAGACAAAGCTGCTTGAACCCATAGAGAAAGGAATAACCATCAAAGGACGTTTCATAAAGAAGGAGCCTAACCGCAAGTTCGGCAAGCTCGACAAACTAATAATAACAAACCGTCCTAACACAAAAATAACATTCCAGATACCTTATGACGATGGCAACATAAGCGTTTACGACTTCAAGACCGACGAAAACGGTGAATTCAGAATAACGACAAAGGATTTTACCGGCAAGAAGGTAGCCAAGCTTACACCCCGGAAGGCCAACAGCATCTCACCAGAAGACAGCGTCCTTGTCTTCTCGCTCGACCGTTATTTTTCACCCGAGATGAGGCTCTACTCCTATTGGGAGCGCAATGTAGGCCTGCCGGTTACAGCCGAGGAACTGGCATTGCAGAAAGAGGAGATGATAAAACTCAACCCCTTCGAGTATCTACTCTCGCAGGTAGAAGTCATATCGAAAAAGAAGCACGATTTATACTACCGCCCACCACGAAGCGAAATACGCCTGGATTTTCTCGACGAATGGGAATATGCACAGGATGTCACATACCTGTGCAATGACCAGGACAATTGGGATATAATGCGGAAGAGAGACTACGACTACCGCGACGAGCCACTGTGGATGACACCTCAGATGAACGACAACCCGTCACTCTCGAGCTTCGACCATGCCGTTATGAGAGGCTCCAGCACCTTCAGTACCCCTACTGCGGCATATAACCCCATGCGCACCCCTGGATTCAGGAACATTGCAACACTTAATCCCGACGAGAACTACTTCATCAGTGACCCTGCATACAGAAACAGCCTCAATGCAGGCGACATTCTGCGAAGCGCATTCTGGCGGCACAACCTCAACTGGTGCTACTGGATTCAAGGAATTGTAGTCGACGGAGAATACAGCTCCGACGAAGTTCCCACCCCCGACGAAGAGTGGCTCAAAGGCGTAGAGCCGGCAAAAATGATGAATTTCAAGGAAATAATCATACGTTCCGACGAAAAGACACGCCGCCAGTTCGGCAACGGCATAAAGGTCAAAAAGACAAAGAAGAATATCGGAGCATTCGATTATAGCGACTACTACGACTCCTTCACCCGAAGAATGCCTATTGGAGCACGGAACGGCAATATAGACGAAGCACCCGACAATTTCGAGATTGGGCAAATAGCACATGAGATTGGCAACATGACAATACCCAACTATGTAGCATGCTTCATCCCAAACAGCGAAGAGGATAAGGAAAAAAGCCTTGTACCGCTACTCACTGTGAACAGCAGCGCACGCTACACAATGGTATACGGCTACACCGAAAGCAAAGAGTTCTACTCACCCGACTACAGCAAACTCACCCCTGACACTGCGGTAGCCGACTTCAGGCGCACGCTACTATGGTGCCCCAATCTGGAGGCAAAGGACGGAAAGCTTCAGGCAGAACTTTACAACAACTCAACGGCAACAGCAATTGCAGTTGATGTTGAGGGCTATGCCGACGGAACATTCTTCAGCAACAACACTGCTACAAAAGAGGTTCCCGAAAGAGACAAAGCCATAAAGGACGCAACAGAAGAAATCGTCTCAATCATAGGCATAAGCACCCCCCAATTGCTTGCCGAGTGTTTCAAGAGCAATGAAGAGGGCCGCATGCTCTACAGGAACGGTGAATACGGAAAGGCCTTCGCACTGTTCAACGACGCAGCAGCATTGGGGTATGCCGATGCAATATTCAACATAGGAGTATGCTACATGGCAGGTCTAGGTGTCGAACAGGACTCTGTAAAGGGATTCAAGAGCTTCCGAAAAGCTGCCAACCTGGGCCAAGAACGTGCATTCCACAACCTTGCAAGCTGTTACTTCTACGGTATCGGCACACCGCAGAACGACACATTGGCAATAAAGTACTACAAGGAATCGGCTGAGAGAGGGAATGCCATTTCACAGACAATGCTTGCGCTATGCTATGAAAGAGGCAGAGGCACAGAGAAAGATACTCTTGAAGCAGCCCGTTGGTATGCCAAGGCTGCCGAGAACGAGGAGCCTACAGCACTGTATGCAATAGCCGAAATGTACGCAAAAAAAGACTCCGTTGCCGGACTCAGCAAAGGTGAACTGCGCAAGCAGCCTGCCATTGGATACTACAGGAAAGCGGCAGAGAAAGGGCACGTGCTCGCACAGTACAAGTTAGGCAGGTTCTACGACACCGGATACTATGTACGCAAGAGCCGCAAGAAGGCATTCAAATGGTATGTTGAAGCAGCAAACAAGATGCACCTCCAGGCCATGGAACGTGTCGCATACTGCTACGAAAAGGGACGTGGAACCAAGAAGAACGAAAGGTCAGCAGTATACTGGTACCGCGTTGCCGAAGATAGCGGCAGCCAAATGGCAAAAGAGAGAATGTACCGCTACAATCTGCTGCACTTCCTTGAATAGAGACACCAGATGACAAATTAGAAGGCGGAACGGTCAGCTGACCGTTCCGCCTTCTAATTTGGTATTCATTGATTACTTCATCACCTCAGCTATGAAAGCCTGCATTTCCGACTGGTGAGCCTCAACGCTCTGCAACAGTTTGAACTGAGCCTTTGAACGTACAAGGTTATGCTCGGGATACTGTATCTTGTAGTATGTATCGCCGTTGATGTAATCGGCCAGGAAGCGTACAGTCTGCATATATGGGAACAGAGCTGCCGCGTATGGCAGGTTCTCAACCTCAAGAGGAGTGATGAACGATGCAGCAGACTTCAAGTAACCCTTAGTGAATGACTTGAAAATCTCCATATTGAAGTTCACATTGTCAAGGTCCTTGTCATCCTCCTTGCCTGTATTGGCAGCAGAACGCAAGTAATCACCGAAGTCCGAGAATATGAAGTTAGGCATCACAGTATCGAGGTCAATAACGCAAAGCACGTTGTCCTGCTGGTCGAAAAGTATGTTGTCAACCTTTGTATCGCAGTGGCAGATGCGCTTTGGCAACTTGCCCTCGCGGTGCAGACGCTCACCCTTGCACATCTCTTCGGCACGCGCCTCAAGCTCGTCAACAAGCCACTGAACCTCGGAAAGGCGGCCGGCCTTGTTCTCTGCAACAGCCTCACGCAACTGACGGAGACGGAACTCCATATTGTGGAAATCCTTGATTGTCTCACCAAGTTCAGCAGGAATATCGGCCAACATAGCCTGGAAGTTACCGAATGTCTCACCTACGATATAAGAAGTCTCAGGAGTTACCGCAGTCATAGACTTTGTATCGGGGATGAACTCCATTACACGCCAGTACTTCTCACCATCGAAATAGTAGTACTTGCCGTCCTTTGCAGGAACGAACTTCAGCACCTTGCGTGCAATATCATCTGTACCGGCAGCAACCAGCTTGCCATGAATGTGCTCAGTAACGGCAACGATATTGTTCATGAGCATATCCACATCGGGGAAGATTGCGTTGTTCACATGCTGGAGAACGTAATCGGGAGCATCGCCCTCTGTCTTCACGCGATAAGTTGTGTTGATAAGACCATTGCCCAGAGGAGCCACTTCAACAACATTGCCTTGAATGTTGAACTGAGAAACAATTGTGTTCATTGGAGTAATATTTTTAAGGTTAGTATTTACTTTTCCAGCGCGTAAGCCCACGCCATAGGCAAAAGTAAACAAAAGAAAAGAGCATTACAAAATTATTAAGGAAATATTTCGGAGCAATTACCATAAATTGATAATGAGCCTTGATTTTCGCTGCAAATCAGCCATTGCCGGACAACACATTCTTCAGACAGCAGGCAAGCAGTGGCAAAACCTTGCAATACGCCTCTACCGAATCCTTGCGCAGCAGCACCCCGGCATCATCGTGCAGTTCACCCTTTACAGGAGCACAAAGCGTAAGGCATGGAACACCGTATTCTGCATAGCACCACGACTCATCGGGCTCTGCATTATGAGAGAAGGCAAACCTGCCGCTGTACTGTTCAAGGGAAGAGACAATGCCGTATGCAGTAAGGATATCAATGCAAGCGTCATTCTCTATTGTGAAGAGAGCACCGCTCTCCCACCCCACATTGGTAACATCCTGAACTATGGCAAAAGAGACATTGCATCCAAGCCTGCCCAAAGCAAGCAGAGCCTGCACGGCACCTTTGGAATCCCTCTCCTCATCACCGGTAAAGGCCACCACGACATTATCGGGAAGATTCCCGTTCAGCATATTCCACAGCACCGCAGCATTTCCGAAGCTGTTGTCAAATGTCCCTTGATAACATTCGCCGCTATTGCTACAGAAACAACTGCTGTAAACACAATCGGCATGCGAAGAGACAAGGACAACCTTCTCTTGCCCGCAAAACCCATCCTTCGCAAAAAGCAATGCAAGCGGCTCACGCGACACAAGCCTGTAGCGAGAACCTTCAAGCAACCGTTCTATAACAGAAAGACGGTCTGCTACTACAAAGGATTCTCCATTGTCCTTGCAATCAACGGTCACAGCCTTCAATAGAGAAAAGAAATCATTCATTCCTGCTCGGGATATTCAATTCTAAGGTCGTTCCTGCTTGCGATAACAAGCTTTTCGTAACGCTCCACAAGACGTGGAAGACGCGACAGGCGCATTGAAAGGCGCACCATGCAGTCATTGTCGAAGACCTGCTCGACGACTTTAGGCTCCTCCTCTTTCACTACACGCAGCACATCGTTAAGCAGAGGATAGGAGAACTTAAGGATAATCTCTCCGTTTATGGTCTTCTCGACATGCTCGACCGACTCCAGAGCCTCAGCCGCTGCAGCACGATAGGCAACTATAAGACCACTTGTACCGAGCTTGACCCCACCGAAATAGCGCACGACAATCACAAGCACATTCGTGAGTTCCTTACTATGAATCTGCCCCAGAATAGGTTTCCCGGCCGTACCAGAAGGCTCACCGTTGTCATTGGCACGTTCCTGCTCACCACGCTCCCCAAGACGGTAGGCATAACATACATGACGAGCATCGTAATACTTTTTCTGGTATGCCTCGATATGCTCTTTCACCTGTTCAATAGTCGTGACCGGAATTGCAAAAGCAAGGAACTTGCTCCGCTTTTCGGTATAAATGGCATCACCCTGCACCTCTATGGTTCTATATATATCCTCTTCGAGCATTTCTATTCTTATATTACATTATTCCTTACTATTGTTCCAAATATTATTTATCAAAACAGCATCATACCCCCGAGCACGTTTGAATTCATTAAAGTCCTCACAATCTGTTACAGGAAACTCCAGCATAATCTCATCATATAAATTAGATAGTACTTTATTTCCTATTTCTTCAGCAAAAGTTCCCCTAAGTGCTTTTTCATACCATAAGACCAAATCATCCTCTGTAACGATACTTTGAATTCTTGATTTCCACCCTATTTGAGTCAAAAGTGAAACAATCAATTTTTCTTCGGAGTTTTTACAAACAATAACTATCCTGTCAGATGAAACTGATGACACAATATTTTCTGCCAACTCCTCAGTTAACGACAAATGTTTTATTTGTATTGCCATTCCGAAATTTGCCCACATATCAAGCCCCCTGTCAGCAGCATTAGTAACTCCGACACGGTTTATTCGGGCATTAACCGTAACCTTCGAACGTTCTTTAGAAAGACCTATTACACGATTTGCAAAATCAGAAAACTCCTCTAAAAGTTGTTGTTTTGTATCATCGGCTTCTATGGTAACCTTTACTTTCAGACAATCAATAAGAGCTGAGAACAAAGCATACACAACAATTTCATATATTTTGTCAACACTACGCCTTAATCCCGGTTCATTCCAGAATAAATCAATAAATTCTGCTATCTTAAAATTGTTTCTATCATGAGTATTGCAATAATTCAACCCACTTGACATTTGTGAAAAACGTTTCTCAAAACACTCATAGATATATTTTTCAACAGCACCATTGTACTTTCTATTTTCAGTGCCCAAGACTTCAAGTACTGAAGGAGGGACTGCATTTTCATTAAAAACATCATCTTGATACCTTGCCGAAGATGTCGATGTTCGTCCTAAAAAACGCAGACATACTACATCACGCCACTTCTTTGAAGTATTCCTATAAGTACTTAAATCAGATAAATCAATATCTTTTTCAACCCTATCCCGATGTAAAATTTCAGCTATCTGAATCGGTTTATATAAATGTACTCTAGCTTTAGATATTATTTTATCCAAAGCTTGTTTTGCTTCCCGAACCGTCATATTCTCCAAACAAATTAAGTTTTTTATATTTTGCAATTATCTTATTTTCATTCAATGCTTTAATCATTTCACCGGCAATTGCTCGTATAACAGGAACTGAAACCGAATTGCCGGCTACTTTTCGAGCCTGCGAATATGGAATGTTTATTATAAATGAATCGGGGAATCCTTGGAGCCGCAACATTTCTCTTGATGTCAAACGACGCACTCCATTAACCACTAAATAATTATAACTGCCTCCTGCTCTTAAAGCACAAGAATATGGCAATGGAGAGATATTGCCACCTATGTTCTCATGCCATATTGATGGTTTTGGAGGTACCGCCTTGAGCGAGGAAAAACGTTTCTGTCTTATCGTTTCCGATAAGAAATATGAAACCGGAACATCCTCTTCTTTTTCCAGAATTTCGGATAAAGGCTTATAATAGCCTAATGGCTTAGGGAAATTAAATTCTATAGTATCTTTAAATCCAACAATATAAATTCTCTCCCTTTTTTGAGGCACACCAAAATTCAAAGAATTAAGAACCTTATAATAAACCGTATATCCTAAATTATTCAATTTATTTAAAATAACTGCAAATGTATTTCCGTTATCATGTGTTGTAAGCCTTTTTACATTCTCCAATAAAAAGGCCTTGGGCTGTTTCGCTTTCAATATTGCTTCAATATTAAAAAACAAAGTCCCCCTTGTATCGGCAAACCCCAAACCTTTTCCGGCTATACTGAACGGTTGACATGGAAATCCTGCCAATAAAATATCATGGTCTGGTATATCTTCAGGATTTATATCATTGATATCGCCGAAAGGTTTATCACCAAAATTTGCTTCATACATCATTTGGGCATACTTATCCCATTCCGAAGAGAAGACATTTTCACATCCAAATGCTTCGAACCCCAATCTTATACCACCTATACCTGCAAACAAATCTATTGTTTTATATATTTTATCCATCATCATGATATTTCTGCACCAAAATATATTTTCCTTTCAAACTCCTTCATGCAGGCAGCAAGAGCCTTTGCACCTTCAAGAGGCATTGCATTATAGCAGGAAGCTCTGAACCCGCCCACCGAACGGTGTCCTTTGATTGCCACCACTCCATGTTCTGCGGCAAACGCCACAAAAGAAGCCCCCAGTTCTTCATAGCCGGGAGCCATGACAAAATCAATGTTCATATACGAACGATCCTCTTCGGCTGCCGTAGCCGAAAATAGAGAGTTTCGTTCTATCTCGTCATACACAACCGCAGCCCGTTCTTCGGCTCTGCGCGCCATTTCGGTGACACCGCCCTGTTGCTTTACCCAACGCAAGTTGCATAGTGCAGTGTATATGGGCAACGTAGGGGGCGTATTGAACATTGAGCCGTTTGCTATATGCACGCCATAATCCAGAATCGACGGTATTGCACGCCCGGTCTTGCCTAAAGCACTCTCCTTCACTATGACAAACGACATGCCCGACTGGGCAAGATTCTTCTGCGCACCACCATATATGCAGTTATACTTTGAGACATCTACCGGACGTGACAGGATATCGGATGACATATCTGCAATCAACGGCACCGGTGAATCGAGGTCATAACGCATCTGTGTTCCGTATATAGTATTATTGGATGTCACATGCAGATAATCGGCATCGGACGGAACGGCAAACCCTTTTGGAATATAGCTGAATGCCTTGTCGGCAGAAGAGGCAACCTCCACCACCTCGCCGAACAGCCTTGCCTCCTTAATGGCTTTCGTTGACCATGTACCGGTATTGAGATATGCCGCCTTGCCTCTAAGGAAATTGAACGGCACCATGCAGAAATGCATGCTTGCACCGCCACCGAGAAAAAGCACCTCATACCCGCTTGGAACATCAAGCAGTTCCTTGAGCAACATCCTTGCTTCGTCAAGGATTGGCTTGAATTCTGCCGAGCGGTGACTGAGTTCCATAAGCGAAAGCCCCATGCCCTCATAGTCGAGCACAGCCCGGGCTGTCTTCTCTACAACCTCGCGCGGCAACATGGATGGACCGGCATTGAAATTATACTTCTTCATTGTAAAATCAGACATTAAGCACATTATTATCCCTTAGCACACTGTTCACAACCTCATGCAGCATCTCCTTGAGTTCGGCAATAAAGGTCTGCGCCTCATACTGCCGACGTTCAATGTCGCGCAGTTTCTTCTCCCAGCGTCCTGTCAGTTCGGCACTCTTCAGCAGTTCGTTCTTTATCAGCCCCACAAGTTCAATGCCTGTAGGCGTTGCAACAATATTCTTCTTTTCGCGGCGTATGTAGCTGCGTTTGTAGAGCGTCTCAATTATTGCCGCACGCGTTGACGGACGGCCTATTCCATTCTCCTTCATTGCATCGCGCAGTTCCTCGTCCTCAACTAATTTTCCTGCCGTTTCCATTGCACGCAGCAATGTTGCCTCGGTATATGGTTTAGGCGGTTGTGTCCATTTCTCGCTAAGACCCGGCTGATGTTCCCCACTTTCGCCCTCAACAAACGACGGCAGCAGTTTCTCCTTCTCCTCCTTCTCCTCCTTATCGTCGGCAGGCGCACCGGCAAACACCACTCTCCAGCCCGGTTCCAGAATCTCCTTTCCGGCAGTCTTGAACTTTACCCCTGCACTCTCTCCAAGCACCGTTGTCGTGCGGAACTTGCAATCGGGATAGAACACGGCAATGAAATGTCTTGCTACAAGGTCATAGACCTTCTTCTCGAGGTCTGTAAGCCCCTGTGGATAGACACCCGTAGGTATAATCGCGTGGTGGTCGGTAACCTTCTTGTTGTCGAATACCTTCTTCGACTTGTGCAGCGGCTTGCCGGCCAACGGCACCAGCAGCGGCTGATAGTCGCGCAACCCTTGCAGTATACCGGCACACTTGGGATATATATCGTCGCTCAGAAAGGTAGTGTCGACACGCGGATACGTTGTCACCTTCTTCTCATACAGCGACTGTATTGTCTGCAGTGTCTGCTCCGCCGACAGGCCGAACTTCTTGTTGCAGTCGACCTGCAGCGATGTAAGGTCATAGAGGCGTGGCGGCAGTTCCGTTCCGTTCTTCGCCGTAATTCCGGTAACGGTGAAGGGCTGCCCCGTTATCTTTTCAAGAGCCTCTCGCCCCTTCTCCTCACTGTCATACCGTCCTTCTGTGACACTGAAGGCAGTTTCCCGGTAGACAGTCTTCAGTTCCCAATAGGGCTGCGGAACGAAGTTCACAATTTCAAGGTGACGCTTGACAATAAGAGCCAATGTCGGTGTCTGCACCCTTCCTATAGAGAGTACCTGACGGTTCTTTCCATACTTCAAGGTATAGAGACGTGTCGCGTTCATCCCCAGCAGCCAGTCCCCGATAGCACGGCTCAGACCGGCCTCATACAGAGACTGATACTCGCTCTGGTCCTTCAAATTGGCAAACCCCTCACGTATGGCCTCTTCAGTGAGCGAAGAGACCCATAGACGCTTCACCGGGCATTTTGCCTGTGCCTTCTGCATAACCCATCGCTGAATGAGTTCACCTTCCTGGCCGGCATCACCGCAGTTCACAATCATTTCGGCACTCTGCATAATTTTCTCTATTATGCCGAACTGTTTCTCTATTCCCCTGTCGTCGATGAGCTTTATTCCGAAACGTGGCGGTATCATAGGCAGGCTGCTAAGGCTCCACCGTTGCCACATAGGAGTGTAGTCATTAGGTTCCTTGAGTGTACAAAGGTGACCGAAGGTCCAGGTCACCTGATAACCGTTACCCTCGTAATATCCCTCCCTGTGGGTTCTTGCCCCAAGAATATCGGCAATTTCCTTTGCCACACTCGGCTTCTCTGCAATACAGACAATCATCCAAGAAGATGTTTAAATTTCTAAAAAAGTTTTTCTTATGTTGCGCAACAAGGTCCTTAGGGTCTTGCGGCTCTAAGGACCTGTATCAAGCGACATTATTCTTTATTTCTCAAGGAATATCTTCATAAGCTCACATGCAGCCTTGGCAACGCTTGTTCCGGGGCCGAAGATGCCAATCACTCCTGCACGGTACAGGAACTCATAGTCCTGTGCAGGAATGACACCGCCGGCAAACACCATAATATCACCACGGCCAAGTTTCTCAAGTTCCTCAATGAGCTGTGGAACGAGTGTCTTGTGACCTGCTGCAAGCGATGACACACCTACTGCATGCACATCGTTCTCCACCGCCTGACGTGCAACCTCGGCCGGTGTCTGGAACAGCATACCCATATCCACGTCGAAACCGCAGTCGGCATATCCCGTTGCAACAACCTTCGCGCCACGGTCGTGTCCATCCTGCCCCATCTTGGCAATCATCACTCGAGGACGGCGTCCCTCCCTCTTTGCAAACTCCTCTGTCAGACGGCAAGCCTTCTCAAAGTGCTCGTCATCCCTGCTTTCTGCTGAATACACTCCTGAAATTGTTCTGATTATAGCCTTGTACCTGCCGGCAACCTCCTCGCAGGCATCGGAAATCTCACCTAAAGTAGCACGCAGATGTGCAGCCTCTACTGCACACTCGAGCAGATTACCCTCACCCGTACGCGCACTTTCCGTTATCTTGTCGAGCGCAGCCTTCACCGCAGCCTCGTCACGCCCTGCACGGTTACGCTCAAGCGCAGCAAGCTGCTCCTCGCGCACAGCACTGTTGTCAATCTCAAGAATGTCGATAGGCTCCTCCTCGGCAAGACAATATGCATTGGTACCCACAATAACCTGCTTTCCGCAGTCGATACGTGCCTGTGTACGTGCCGCAGCCTCCTCGATACGCATCTTGGGAATACCGGTCTCAATAGCCTTCGCCATTCCGCCAAGTTCCTCAATCTCCTGAATAAGTTTCCAGGCCTTCCCTGCAATCTCCTGTGTAAGGCTCTCCACATAGTACGAACCGCCCCATGGGTCAATCACACGGCATATATTTGTCTCCTCCTGAAGATATATCTGCGTGTTGCGCGCAATGCGTGCCGAGAAGTCGGTAGGCAAGGCGATAGCCTCATCGAGAGCGTTGGTATGCAGCGACTGGGTATGTCCCATCGCAGCCGACATAGCCTCAATAACCGTACGTCCCACATTGTTGAAAGGATCCTGTTCGGTGAGCGACCATCCCGAAGTCTGGCAATGCGTGCGCAGAGCCATCGACTTTGGATTCTTCGGGTTGAAGCTCTTTATTATCTTGGCCCACAGCATACGCGCCGCGCGCATCTTCGCAATCTCCATGAATGGGTTCATTCCCACTCCCCAGAAGAACGACAAGCGCGGAGCAAAGGCATCAATGTCTATTCCTGCATTCACTCCCGTGCGCACATATTCAAGACCGTCGGCAAGCGTGTAGGCAAGTTCGATGTCGGCCGACGCTCCGGCCTCCTGCATATGATAGCCCGATATTGATATTGAATTGAACTTTGGCATCTTCTGCGATGTATATGCAAATATATCGCCTATTATGCGCATTGAGAATGCCGGCGGATAGATATAGGTATTGCGCACCATAAACTCCTTTAGAATATCGTTCTGAATGGTACCGGCCATTTCCTCGAGCCTTGCGCCCTGTTCGAGTGCCGCATTAATGTAGAAGGCAAGCACCGGAAGCACCGCACCGTTCATGGTCATGGATACCGACATCTTGTTGAGCGGAATACCGTCGAACAGCTGCTCCATATTCTCCATACAGCAAATAGAGACTCCGGCCTTTCCCACATCGCCTACTACACGCCCGTTGTCAGGGTTATAACCGCGATGGGTAGGAAGGTCGAACGCCACAGATAGTCCCTTCTGACCCGACGCAAGGTTGCGGCGATAAAAAGCATTGCTCTCCTCGGCTGTAGAAAAACCGGCATACTGGCGTATAGTCCAGGGACGGAATGTGTACATCATCGAATAAGGGCCGCGAAGGAAAGGAGGAATACCCGCAGCATAGTCGAGATGCTCCATATCCTTGAGGTCTTCGGCCGAGTAGACAGGCTTCACCTTAATATGCTCGGCAGTCTCCCACACCTCATCGTTGTTCACAGTTGCCGTGCAGCACTCACCGGGAGCTGCCACAGCGAATATATCTATGTTTCTGAAATCTTTTCTCATGATGTCCGAATTTATATGCCTAACTTAGCGTTCAGCCCCTTAAGGGTTTCAAGAACATTGACTCTCACATGAATGAAGTTCTCAATGCCGGCAGCCTTCAGTTCCTCGCTGCATGCAGGAGCACCGGCAACAATAAATATAGCCTTGTCGCCAATTGCCTTGAATGCAGGGATTGCATACTCGGCATACTCGTCGTCGCTCGAGCATATCACAACAATGTCGGCCTTCGCCTCAAGCGCAGCAGCTACACCCTCCTCCACGCTCTTGAAGCCGAGGTTGTCAATAACCTCATAGCCTGCCGTGGCAAGGAAGTTGCACGAGAACTGAGCCCTTGCCTGACGCATCGCAAGGTTACCTATTGTGAGCATGAATGCCTTAGGACGCTTGCCACTCTCCTCGGTACGCAAGCGCAGTTCTTCGAACTCCTCGGCAAGACGACGGATAGCAAGAGTGTTGCCGGCCGGCTCATCGCCCTTGCAGCCGCAGCCACAACCCTTGGCCACAGGACGCTTGCCCTGGGAAAGTTCACCGAAGTTAGGATACTGGTTTGTACCCAGAAGTATCTCTTTGCGCCGTGCAAGAGCAGTACGGCGGCTATTGCCGGCCTCCATAACGGCAGCCTGCACCCGGCCCTCCTTCACAGCCTTGCGGAAACCGCCCTCCTCCTCAACGGCAAGGAACAGTTTCCATGCCTCGGCAGCAATCGATGCCGTGAGGCTCTCAATGTAATATGAACCGCCTGCCGGGTCGGTAACCTTGCCAAGATGGCTTTCATGCTTCAGTATAAGCTGCTGGTTCTTTGCTATGCGCAGCGCAAAGTCGGTCGGAGCCTCATACACAGCATCATAGGGTGTCACTGTAATGGAGTCAACTCCGGCTATGGCTGCACTCATAGCCTCAGTCTGAGTGCGCAGCATATTTACGTATGAATCGAAGAGAGTCAGATTAAACTCCGAAGTCTCGGCATGGATAGCCATCTTGCAAGCACACTTGCACTCAGGCGAGTACTGCTCAACAATCCTTGCCCACAAAGTGCGCGCAGCGCGGAACTTCGCAATCTCCATAAAGAAATTGCTCGAAATGCCCATATTGAACTTTATCTTCCTTGCAACAGCATCAACCGGGATTCCGGCCTCTGTCGCAGCATCAAGATACTCGTTGCCCCAGGCAAGCGCGTATCCGAGTTCCTGTGTGATGTAGGCACCGGCATTGTTGAGTTTGCAGCTGCTGACAGCAATGCAGCGATAGCCCGGCAGGCTGCTTGTAGCCTCGACAAGAGCCTTCATCACCTCGGCATAATTGTCGAGCACCTTGCCTGCAAGCATCTCCTTTGCAATAGGGTCATAGCCTATACAGCCTCTCACCTTCTCAATGTCAAAGCCACGTTGCCTGTAATACTCTACCAGCAAATGGGTAAACTCTACAACCTTGCCCACACAGACATCGAAATTCAGTTCTACCTTCTCGGCATCAATGCCATTGAGCAGTTCCGGTATATACTCCGGGGTCACAAGCTTGCCCCTTACCTTGAAAGCAACAGAATCGACACCCTCGCCTATAACCTTCCTTGCACGAGCATTGGCCTCTGCTGCCGATGGCATATCAATATCCTGGCGCACAAGCCAGTTATTCTCACATTTTGTTCCGCGGGTGTAAGGGAACTCACCGGGCTGCGCAGCAGCACACCCCTCAGGAATATCTTCCTTGCGGTAGAATGGATTAACATCGAACCCCTCTTGAGTTCTCCAAATCATCTTCTTATCGTAGTCGGCACCCTTCAGGTCCTCTACAATCTTGTTTTTCCAATTCTCTGTCGATACAGGCGAGAATTCACTAAAAAGCCTCTCCTTTTCCTTGTCCATAAGATTGAATTTTGTAATACTTTTTCATTCCGCGCCCCCACCGGACGCAATGCAAAAGCAAACTTACGCAATAAAATCCGATTATCGCCAAAAGAAAAGAATTTATTTTATAAGAAGTTGTTTAAAATTTAAAATTCATATCGCAGTTTTGCAAACAGACGGCCCTCCGTTGGACTTTTCAACGGTGCCGGTTTTCTTTGATATTACCTTTTCCGTAGAAAAAGAGAGAAAAAAAAGAAATTCTGCAATTTACCGCTCCTCGTGCGAAGAGGAGCTCCCCGAAGGGGTGAGGAGTAGAAAACAGACACGCGGTGTAGAACAATGTATCTTATATTCTTCCTGCAATTTACCCTTAATCGGTAGTCTTATA
>CAZAIM010000002.1:0-52497 GCA_964485215.1 uncultured Bacteroidaceae bacterium | reverse complement strand
GGGTCACTGGAAAGTACATTCGTAATGGATGAGATAAAGCACGAATATGGTATTCATATTTGAATGCCATCAACAATTCAGGCAAAATACTTTTGTCTTTAATTGTTAGCATAAATTGGCGAGAGCAAGGCTTGCGAAAATTTTGGGATCAGGAGTTTACTAAACGTAAATGACTGTTTACAAAATTGAGCGTAACGCAGCTATCGCCATTTTAGACAATAATTTTAAATTATTTCGGCATAAGTTCCAAAATACTTGAACTGCTCCCCGCACTCGTGAAGCTCGCACATAAGAGAGAGGAACTCGTCGCTATAGACAGATGCTTCGATGTCGAAGTAGAAGCGATATTCAAATTCACGTTCCGGAATCTGTCGGCTCTCAAGCTTGACTAGGTTGACACCGGTAGCATTGAAACGAGACATTATGCGGAAGAGTGTTCCGGGACGGTTGGGAATGTTTATCATTACACTGGTACGGTCGGCACCAGAATATATTTTAGGTTCTTTGGCTATACAGATGAAACGGGTATAATTATTGTCACGGTTCTGTATTGAGGACTTGAGAACCTGCATCTGGTATAGTTCGGCGCAAAGACGCGAAGAGAGCGATGCCTTTGTGGGGTCGCCGCCTTGAGCCACCATACGTGCGGCTTCGGCAGTGTTCTCACATGCGATTACACGGACGTTCTTCAATGTGCCTAGGAATTCGGAGCATTGGCTTATTGCCTGCTGATGGGAATATATCTCGCGTATATCATCGAGTTTTGCACCCGGAACTGCCAGAATTGCATGGTCTACTTTCAGGCGCACGCCACGGACAATATGCACATTATATGCAGCCAAGAGGTCGTAGATTGCGTTCACAGAGCCGGCAAGGGAATTTTCTATAGGAAGCACGCCGAACTCGCAAAGACCGCTGCTGACTGCCTTGAAAACGCCCTCAAAATTGCTCATATACATAATTTCGGGGAGGTCGAAAAGGCGTTCCGAAGCAAGGTGTGCATAAGAGCCTTCACAACCTGCACAGGCAACGGATGCGCGCTTTGGGAAGGGTTGTGGCGGCACAGAGGCTATCTTCTTGAAATAGTTGAAGAACTCGCTGCCCTCAGAAAGCATACGTGTCTCGTATGATTCACTAAGGTCGAAGATAGTACGGTACAACGTGCGCCCATAGCCTTCGAATTCGGGACCAAGACGCTTTGACACATTGTGCAGCACAGCACGTGCACGCGAAGGATGATATACCGGCAAATTATTCTCTTTTTTATATTTACCGATACCGGATACAACCTGCATGCGGCGTGCAAAAAGGTCACACATTTGGGTATCTATCTCATCAATCTCCTGACGTAGTTTGTCTAAATCCATAATGTATATTTGTTTATATATTATTCTATTCTTTACATTCTTGAGATATCTTCAA
Source organism: uncultured Bacteroidaceae bacterium (assembly GCA_964485215.1). Lineage (GTDB taxonomy): Bacteria > Bacteroidota > Bacteroidia > Bacteroidales > Bacteroidaceae > HGM04593. The sequence continues at coordinate 51,075 of CAZAIM010000002.1, read as the reverse complement.
CTACTCCACTACCCCTCCAAGCATCGCAAAATCGTCGAAGAAGGCAGGGTAAGACTTAGCAACACATGAAGCACCGTCAATAGCGGTCACACCTTTTGCCACCGTTGACATTATGGCTGCAGCCATAGCTATACGGTGGTCACTGCAGCTATCGACAACGCCGCTTGCCACAGGCTCACCGCCAAATACAGTAAAAGTATCCTCACCAACAACTGATGCTATGCCGAACGAAGCAAGCACACTCTTCATCGCAGCCAGACGGTCACTCTCCTTAAATCGCAACCGCCCCACATTTGTGAAAGTCGTTGTCCCTTGCGCCACAGCTGCGGCAATGGAGAGTATAGGCAGAAGGTCGGGAGTGTCCATACAGTCGAGTTCTGCTCCAAAAAGATGTGAAGGCATAGCCACAATCCTGTCGTCATCTATAGAAACAAACGCGCCCATAGCACGAAGATGGTCAATCACTGCACTGTCACCCTGAAGCGAACTGTTGTTCATTCCACAGATTGTCACAGGCGACTTTCCTATTACGCCGGCAATAGCCCAGAATGCGGCAGAAGACCAATCCCCCTCAACAACTATGCGCGAAGGCATACGGTACTGCCGGTTACCTTTGATTGCAAATACATTTCTTTTCCGTTCAATATCAATTCCTGCCACACGCAGCGCGTCTATAGTCATATCGATATACGATGCACTTGTAAGCTCGCCTGTCACCTCAACCTCGCTGTCACCCGAAGCCAAAGGCAAGGCAAAGAGAAGACCAGTAAGATACTGCGAGGAGATATTTCCCGGAATAGAGAACCTGCCCCCGGACAATTTTCCACTACAGGACAGCGGCAATTCATCGGCAGATGAACGTGTAAAAGTTATTCCGTGAGACTCGAGAAGAGAGGTCAGTGCGCCCATAGGACGCTGCGGAAGCTTGCCCGTGCCTGTAAAAGTAGCATCGGCACCAAGTACTGCCGCAACAGATACTAAGAAGCGAAGTGTTGAACCGCTCTCCCCACAATCAAGCGTGCCGCCTTTGACCACACACACCGGCATCACTTCAAAGAGCCCCGACGAGTAGGTGATTCTTGCTCCAAGAGCATTAAGGCAGCGCATTGTTGCCATTATGTCGTCGTTGACGCTGCTGCACACGATGGTACAAGGTTCTACACCCAACGCAGCGCAGATAAGAAGCCTATGTGCCTGCGACTTCGATGGCGGTGGGGTCACTTCGCCCTGCAATGTTCCGTGCACCAGTTTTTCCATTATCCGATGACTTTAAAGAGTAACTGCCCGAGTTCTTCAACTGGCATTGTGAAAAGCGTACATTCTCCTACCGAACGGGGAAGCACCACGGAAATCTCCCCTCCACGACGTTTCTTGTCGGAGAGCAAGGCACCATAGACCTCGGCCGCACTATACGGACAGGATATATCGAAGCCATAAGCAACAAGCAAGGCCGACAATTCGGCTACCACATTGCATAAACCGCAAAGCGGAGCTATGTGCGCTGCAATGACCATTCCCTTAGCCACAGCCTCTCCATGCGAAATGCCGAAATTGCTCAGTTTTTCAATAGCATGGCCAAATGTATGTCCGAAATTAAGCAGACCACGAATACCGTTGTCGAACTCGTCCTGCTGCACGACATCGCGCTTAATCTCCACACAACGGGCAACAACCGTTTCACGGTCAAAGGGTATGGTGTGCAGGGTATCATAAAGCCCAGCATCAAGAATCATGCCATATTTTATAACCTCGGCACATCCGTCACGGTATATATCAGGCCGAAGGGTGTCCATGAGAGCCGTGTCGCAGCACACAAGCGAAGGCTGGCAGAAACTGCCAACAAGGTTCTTTCCTGCCGGTATATCTATCGCCGTCTTGCCACCGACCGAACTGTCAACGGCAGCAAGCAGCGTTGTCGGTACCTGTACATACTTTACACCACGCAGATAGAGAGAAGCGGAAAGACCACCCAAGTCGCCCACAACACCACCGCCAAAAGCCACTACGGCATCGCTTCGGGTCAACTGCTCAGACGCCATGAAATTAAGGAAAGCCAGCAGATTCTCGGCACACTTGGATGCTTCGCCTGCCGGAATGACATATTTGCAGGCATTGTAGCCTGCGGCCTGCAGGCAGTCCATTATGGAACTGCCATAGAGTGCATCCACATTGCTGTCGGTGAGCACAGCCAGACGGCATTTGCCAAGAACCGGATGCAGAAAGCCACCAAGCCCGGCAAGTATGCCGCGCCCTATGAGAATATCGTAGCTGCGTGAAGCCTCAACATGTATAGTTCTGTACTGCATATTATTTTTCTGTATCCTCCTTTGCTACCCTGCCGTCGCGCAAGAGAGAGCGAAGGGTATCGGCATCATCATGGGCAATAGCCTCACGATACTCGCCGAGGGAATTTATCAATAGGTCAAGTTCATCCAGCAGATGCTCCTTATTCTCGAGAAACAGTTCTGTCCACATATCCTCATTAAGGCGCGATACACGGGTAAAGTCGCGGAAACTTCCTGCGCTGTAGCCTCTGTGGAATTTCGCCGACGGACTTTTTATAAACGCATTGGAGACCACATGGCACATCTGCGATGTATAGGCAATCATACGGTCGTGAAAGTCGGCTGTCGTAACAACGAATTTCTTGAAACCGAGAGGCAGCAACGACTGCTTCACCCTGTCGAGCAATACTATGTCATCGTGCACAGCCGGAACTATGATGAACGACGCACCATTATATAGCGTTGCCTTTGAGTATTTGTAGCCGGAATACTGCAGGCCGGCCATAGGATGGCCGCCTACATATGTAAAGCCATGCTCGACAGCGAGGGCAAAACCCTTCTCGCACACGGCGCGCTTTGTACCGCAGAAATCTATAACCAAGGCATCGGAGGAGACGTGCTTTGCGTTCTCGCTGATGTATGCGATTACCGCCTGCGGTGTCGCAGTCAGCAACAGCAGATTGCAGTTTCCAATATTGCCTGTCGAGAGTTCGGCATCTACAGTACCTTCAAGTTCGGCATAGCCGACTATCTGTTTGTCAATATCAAAGGCATACACCGTGTGCCCGGCAGCCTTGAAAGCCTTGGCAGCCGAACCTCCTATAAGTCCTAATCCTACTATACCGACAATCATACCTTAGTGCATTATGCCACGAATCTCACGTACGCGCTGTGCAACCTCGTCGAACTGCTCGGGAGTTAGCGACTGGGCTCCGTCGCAGAGAGCACATACAGGGTCGTTATGCACCTCGATGATGAGACCGTCGGCACCTGCTGCCGTTGCAGCACAAGCCATCGGACGCACAAGACGCGATACGCCTGTTGCATGGCTCGGGTCGACAACAATAGGAAGGTGTGTAAGCCCCTGCAGCACAGGAACAGCGGCGAGGTCGAGCACGTTACGGGTGTAGTTGTCGTAGCTGCGGATACCACGCTCGCAAAGTATTACCTGCTCATTGCCCTCGGACATAATATATTCGGCACTCATTAGAAGCTCCTTCAATGTTGCAGAAAGGCCACGTTTGAGAAGAATAGGCTTGTCACAGCGTCCGAGTTCCTTAAGAAGTTCAAAATTCTGCATATTGCGTGCACCCACCTGAATGATGTCGACATCGGCAAAGAGGTCGAGATGTGAAGCACTCATAATCTCGGTAACAATAGGCAGGCCTGTTGCCTCGCGTGCCTTGAGCAGCAACTGCAGTCCCTCGGCGCGCAAACCTTGAAAGTCATACGGCGATGTACGTGGCTTGAAAGCACCACCACGCAGTATATTCGCGCCCGATGCTTTGACAGCCTTGGCAACCGCAAGAATCTGCGCTTCGCTTTCCACAGAACAAGGGCCTGCCATAATAGCAAAGTTGCCGCCACCTATTTTCACCTGGTTATCCCCCTTGCCTACTGTCACAACAGTATCCTCGGGATGAAAACTGCGGTTCGCACTCTTGAACGGGTCTGTAATGCGTGTCACGCGGTCAATTATCTCAAGACCTGCAAGCAGGTCCATATCAATTTTACGGGTATCGCCTATCAGGCCGATGACAGTCTGCATCTCACCCTCAGAAACATGCACCCTTACATTCTGCGACTCCAGCCAATGGATAAGGTTATCCTGCTGAGCCTTTGTTACTCCATGTTTTAATACTGCTATCATAAACCAAATATTTTATCTTAGTTGTGTAGTGACTTGCAAAATTACAAATAAACTTGAATTATCCTATATTTTTTACAAAATTCAACATAGCTGCATCGGTATTTTGCCATTCAAACCACCCTTTTAATGAATTTTTGTAAAATCGAATTCCGAAGTACAGATACTGAAAGCCCCACAGGATTCCGGCTGTGCCGAACCAAGAAGCCTGATTCAAAAAAGCGAGAAGGTAGCCCATAGCAAGAATGAGCCACCTTCTCCACATATAACTTAAGTCTCTTACTTCTTCAAAGCCTTCTTCACAGCTTTGGCAATAGCTTTGTCTGCAGATGCCTTTGCTGCATCGAGTTTCTTCTGAGCCTTAGCCTCTGCCTTTGCATCACCGGCAGCCTTGGCAGCCTTTACTGCATCGTAGAGAGCCCAAAGGTTCTTCTTGGCAGTAACTACTTTCTGTGCTGCGCTGTAAGCCTCAGCCTCGGCTTCTGTTGCAGCCTCTACCTCAGGAGCAGCATATGCATGCTTGTAACCCTTCTGAACATCCCAGTAACCACGTGTAAAGTCGGGGAATGTAACAGCTGCGCAGTTGTTGTCCATTGACAATGTACCGAGTTCTGCCAAGCAGCACCACTCTGCCATGTCATAAACGTCCATATCGAGTGGAAGACCGTTCTGCAAACAGTAAACAAGACGTGAATCCATTACGAAGTCCATACCACCGTGACCGAGGTCGCGACCCTTCTCAACATACTTCTTGAGGATTGGGTGGTAGTACTTTGCCATCATGGCATCCTTCTGTGCATCGCTCATGAAGCCGTGAGCGTTGAGGTTGTCAACCTGAGGTGCGCCTGTACCCTTGAGAGCATCGCCTGAAAGTGCGAGCTTAGGCTCTGGATACTTTGTAGCATAACCCTTTGTACCTGTGAGCTTGAACAGACGGTTGTATGGCTGTGGAGTCATTACGTTGTGCTGAATTTCAACAACCTTACCCTTAGCTGTACGCATGAGTGTTGTAGTGTGGTCGCCATTGCGGAACTCCTTGCACTCCTTGCCAGTCTTCTCCTTTACGAGTTCCTTACCGAAGAAAGGATCTGTATCCATTGCAACAAGTGTTGTGAAACGGTCACCACGGTGAATGTCGAGGCACTGTGCAACGGGGCCAAGGCCGTGGGTAGCGTAGAGGTCGCCACGGTTCTCCTTGTTGTACTTCAGACGCCAGTGGAGGTTGTCGACATCGTTGTCAGCAGGGTCCTTCCAGTATGCATCCCAGAACCACTCAAGGCTGTGGATATATGCACCCTCGGCGCGGATAATCTCGCCGAAAACGCCATCCTGAGCCATTGCAAGAGCGTTCATCTCATAGTCATCGTAGCAGCAGTTCTCGAGGATGAAGCAGTGAAGACGTGTCTTCTCAGAAAGGTCGATAAGGCTCCAGCACTGCTCAAGGTTCATTGCAGAAGGCACCTCGATTGCAGTGTGCTTGCCGTTCTCCATCGCGCACTTTGCGATAGGATAGTGATGGTTCCAGTCTGCAGCAACGTAAACGAGGTCGATGTCGGGGCGTTTGCAAAGCTCCTCATAACCCTTCTCGCCATAGTAGATGTCAGCTGGCATAAGACCCTGCTCACGCAAGAACTTATTGCACTCCTCAGCGCGCTCGTACTCGTAGTCGCAGAGAGCAACAATCTCAACGCCCGGGATACGGCAGAAACGGATAACCGCACCGTCACCACGCATACCAAGACCTACGAAAGCTACGCGGACAGTCTTGATTGGAGCTACAGCCAGGTTAAGAACATTCTCCTGACCTGCAGGACGCTCCGGTGTTTCAACCACAATAGTACCCTTGTCCCAATGCCACTTTGTTGATGGAGAAAGTGACTGCGCCTGTGCTGTTGAGCCCATAAGAGCAACGATACCACACAAGGCAAAACCGAAAAATTTCTTCAAGTTCATATTACAGTGTGTTTTAGATAAATATTGATAAAGTTTGTTTCTATGTTTCTGTCCTTCAGTGACGGCTGTAAAATATCATTTCTTTTGCAAATATAGCCAAAATATAATAATACCACAATTTTGCCCGGAAATTTTCCGGGAACAAAAAGAGCCCTACTCAAGTGTCGAGAAGTCCACATCCGGAGCCACGGTAGTATTGCCCTTACGCTCAAACCAGGTACCGGACTTCATGTACTCATCGAAGAAACCGCCCATAGTGAGAAAGAATGTCTCGCCTTCCACGCCGCCGCAATAGTCAAGGCGCTGTCTCTGATGCCCTGTCGCGTCACAGGTAAAACGCGCATGTGTCACCGGCAGCCATCTGCCATCGACAGTACGTGCCCACTGGTTGCTGTAACAGGCCTTTCTATTGATATAGCCCATTGTGGGGTTGAAATTCTCCAGGAACGAATGAGCACCCGTGTACCAGGTAGAAGTTTTCGGGCGAGAGAAAGAAGCCACTAACCGCCATTCGCCCTTTTCATTGTCGAAGAAGTAGGCTGTATACACTGTATTGCCTTTGCCGTCCGGCCTTACACCCATAAGGAAACGGCAGCGTTCTCCTGCCTTCCAGTCATAGTGCAAGTAACTCTGTCCGCCAGAGCCTTCATTGCCAAAATCATTAATCTTCACACCGGCACCCTTTCTGACGAGTGTCACTCGCATTGAATCGGGTATCTCTGCCGGATTGTCGGTGTGGAAAGGGCTCCACACCGAGAAGAGCACCCTTCTCTGATGCGGACTGTTGTTCTGCATTCCGAAATAGCCTTCGCCGAAACCGCAAGCCATATAATAACTGCTGGGTATATCGCCCTCCTCGGGCACGATTACCTCATTGTAGAACCACTCGATATCCTTTTCTGGAAGGCCGTAACCCAAGTGGCAAGACGGACCACGACGCCCGAAATGAGTACTGAATTCAGGGCTTACGCAAACCACAGGAGCTACTTCACCGCCAACAAAGAGAGCTGCGACATTTCCGAAGCCTTCTCCCTCGTTTATCTTCAAACCGCGGATATCTATCTTCACATACCCTGCCTTCTTTACCTTGAACGTTCCAACCTCGACACGCGCCAAAGTGTCGCTGTCAAGCTTTATCTTTTTCGTTTTACCCAAGAGAGAAACCTCTATACGCGAATGTCCTTCCGCCATGAGTGCAATATTCATCTTACCATTCCCGGCTGTTCTGAAGTAGAAACTTATCACTGTTCCCGTGTCATTCCAATTACGTAATGCACAATTATGCTCATCTATGAATGTCGCACGATTTTTCCCTTCTTTCGGAATGTCGCCTACACCCCTCTCCGGCATTGCTGTTATATACGCATTGCCCGACAAAGTAACTACACTTTCATTCTGTGCCACGGCCGGCAACGCCAAAAGCAAGGCTGCAATCAATGACACCAAAAACAAAACCTTTTTTTTCATAATGGAATTTATCAAATCAACTATTAACTTTGACAAAAAATGCTGTCATGCGTTTCTCTCAATCATCGACTCTGCTGTCGCCAAGCCATTTGCCATAGAATACACGGTGGTCAGCCTTCAGCAGCATTCCGTAGCCGTTGCGATAGCCCTCTTTGTACTCGCCATACCAAATATCTCCGTTAGCCCAGAAATATATGCCGTAGCCGTGCCGTTTGCCCTTGAAGAACTCACCTATGAAGTAATCTCCGCTTGCATATCTCTCCTTTTTGAAAGAGTACTGCGGCACAGGCTCCTCGGCCGAAGGGACAAAAGGGTAATCAAGAGGCACATTGCCCTCAATCGTGTGTATACGTATAATCTCGCCCGTCTTCAGGTCGTACACTGTATAATTCTCCTCGCCACCCACCTTGGCAACGCTCTCCGACAATATTATGCCGAACATGAAACGGCCGTTGCGATACTGTCCGTATGAACATATTCCGCTGTTCGATGTGTAACGCCCCCAGCCATAAAGAGCATCGTCGATAAGCGTTCCCACATATTCGCCGCTGCTGTTCGTTATTACGTTTGTGCTGGACTCACGCTCCACATAGTCGCAGAAGACCGCCTGCAAAGGATTGCACATCTCATTATAGAGCCTGCCACGTTCCTGTGCAAAAGAGAAAAAAGGGATAGAGACAAGCAGAACAAACAAAAACCTCTTCATAACCTGTTCAGGCATATAAGCCATTATCTTTTATATATTTCTCAACCTCGGGATGCACATACTCCCCTATTGCCGTTCCTTGTGCTACTGCAGCACGCACCTCGGTAGAACTCACATCATAAAGTTCAGCCGGCAGCCACCTTACATTTGCCGGCAACTGCAAGGCTTGAACATTCCCTCGCGGATAGACAATTATCCCGTACCGCGACACTATCTCGTCAGCCTTGTACCATTGTGGGAATTTTGCCCAGTTGTCGGCACCTATCAGCAGCAGGAACTCACGGTCGGGAAAAGTTGCCTCAAGAGCTTCAAGAGTATTCACCGTGTATGACGGGCGCGGCAACGAGAACTCAAAGTCACTGGCAACAAGACCCTCGCAGCCAGCGACTGCGAGCCTTACCATATTGAGACGGTGCACCTCATCACTCAACCTTAGCCCCTGCTTTAGAGGATTCTGCGGCGAAACCAGAAGCCACACCTCTTCGGCCATGCCATTCTCAAGAACCGCACGCGCAAGGGATATATGCCCGACATGTACCGGGTCGAAACTGCCGCCAAAGACTGCCGTACGTTTTCTATTCATTAAGAAATTTTTCAACAATCAACAACAATTCCTTCTTTGCCGCTGCAAGGTCGTCATTGACTATTACCCTGTCGGCAAACTTAGCGAAAGTCATCTCATATTCGGCCTTGCTCACGCGTTTGTCTATCTCTTCGAGAGAGGTATCCCCCCTGCGTACAAGCCTCTCGCGCAATGTATCGACCGACGGTGCCTGCACGAATATAAAAAGTGCACGGTTGCCATAATACTTCTTCAAGCTGCAACCGCCCTTCACATCCACATCGAAAAGGATATTCTGCTGCTCCAGCTGACGTTCTACCTGAGATTTCAGTGTTCCGTAGAAACGGCCCGGATAGACCTCTTCAAATTCGACAAACTCGTCGGCTGCAATTCGCGCACGGAACTCATCGGGGGTAAAGAAGAAGTAATCGACCCCGTGTTTTTCCTCACCGCGCGGCGGACGGCTCGTTGCCGACACCGAAAAGCCGAACGAAGAATCACGTTCCATCAGGAAGTGCACCAGTGTAGACTTCCCCGACCCTGAAGGTGCTGAAAAAATAACTACTTTTCCCTTGCTCATATTTCTTTACATTACGTTTAGAACCTGCTCCTTAATCTGTTCAAGTTCATCCTTCATCCTCACCACAATGTTCTGCATCTCGGCATGATTGCTTTTGCTGCCGAGAGTATTTATCTCGCGCCCCATTTCCTGAGCGATGAACCCCAGTTTCTTACCTTGACCGACAGCACCTTCAACAGTCTCAATAAAATAGTGCAGATGATTGTTGAGACGTTGTTTTTCTTCGTTTATATCGAGTTTTTCAATGTAGAAAATCAGTTCCTGTTCAAGACGGTTCCTGTCATAATCGACTCCGGACTGTTTCTCAAGGGCATCGGTTATGCGAGTGCGAATCTTCTCCACACGCTCTTTTTCAAACGGCTCCACCGATTGCAGAAGCAGGGAAATATTTGCAATCTTGTCACGGAACTTCTTCTCGAGAGCCTCTCCCTCCTGCCTGCGGAAAGCCAGCAGGTCATCGACTGCCCTTTTTACCCCTTCGAGAACTACCGCCCACTCTTCATCGGCTACGTCATAGACCTCTTTACGGGCAACAACGTCGGGCAAACGCAGCAGCACCTCAAACAGGTTCTCCGGCAACGGCACTCCCGACTGTCTTGATATTTCCGACATCTGCTCGGCATACGCTTGCATAACAGCCTGGTTTATTGAAGGCGTGTCGGCTTTCTCACCCTGCTCCACCCAAAGGGCAAAATCGACCTTTCCACGTTCAAGCGCAGTAGTGAGCAGAGCCCTTATCTCCATCTCGCGGCTCTTGAACTGAGGAGCCATCCTTGTAGAGAGGTCCATAGCCTTGCCATTGAGAGAACGAATCTCCACACAAATTTTCTTGTCCTGAAAAAGAGTTACAGACTTGCCGTAACCCGTCATTGAGTATATCATATCTATAATTTTTCCATAAAAGCAGGAGCAAGCCCTAAGCATTCCTGCAATAATTTTGTGAAAATACTCAATTATTCGGAATAAACCAAACAGAATTTCGATTTTCGATTAATTAAAGATAAATCTTATTTAAAAAATATTATTTAGTAGCAACTGTAACATTAAATTTGTATTTTTGCCGTTAAATGCACATTTCTGCGCAAAAAAAGACATTTAAAGCAAAACGAAACGTATGAGAACTATAATACTGCACATTGAAGCATCTACAGAAATCTGCTCCGTTGCATTGAGCCAGGACGGTTATGTTTTCTTTGAAAGGATTAACCGTGACGAACGCTCACACGCCAAGGTGCTGGCACCATTTGTCGAGGAAGCCATAAAGGCCGCCGACGAGCAGGGAGCCAGAATCAACGCTGTAGCACTCAGTTGCGGACCAGGGTCATACACAAGCCTTAGAATAGCCTCCTCGACAGCCAAGGGTGTGTGCTACGGCAGAGACATCCCATTGATAGCATTGCCCACGACAGCCATTATGGCTGTGCCGGCATTGTTCCGCGACGACATCCCCGACAACGCACTGCTTTGCCCAATGATTGACGCACGCAGGAACGAGGTATATGCAACAGTGTACGACAGGGCACTGAATGAAATAAGGGAGACCCACGCCGAAGTTGTCACCGAAGAGAGCTACAAGGAACTGCTCGACAAGCAGCCGGTCTACTTCTTCGGCAATGGAGCCGAAAAATGCAGCACCATAATCACACACCCCAATGCACACTTCCTGAAGGAATTCCGCAACCCGTTAGCCAAGAACATGATGCCGCTGGCCGAAAGAAAATGGTTCAACGAAGAATTCGAGGAGATAGCCTACTTTGAGCCATTCTACCTAAAGAACTTCATTGCAACCAAGCCAAAGAACCTTTTGTAACGAAAAACAGCTTAGAGCTATGATGGAATACAATACCAAACAGAAACGGCTGCCACTGCCGGAGTACGGACGTTCCGTACAGAAAATGGTTGACCACGCCATGACAATAGAAGAACGTGGGGAGAGACAGCAATGCGCCGAGACAATAATACGCATTATGGGCAGCATGTTCCCGAACCTGCGCAACCTGCCCGATTACGAACGCAAGTTATGGGACCACCTGGCAATAATGTCCGATTTCCAGTTGGATATAGACTACCCGTACGAAGTAATAAAGCGAGAGGAGTTCCACGTCGCTCCACAAAGAGTTCCCTACCAGTCGGGCGAAATCAGGAACAGGCATTACGGGCGCATTGTTGAAGAGATGATTGCACACGCAATGACACTGGAAAACGAAGAGGAGCGCGCACAGCTAGTAGAGTTGATATGCGTTCAAATGAAAAAGAACTACATTGCCTGGAACAAGGAGGGGGTAGATGACAAGAAGATATTCGAAGACCTGCGTACATACACCAATGGTGCCATCGATATAACCGGCAAGGAAATAAGAATTATGCAGAACGGACAGCATTCCCTTCAGCGCAACAGCGTAAACGGCAAGCGAGGCAACAATGGCGGCAACAATAACAAGAAGAACTACAAAAGAAAATTCTAACAGAAAAGAACGACAGGCACTATGGCATCATTTATCATAGAAGGCGGACACAGACTAAGCGGAACGATAACACCGCAAGGAGCCAAGAACGAGGTTTTGCAGGAGATTTGCGCCACACTGCTCACAAGCGAGAAGGTTACAATTGAGAACATCCCCGACATTGCCGACGTAAACAACCTCATAGGCCAGCTTATGAACATGGGCGTTTCGGTAACACGCAACGGAGTGGGATGCTTTACATTCCAAGCCAACAACGTGAATCTCGAGTACATCGAGAGCGAGGAATACATAAACGGATGCTCACGCCTGAGAGGCTCCGTCATGTTCATCGGACCGCTTGTAGGCAGGTTCGGCAAGGCGGTAATGTCCGAGCCGGGCGGCGACAAGATTGGACGCAGGCGACTGGACACGCACATTACAGGACTCCAGAAACTTGGAGCAGAATTCTCCTTCGACACAGAGAAGAGAGTCTACAGGATGAACGCCAAGAAGCTTAAAGGATGTCCGATGCTTCTCGACGAAGCATCGGTAACCGGTACCGCCAACATCATTATGGCAGCAGTACTTGCCGAGGGCACTACAACAATCTACAATGCAGCCTGTGAACCTTATATTCAGCAGCTGTGCCGCATGCTCAACAAGATGGGCGCGAGAATCTCAGGCATAGCCAGCAACCTTATAACCATTGAAGGCGTAAAGGAACTGAGCGGATGCACCCACCGTGCACTTCCCGACATGATTGAGGTTGGCAGCTTCATAGGAATGGCAGCAATGACACAGAGCGAACTCACAATCAAGGATGTATCGTTCGAGAACCTTGGAATCATTCCCGACAGTTTCCGCCGCCTGGGAATAAGGTTCGAGCAAAGAGGCGACGACATCTTCATCCCCTCACAGGAGCACTACGAGATTGAGTCATTCATCGATGGCTCGATAATGAATATAAGCGATGCCCCTTGGCCAGGCCTGACCCCAGACCTTCTCAGCGTGCTGCTCGTCACCGCGATACAGGCCAAAGGCAGCGTACTGATACACCAAAAAATGTTTGAAAGCCGTCTCTTCTTCGTTGACAAGCTTATTGATATGGGAGCACAGATTATACTTTGTGACCCTCACCGTGCAGTTGTCATCGGGCACAACAGGCAATTCACACTGAAGCCACGGTCTATGAGTTCACCCGACATTAGAGCCGGAATCGCACTGCTCATTGCGGCAATGAGTGCCGACGGAGTGAGCCGCATCGACAATATAGAACAGATTGACCGCGGCTACCAGAACCTCGAAGAGAGACTTAACCAGATTGGAGCAAAGATAACACGTTCATAAACAATGCTTAGGAAAGAGGACTACATATATTTCGGCAAATTTCTGAAGCCGCACGGCACAAAGGGCGAGATTGCGCTGCAGAGCGACAGCATTGCCCTTGGCGATGAATGCGACTTTGTAGCCTGCGACATCGACGGTATCCTTGTCCCGTTCTTTTTCGAGACCATAAGAAGCAAAAACGGCGACACACTTATTGTAAAGGTTGAAAGGATGGAGAGTGCCGAGGAGGTACGCTACCTCACCAACCGCCTTGCCTACATTCCAAGAGAGTGGACCGAGGAGAGCGACATACTCTCATGGAGCTATTTTATCGGCTTCACAGCCTGCGACGAAAAAATGGGCAGGATAGGAGAAATCACCGACATTGACGAAAGCACAATCAACACCCTCTTCATAGTAGAAAAGGATAACGACGAAGTACTTGTTCCGGCGCAGGAGGAGTTCATTGCAGAAATTGACCATGAGAACAGGAGCATCACATTCAGGCTCCCCGAAGGACTTGTCACACTGTAAAAAGCCAAAGAGATGAAAAAGATAAAATTCCGCAGCCGCCTGCTACGCAAGTACAGGCTCACCATTCACAATGAGAACAAGCTCGAGAATGTACTCGGATTCTACATATCTCCATTATGGGTCATACTATCGCTGTTCATATCGTTCCTGCTTGTTGCCGGCGTACTCTACCTTATCGTCGTGTTCACACCGGTAGGCAACCTGCTGCCAGGCTACATGAACGAGGGAGCGAAAGAAAAACTGGTGAGCCAATCCCTCAGAATAGATTCCCTGACACGTGAAGTGGAGAAACAGGATCGCTATCTGGCAAACATAAAGTCCATTATGAGCGGAGAGACAAACATCGACTCGGTAAAGAACTCTCCCGAACCAATCTCGAACGAAAACCTGAACATAGAGAGAAGCCAACTCGAAGACAAGTTTGTCAACGATTGGGAGGAGAGAGAGAAATACAACCTCATATCACAAGCGACAGCCGTAGCTTCACTTCAGGAACTCAACCTTTTCCGCCCCACACAAGGCGACATAATAACAGCATTCAACATCGAGACCGGACATTATGGCGTTGACATCGCAGAAGTCCCCGGCGAAAGCATACTTGCCATTCACGACGGCATTGTCGTCATGAGCGACTACACCGCAAATGACGGATTCACAATCGTCATTCAACACCGCGAAAATGTAATCTCGGTCTACCGCAACTGCCATCGCCTGCTAAAAAGCGTAGGCGACAAGGTTGCAGGTGGAGAGGTCATTGCAACACACAGCGACAACACACAGAGCGGAAAAGAGAAAAGAACATACCTCCACTTCGAGATATGGCACAGAGGCAAACCGCTTGACCCGAACATATATATTGCATTCTAAAGAAACATCATCATATGGAACCGACAAGAAAGAGACAAATAGCTATTCTGGGCTCAACAGGCTCTATCGGCACACAGACATTGCAGGTTGTCGAAGAGCATCCGGAATGCTTCGAGGTGTATGCCATCACTGCAAACACCCGCGTCGACGAGCTCATTGCCCAGGCACGTAAATTCATGCCGGAGGCAGTAGTCATTGCCGACGAGACAAAATACCCAAGGCTTAAAGAGGCACTCAGTGACCTCCCGATAAAGGTTTTCGGAGGATATGAGTCCATCTGCCAGATTGTAGAAGCCACACCAATAGACATAGTCGTTACAGCAATGGTAGGGTTCTCAGGCCTGCGCCCAACAATCAACGCCATCAAGGCAGGAAAGGCCATTGCACTTGCCAACAAGGAAACTATGGTTGTTGCCGGCGAGCTAATAAACGCGCTTGCAATGGAATACAAGACACCTATTCTGCCGGTCGACTCGGAGCACTCGGCAATATTCCAGTGTCTCGCCGGGGAGATGCAGAACAAGGTAGAAAAACTTATACTCACCGCATCGGGCGGTCCCTTCCGCACATTCACAAAAGAGCAGCTGGAGCACGTTACCAAGGAACAGGCCTTAATGCACCCGAACTGGAGTATGGGCGCGAAGATAACCATAGACTCCGCATCCATGATGAACAAAGGATTCGAGGTCATGGAGGCCAAATGGCTATTCGGTGTAGGAGCCGAGGATATTGAGGTAGTCATACATCCTCAGTCGGTAATACACTCGATGGTACAGTTCGAGGACGGTGCAATCAAGGCACAACTGGGAACACCCGACATGCGCCTGCCTATCATGTACGCACTCACATACCCCAAACGTCTATCATCCTCTTTCGGACGCATAGACTGGAACACATTGAAAGAACTCACATTTGAAACTCCCGACCTGGAATTGTTCCCCAACCTGCGGCACGCCTACGATGCCCTTGCTACAGGCGGCAACATTCCCTGCGTCGTAAACGCAGCCAACGAAATATGCGTGGCAGCGTTCCTCAACGACAGAATCAGGTTCACCGATATGCCCAAGCTCATCGGCAAGGCAATGGAAAGAGCCACATACATTCTGAAGCCGACCCTGGAAGATTATCTTGAGACAGACAGGGAGGTGCGCAGAATGGTTGAAGAATGGATAAATTAAGAAACCGCTTAGAGCTATAACTATTAATAAATAATCACTTACCGTTCCGGTTTCCCCCGGGACAGTCTATAAAAACTACACAAGATACAATGGAAATATTGATACGCGCACTTCAGCTTATACTTGCACTCAGCATGCTGGTACTTATACACGAGTTCGGTCACTTTCTTTTCGCACGACTCTTCAAGGTAAGAGTCGACAAGTTCTACCTTTTCTTTGACTGGAAGTTCTCACTGTTCAAATGGAAACCCAAAAACAGCGAAACAGAATACGGAGTAGGCTGGCTTCCGCTCGGAGGATACTGCAAAATTGCCGGCATGATAGACGAGTCGATGGACAAGGAGCAGATGAAGCAGCCGGCACAGCCTTGGGAATACCGTTCCAAACCGGCCTGGCAACGGCTCTTCATTATAATAGGCGGTGTATTGTTCAACCTTATACTTGCAATCTTCATCTACTCTATGGTACTTTTTACCTGGGGAGAAGACTACATCGACCTACACAAGATGGAAAACGGATTCGTATTCAACGATAAAGCCAAGGAGATTGGATTCAGAGACGGAGATATGGTCATCGGCATTGATGGCGAGGATGTACACGAGCTCTACCTCGACAAGGTACGTGGTGTCAACATTTTCCGCGATATCTGCAATGCAAGAGAGGTTACGGTGAAACGCGAAGGCAAAGAAGTGTGCATTGCAATACCCGACTCCTTGGGACTTCTGAACATGACAAGCAATGGCAAAAACTTCCTTGCCGAAAGGCTGTTGCCCGTAACAGACAGCATTATGCCAAACAGCACTGCCGAGCAGGCCGGCATTCGCAAAGGCGACAGAATCGTAGCTATCGACGGCAAGTCCATTAGCTCGTGGAGCGACATAACGAAGAGGATGGAAAGTTTGAAAAATGAAGGCAAGAGCCGTTTCGAAATACTGGTATTGCGCGACAGCATAACACCACTTACAGCAGAGGCCGACACGACCTTTATGCTTGGAATTACGCCAAAGGACAACAACTACCCGATTGAGCACATAGAATACGGTTTCTTCGGTTCGTTTCCGGCAGGTGTTTCATTCGGTCTCGATGTCCTTCACGGCTATGTAAGCGACTTCCAGTATGTCTTCACGTCGGAAGGGGCAAAATCCGTAGGCATGTTCGCATCCATCGGAAGCCTATTCCCTGCAAGCTGGAACTGGCACGAATTCTGGCTGATGACAGCATTCCTCTCTATTATCCTCGCATTTATGAACATACTCCCAATACCGGCACTTGACGGCGGACATGCCCTGTTCCTCCTTGTAGAGATTATAACAGGCAAACAGCCAAGCGAAAAATTCATGGAGCGTGCACAAATGTTCGGTATGCTGCTTATACTCGCCCTTTTCATACTTGCCACATATAACGACATAACCAAATTCCTGTTCTAACCAATGAAAAAGTCAAGAATATACGCCACGCTTCTCGCAGCCCTCTCCCTTGCAGGGTGCAGCACGAGCAGACAGAGCACGCCGGCTAGCGTGCCGTCCGACACTCCGCAACAGCATTTCTCTTCGGGCATCAATACTAAAAGCAACGGCAACGATACCGGCAACTGCTTTTGGGGAAACCTTTTCAATGCCGTATGTGCAGAGAGCAGCACCGAGAACATATGTATTTCTCCTCTCAGCGCGCAGCTGGCACTCTCTATGACTGCTGCAGGTGCCACGGGCGAGACGCAGCAGGAGATGTACAGCGCAATGAACCTGACAGGCGATGTCAATGTAGCAGCAAAGGAGTGTCTTGAGAAGTTTTCCAAAATCAACTATGACTGCGAAGTAAGCATAGCAAACTCCATATGGATTAATGAGAAACTCGACGTAAAGAAAAACTTCATTGACACAAACAAGGAGTATTTCAATGCACTCGTCACAACCGCTCCGTTCAACAAGAAGACATTGCAAGCAATAAACAGCTGGTGCAGCGACAATACAAAGGGCAAGATTACCTCGATACTGAATGATATAAAGAAGAGTGACAGAATGTATCTGATTAACGCTCTCTACTTCAAAGGTGGCTGGCTTAAGGAATTCAACGCAAGCATGACCGAAGAGAAACCATTCACAAAAGAGAACGGCAAAAGCATCAATGTGCCCATGATGTGTCAGGAGATAAAGACACAGTACTACGAGGACAACCTTGTTCAAATAGCCACAAAGCATTTCAAGGGAGGTTACAGGATGTTGCTTGTACTGCCGGCAGAAGGTGTAACAGTTGAAGAGGCTGTAACGCACCTTGCCAGCAACTATGAGAACACAGTCGGCAGCATGTCCAACTACGATGTAACAATATCAATGCCAAAGTTCCAAAGCGAGTTCAGCACAAGTCTAAAGAACACCCTCGAGAATTTAGGTATGGAACGCGCCTTCAGCAGCAACGCACAATTCGGCGGAATCTCGGATACACCGCTGAATATTGACAATGTTCTCCAGAAAACGTTCATCAAGGTAGACGAGAAGGGTGCCGAGGCAGCAGCAGCGACAGCTGTTATGATGCTGACTGGCAGTTTGCCGCGTCCTCTTGAAAAGAAGGAACTGAACTTGAACCGTACATTCTATTATATAATTGACGACTACACACCCAGGAATATACTTTTCATCGGCAAGGTAGGAAACCCACTCGAATAAGATAACTATAAACAATATGATTATGAGACGATTATTAGGAACAGTATTGCTGTTGCTCGTCGCGGCAACAGGCTATTGCAATGGACCAAAGTACATTTTCTACTTCATTGGTGACGGAATGGGACCATCACACGTACTAGGGACAGAACTATATCTCGGCGAGTTGCAGGGAAGCATTGGCCGTCCGCAGAAACTTTGCTTCACACAGTTCCCGGAATGTGCATTTGTCACAACCTTCTCGGCCAGTAACGGAGTAACAGACTCTGCGGCATCGGGCACAGCCCTCTCTACGGGCAGCAAGAGCTACAACAGTGCCATAGGCGTCGACAAGGACACAGTCCCGGTATACAGCGTTGCCGCCGACCTTGCAGAAAAGGGTATGGCAATTGGTATTGCAACCACCGTACCAATAAACCACGCTACCCCTGCGGCCTTCTATGCACATAGCCCCAACCGTAACAATTACCACGAAATTGCACAGTGGATGCTGTCTGCCGACTACGATTTCTATGCCGGCGGCGATGCAAAGTGCACTGCCGAACAACGCAAGGAACTATACTCGAAGGCAGAGGAAGCCGGCTATACAATAGCCAGAGGGTATGAGGAGTTCTATAGTAAAGCCGACAAGGCTGAGAAGATGATGTTATACCAGAGCAACGTTGCCACAGAACTGCCCTACGCTATCGACAGGAAAGAAAGCGACCTTACACTTGCACAGATAACTGCTGCCGGAATAGACTTTCTGAGTGACAAGAGCAAGAAGGGATTCTTTATGATGATTGAGGGAGGAAAGATTGACTATGCAGCACATAACGACGATGGCGCAACTGTTTTCAACGAGGTTCTCGACTTCAACGCAGCCATAGAAGTCGCCTACGAGTTCTACCTCAAGCACAAGGACGAAACACTTATAGTTGTAACAGCCGACCACGAGACAGGCGGTATTGTACTCGGATACAGCAGCGCATACAGGCTTAACCTGAAAGCACTGTCTACACAGAAGGTAAGCCAGGAAACACTTATCAGCACATTACAGAACGAGGGCGAGACCACTTGGGGACGTGTAGCCGGCATTGTAAAGGAAAACATCGGAGTCAATTTGCGCAATGAGCACAGTTATGACGAGAAGGTCACGATGAGCGAAGAACTTGCCAGAAAGATTGCAAAGGAGGCCATTTACGACATAAACCATAACGCTCTGCTCTCTTGGGCAAGCGGCAACCACTCGGGCACATTCGTTCCGCTGTTCGCCATCGGCAAGGATGCCGACCGGTTCAACGGTGTGATAGACAACACTGATATACCTAATATAATAAGGCAACTGAAGGGAATCAAATAATACTCAGAGCCAATAATACTGCGAGAGCAACGATTAATCGTTGCTCTCGCAGTATTATTATTCCAATGGGATGCCGGAGCCTCACGAGGAGGCCTTTAGAATATCATAGGTTAGAATCACTCACCCAGGAACTGCTCCATCTTTTTCGTCACAGCATCCTCAAACTTTTTCATAGCCTTATCCAGTTCGGCCTCATATTTCTCATATTCCTTTTCGGTGAGCCTCTCTTCAAGAGCAACAATCTCATCCATATATTTTTCTGTAAAGGAAAGAATCTCCTCTGAACACTTGTATGAGAGTTTCTCCAACTTCTCCAAGGTGTCGGCCGCATCTATCTGCTTGACAAATTTGTTAATCAAGGCAATAAACCTGTCAATAACATTATCCGAAGAGAGTACTGTAGCATTATTATCTGCAACAACAACATTCTCTGCCGCCAAAACCGGAGCACCTAACATAAAAGCCGCAACAACAGCAAGAACAAACTTTTTCATAATCTTATGGATTTGGTTATACATTATAGCTCTGGTACCGCAATTGCGGGACCGACAGTACAAATATATACGTTTTCTTATTTTATTGATAGCGCAGGTTCTGGCCGGGGCGAATTACTGAACGCGAATTAAGACCGTTGAGTTCAAATATGCGCTTTTGCGGAACACCGTGCTTGCGGGCAATCTTCTCTATTGTATCGCCCTTCTTTACCTTATGGTACTTGGGCTCAGGACCGGCTACCTTTACCTTGCCATTCTCGACATAACGTGTTCCGGGCTTGCGATATACAAAGAAATCACCTGTCACGTTCTGGTTCTTGAAGTCGAACATCAATGCAGGGTCGATGGCCTTGCCCATAAGAATGGTTTCAAAGTGCAGATGCGAGCCCGTGGAACGCCCGGAATTACCACCCAGTCCAATAGGATCTCCAGCCTTGACATTCTGGTTCTCGCTGACCAGTTTCTTCGACAAGTGTGCATAAAGCGTCTCTATCCCGTTATTGTGCCTTATTACCACATAGTGCCCGTAGCCACGACGCTGGAATGCAGTTATACGCACCTTTCCGTCAAAGGCAGCATATATCGTATCGCCCTTTTGCACCTTCACATCAATACCGTAATGCACACGGCGACGACGTGGACGATAGCCATATATATCGGTAATCTTTGTACTTGCAGTAGGCATTACAAAACCGCTGAGGTCTATGCGGAAGGAATCGGGAAGCGACGCGGAATAATGCACGCCACTGTTTTCCCAAGTCGGGTACATTTCATCCGAAGGGAATATATATGCCTCGTTGAGCAAGGTGTTGCGAAGAGGAACCGTGTCCACCCTCTCCAGTGCGTCCTGCGACACAACAGCAGCAGGCATCATGTCCTGCGCCTTCACAACAGTAGCAGTCGCTGAGAATACAGCAACAAGCAAAAAGGATTTAAATAACTGCTTCACCACCGGCTTACTTGTATTTCTGGCTTTCCTCACCACCATATTCAAAACATGTAACGGCCGATTCGTAATCAAACAGCTCACCCGGCTTGAAGAAACGACCAATCTCTACAAGAGCATTCTCAACAGTGTCCGACGCGTGCACCACGTTCTGTTCCCCGCTCATAGAGAAGTCGCCGCGGATTGTTCCGGGAAGAGCCTTGCGCGAATTTGTCACACCTACCATCAGACGCACGGTCTCTACAGCCTCTGCACCCTCTAAGCAACAAGCTATTATTGGAGCTGCCTGCATAGAAGCCTTAAGGTAAGGGAAGAAAGGACGCTCTACAAGATGTGCATAGTGCTCGTTCACTATATCATCAGTCATGAACATCATCTTCATTCCCACAAGGCGCAACCCTTTGCGCTCGAAGCGGGTTATGATATCACCAACAAGCCCACGCTGTATTGCGTTCGGCTTCACAAGAACAAGTGTTTTTTCCATAATACGATAATTTTTCAGTCCAACCCTCGAGGAGTTTCTCTCCCCGAACCAGAATTGCATCAAGCAATAATGCTGCAAAGATAGTAAAAATTCAGAAGTTATCAATAAACCAATGACATAGAATGTCATTTAACAACTTCTAAGATATTGCGCCCCAGTTCCAGTTATTCATATTCTTTATCGTACGCAGGCGTTCCCACATAACCCTGTACTGCGGCAAGCAACACCCCGGGTCGGCGGTAACAACCTCGCGTGCAACCTCACGCACATATTGCAGAAGCTGCTCATCGCGTGCAAGATTTGCTATTTTAAGGTCAAAGGCTATTCCGCTCTGCTGCGTACCCTCCATGTCACCGGGTCCACGGAGTTTGAGGTCGGCCTCGGCAATTTCAAAGCCATCGTTGCTTGTTGTCATAATCTCCATCCGCTTGCGTGTATCCTCCGACAACTTATAGTCGGTAACAAGCAGGCAATAGGACTGCGATGCCCCACGCCCCACCCTGCCACGCAACTGGTGCAGTTGAGAAAGGCCGAAACGCTCGGCATTCTCAATTACCATCACAGAAGCGTTAGGGACATCGACACCCACCTCGATGACCGTCGTAGATACAAGTATCTGCGTCTCTCCCGAAGCAAAACGCCGCATTTCCTCATCCTTCTCCTTGGGCTTCATCTTGCCGTGGAGTTTGCTCAACCTGTAATCGCAGAATATGTTGCACAGTTGCCTGTAGCCATCCTCAAGGTTTTTCAGGTCGAGTTTCTCACTCTCTTTTATCAGCGGATATACAATATAGGCCTGACGTCCCTCTTCTATCTGCCGTTTTATGAACGAATACATTCCGGCCGCCCTACTGCGGAAGATATGGCTCGTTGTTATAGGCTTGCGCCCGGGAGGCAGTTCATCTATCACCGAGACATCGAGGTCACCATAAAGCGTCATCGCAAGAGTGCGCGGAATGGGCGTTGCCGTCATTACAAGAACATGCGGAGGAATATTGTTCTTCGCCCACATCCTTGCACGCTGCACCACACCGAAGCGGTGCTGCTCATCAATGACTACAAGACCTATATTGCTGAAACGCACATTATCCTCAAGCACCGCATGGGTACCCACCAGAATATCAATCTCCCCTGCTTCAAGAGCCTCGAGAAGCGGAGTACGCTCCTTCTGACGTGTACTGCCTGTGAGCAATTCTACCCTTACCGGCAGACTGCCCAACATACGGCGCAAGGTAGCGAAGTGCTGTTCGGCGAGAATCTCTGTGGGAACGAGCATGCAGGCCTGATAACCGTTATCCTTTGCCAAGAGCATTGAGAGCAGCGCGACAAGGGTCTTTCCACTACCCACATCACCTTGAACAAGACGGTTCATCTGACTGTTGCCGTTGACATCGGCACGTATCTCCTTGACAACACGTTTTTGTGCACCGGTGAGTTCAAACGGCAGATTCTCACTATAAAAGCGGTTAAACATCTCGCCGACCTTCGCAAAACGGTGTCCCACATACCGTTGCTGTCTTTCCTTGGCATAGTGCAGAATGTTCAGCTGTATATAGAACAGTTCTTCAAACTTCAAACGGTGCTGAGCCTTCTGCAACTCAGCAGTATTCTTGGGAGAATGTATTGCACGCAAGGCCTCATCAAGCGGCATAAGCCTATGCTTCACTATGATTTCTGCCGGCAGCGTCTCGTCGAGCGGAGCACGAAGAAGCTGAAAGAGATTCCCTACAAGCTTTGCCATAGCCGTGGAATTCAGGCCGCTCCGTTTCATTTTCTCCGTCGTGTTGTAATAGGGCTGAAGCCCCATAGTGCCGACCTGTAGCAGAGAGGCATCGTCCACATCGGGGTGCGCAATATTCACACGCCCATTGAACATAGAGGGTTTGCCAAAGACGACATACCTTGTGCCTGTCTTCAGTTTGTTCCTGATGAATTTAAGCCCACGGAACCACACCAGGTCGACAAACGCCGTACCATCGGTAAAATGCGCCACCAGACGACGGCCGGCACCCTCGCCCATCTCCTCGAAAGAGCGTATCTCGCCTACCAGCTGAACGTGCTGCAGATGCCCGCCAAGTTCCGACACCTTGAAGACACGGCTACGGTCAATGTATTTATAAGGAAAATAGTACAACAGGTCGTACAAGGAATGTATATTCAGTTCCCTGTTCAACAATGCCGCGCGCTGTTCACCGACACCCGGAAGATATTTTATATTTCTTGTTGTGGTATCCAGCATTCTATCAAGGTCCTTGCAACCATCAAGTCAAACGGAGTTGTAAGCTTGATGTTCTCTCTATTGCCGTCGACCGCAACAACACTCATACCGGCCGATTCAACTACCGAAGCATCGTCGGTAAAGGTCTCTACAAAACGCTGCTCATAGGCACGACGCAGAACCGAAAGTTTGAATACCTGCGGTGTCTGCACAAGACGATATCGGTCTCGCGGAACAACCTCAGTTACACCATTAACGCCTACAATATGACGCAAGCTGTCCTGTACCTCAATCATCGGGATTGCAGCACCATGTATCCAGGCCTCCCTGAAACAGTCATCGACAACCTTCTTCGACACAAACGGCCGCACGCCATCGTGAACACCGACAAGGGCATCATCTATGTCATCGACCTGTGCAAGTCCATTCTGCACCGAATGGAAACGGGTTGCACCGCCTTGTGCCAGCAATAGAGGGGCTGTAAAACCGTGTTCACGGCACAGATCCTTCCAGAATTCGAACTGGTCGGCCGGCAACACCAGAATAAGTTGCATGGAAGGGTCTATTGAATGCAGACGCTCCAGTGTAACCATAAGTACCGGCCTACCACCGATAAGCTGAAACTGCTTCGGCAATTCTCCGCCCATGCGAAGCCCTTTGCCACCGGCAACCACTATAAGATATTTTTTCATAATTCTTGTGTTGAAACCAGATTCAACCGAACTGCATCTGCGCACGGAGCGTATCAACCATACGGCCACCGCAAATATATTCCACAATGGCAAAACCGAAATCAAATGATGCTCCGGGGCCACAGGCTGTCAGCACGTTACCGTCGCGCTCCACTGCAGCAGCTGTATACTCCGCACCGAAGAGGTCACTTTCACAGCCCGGATAGCAGGTTGCCTTACGGCCGTCGAGAATACCTGTTCTGCCCAACACCATGGGTGCTGCACATATTGCAGCGACAAGAGTCCCTTTCCCGAACGCACTCAGCAACAGTGCGCGCAAAGGTTTATGTGCCGACAGGTTTTCCGTACCTACACTGCCACCCGGCAACACAAGCGCGTCGGCATCATCAAAGGCAGCATCCTCGAACATTACATCCGCAGCCACTGTAACTCCCTGTGCCGAAGCCACCTCGGGACCAGGCATGACGGAGACAGTCACCACATCAATACCTGCACGGCGCATAACATCGACCGGTGCCAATGCCTCAACGGTTTCAAAGCCGTCGGCAAGAAAAAGATAGACCTTGCTCATAAGTATGTAATATCAATCTATTTTATAAGTTATTGTACCTGTTTCATTTTCTACACCCGAAGACTTCTCGAACTTGGTATTATAGACAGCATGAAGTATGGCATCACGATTGGCAGGGTCTGTCAGTACGCTTGCAATCTTGGCACTCATAACCGTACCGTCGGGGCGCACCTCAATATCAACCACCACCGTTGTTGCCTGGGAAACGCTGCACTTTGGCTTGGGTGTCGACAATGGCTTGCGGTTACCCTTGCCCAACTTGGCAAGAACGCCACTCTCAGAGTTACCGCCAGGGGCACCCTGATGACCCGATTCGGGCTTTATCCCCCCACCGCTGTTCATATTATTGCCCAACCTGAAAGCTTTGGAAACAGTAGACTCGGTCTGTTCCTGAGAACGTTTCTCGGCTTCTTCGCGTGCCTTTCTCTCGGCATCTTCACGAGCCTTCTGCTCAGCAGCCTCGCGCGCTTTCCTTTCAGCCTCAATCTCTTGCCTGCTCTTTTTAGGCGTCTCTTTCTTTGAAGGTATCGCCACCGTCTCTTCCTGCTCCTGAGTAACGACCTCTTCTTCGGGAGCAGACTTATGTATAGGTGCCACCTGTTTCGGCTGTTCACTCTTCTGCTGACGGACAACGTTAACCTCGGTCATGGCAATATCTTTGCCGAAGGCATCTTCCACATCGCCCAGCACCACAGCAACGCCCTCCTCGGGCTCTTGCGGCTTGCGTGTCATAACAAGCGAGCAGAGCAACAGAAGAAGCAACACATGCACCACAAGAGTGGCAATGGCAGCCTTTATCTTTTCCTTTGGAATATTCTTCATCACTTCTTGTCGGGACGGCGTGTAGCCAGCACCATTTTGAAATTATTCTCGTTTGCGATATTAAGCACCTTTACAATCTCGGAATAGGGGATTGTCTCGTCGGCATAAAGAGCCACATACATTTCGGAGTCCTTTTCTCTGCAATCGAGCAGGAACGGGGTTATCTCATCCTCCATTATATGCCTCTCCTTTTCCTTACCCCAAGCCGCATAGTAGTTGCACTCCTTGTCTATTGTGATTCGTGCCAACGGCTTCGCCGATGTCTGCTCCTTGCCCTGCGGCAGAAGAACCTTTATTGCATTGGGCATAACCACGGTAGATGTAATCATAAAGAATATCAGCAAGAGGAATATGATGTCGGTCATCGACGACATCGAGAAATCACCTATTGCCCTTGTCCTTCTCTTTATCATAACTGGAAATCTGTTTAGAAACTGTTTGAATTTCTGGGAAATAATTTCTTGCTACGGTAACAGCCACTTAATAGACAGAAGTTTCTGTAGCATTCTTTACCACGGTCACATTCTCAGCAGCAACCGACCTTGCAGCAACCTTGGCCTTCTCCAGTTCCTTGCACTCTGTAACCATCTCGACAAAAGAGATAATGTCGGCCTCCATTGAATTCTGTGCCTTGTCAACCTGCGACACCAGATAGTTGTGTGCAAAAATAGCGATGATGCCTACTATAAGACCTCCCACGGTCGTTACCATAGCCTCATAGATACCGCCCGAAAGAAGAGTTATATCAATATTGTTTCCTGCATTTGACATCTCCCAGAAGGCCTGTACCATACCCGTCACCGTTCCCAGAAAACCGAGCATAGGAGCCACTGCTGCTATTGTAGAGAGAACCGGAAGCCCTTTCTCAAGCTTTGCAAGCTCGAGACCTGCATTATTGTCAAGTGTCTGACGAATTACAGATGTGTCAAAGTTGTACTCCTTGACACCTTTGGCAAAAATGCGTCCGGTGGGAGTGTTCTGGCTGATACAGTACATTTCGGCCGACTTGAAGTCCTTGTCCTTGAAATTGTCGTGCAGGCGGTCTACAAGATAAGGATTCTTCTTCATTGACTTTCTCAGCACCGCAAAACGTTCAAAGAAGATATACAGGCCCAGGATAGAGAGCACTGCAAGCACAATCATAATCCAACCACCCTTAATTGCAAGGTCGAGGACGCTAAGACCCTCAGATGCTGCATCCGCAGCCAATGTAAAGAAACTCATAGTATTCGTATTATTTTATTTTGTCAAACATTTCTTGTATTCCGATATCGTTTTCTCAAGACCCAGATAAAGGGCATCACATATAAGCGCGTGACCTATCGACACTTCGTCGACCCATGGAATCGTCTCGGTAAAATAGGCCAGATTCTCAAGGCTCAGGTCATGACCCGCATTAAGCCCTATTCCACACTGTTTCACACGCTTGGCCGTTTCGAGGAAGGGCGCGATGGCAGCCTCGCGGTTCTTTGCATACATATGGGCATACGGTTCCGTGTAGAGTTCAACCCTGTCGGCACCGGCCTTGGCAGCAAATTCCGCCATACGCACATCGGCATCGATAAAGATCGAACTGCGTATTCCTGCACCGCGCAGTTCATTGAGCACATCGCGCAGGAAATCCTGTTCCTTTTCGGTGTTCCAGCCACTGTTCGAGGTAAGCTGCTCGGGCTTGTCCGGGACAAGTGTTACCTGAGAGGGGCGCACCCTTAGGACCAGGTCAAGGAAATCCTTTGACGGATAACCTTCGATATTGAACTCTGTGCGCAGAATAGCCTGAAGTGCCGGAACATCGGCACGCCGTATGTGGCGTTCGTCGGGACGTGGATGGACAGTTATTCCGTCCGCACCGAACAGTTCGCAATCCTTTGCCACCTGCAGGATGTCGGGATTGTTGCCTCCGCGAGCATTCCTTATCGTGGCAACCTTGTTTATGTTTACACTAAGTTTGGTTCTCATATCCTTGTTCCATTCAAGAGAGATACAGACTACAGGTAGTCTAATCAATATTTTTTGCAAAAATAGCACAAATAAAAAATTTTATATTATAAATTGTCTTAATTTTGCAACCGGAAGCTGCGAAAACGCGTAGCATCGTTAACAAATCGCAGACAATCCGGGTTTTCAGAAGCTGCCGGCGTTTCGGCAACAAAAGAACCAATCACAACGTTTGAAGGAAGAGACCGGTTATGAAATTTGCAATATTCGGGAATAAGCACCAGACAAAGAAATCAAGGAGCATAGAACAGCTGTTCTGTGCCATATCGCGATATGGCGACAGCTTTTCCATAGACAAGCCATACTACGAGTTTCTGAAAGCCGAAGGCATAGTAATTCCTGCCCCCGAAGAGACCATCGAGGGAAATGAGTTCTCGGCCGATATCGCCATAAGTTTCGGTGGTGACGGAACCCTGTTGCGCACCGCAAGCCGTGTAGGACGCAAGGAGATACCTATACTGGGCATCAACGCCGGACGTTTAGGATTCCTTACGACAACCTCAAACGAAGACATTGAATATGTCATGGGCAAGATACACAGTGGCGAATACGACATCGAGCGACGCAACATAATAGAAGCCGTCACAAAGGGAAGAGCACTGAAAAACTACCCGTATGCACTGAACGAAATTGCCATAATGAAGCATGACAGTTCATCCATGATGACACTCGATGTCACCCTCAACGGCAGCGACAGAATAACATACCAGGCCGACGGGCTTATAGTGGCAGCCCCATCGGGTTCTACCGGCTACTCCCTGAGCGTTGGCGGCCCCATTATCGCTCCGGATGCCAACGTACTCGTACTCACCCCGATAGCTCCACATAGTCTCAGCGCACGCCCCATTGTAATAAGCGACAGCACAAACATTGAGATTAAGGTAAACAGCCGCAGCCACAACTACCTCATAGCCATTGACGGACGTAACGAGAGCTGCGACGAAGCGACAGCCGTCACTGTGCGCAAGGCCGACTACCGGCAACTTATAATACGCCGCCGCGAACACTCGTTCATACAGAACCTACAGGAGAAACTTATGTGGGGAAAAGACGAGTTCAGAGGATAAAGAGACATACTCCGCTGCTATTAAACTGACAGGACTGCGCCATTAAGGAACTAATGGCGCAGTCCTGTCTGATATTCTGACCTATTCCGCATACTTTACCAAAGCTGTGTTTTCAGCCTTTACCTCGTTTGCGGAGTAAAACTCTTGGACGAGCCGCCTGTGGCTGTTCCGCCAACAGTAAAGACTCCGTCGAAATAACTCTCGCTCGTTCCCGACACTGCGGTTACACCATACATAAGCGTGTGCGACGATGTTGTAAAATCGGATGATGAGAGCAGTACCGATGCACTGTTTACCGTATTGGGACACTTGTAGGAAAACATAATATTGCCCGAGCCATCCTTCACCGTAAGAAACCTCCCCTGCGACACTGTAACCGACGAAACAGACGCATAAGGCTGCGATGAAGAAGTTACTGAACTGTTGGCACTTCCCGTACCAACCAATATTCCGCCATTGAGCACAAACTGGTTGTTGTCGCAGTCGAAGCCCTCCTCGGGTGCATTTGTTCCCGAAGCGAGTACCACACCGCCATTGACCGTAATTGTTCCATTGGAATCTATTCCGTCGTTGTTTGATGCGTGGCTGTATACATAACCGCCATTGAATACAAGTGCCGTTGCAGCATTGATGCCGTCGTCGTATGTATTGCACTCCACAAGACCTCCGTTTATGGTAAGAGTAGCCTTGCTTTCAAGCCCCTCGCCACCATCATAAGCAGTCTCGGCATATACAGTTCCACTGTTCACAACAACATTTGCAGCACCCTTTATAGCCTTTGGAGCAGCGTTGAAACCCTCTTGCATACCGCCCATTCCGCCGCCCCAGCCGCCAGTATTGCCCGACGATGTGCCGAGCGACGCGCCTTGGGTAACAGCACTGATGACAAGCGCATCGTCTGCCGCGCCTTCCTTGCCAATGGTGAGCAGACCACCGGCTACAATAGCCTTGCTGCCGTTGCCCTTTGCAAGGCAGTCAAGTGTTCCGCCAAGCAAGTTCACTTCAACATCACCTTTAAGGCATTTTGTCGAGTAGTAGTCGGTTCCTGTAGAGGCTGTGTACGATGAGCCTGCGCCCGAAATCACTATTGCCACATCGCCGCCATTCATGGTGAGCACACCGTCGGCCGATATTCCGTGACCTCCCTGACCTGTGGCAGTAATGCCAATCTCGCCGCCATTTATTGTCAACGCCCCATCGCACTTTATGGCAGTGCAGTAGGAAGGGTCATAGGCAACGACCTTGGCCGCTCCCGATGTGTTTATGGTGAGTACGCCGCCTTCGATTACGGCCGTGCCCTCAACCTTTATGCCCTTGGCCTCGCTGCCGCTCATGGTTATTGTGTGCGTACCACCCGAAAGGGTGAAGTTCCTGTCGCACTTGATGCCGGCCGCAGCATAGGAATCCTCTGTTGCCGAACCCGACGACACCGAACCGCCTTCGTAGGTTGCAGTGACATCGCTCAGGGAGTATGTGCGGACACTGCCCGAGGTGCTGTAGGACGATGATATCTGGTAGTACCTGTCACTGCTTAGACCTGTAAATGCAGCACTCTGTATTGAATAAGTTGTCCATCCACTCCGGTAGTCATCACTCTTGAAGTAATATGTACCAGTAACCTCGCTGCCAAAATCGTAATAGTAGAATGTTGTTCCATTGACGACGACACTGCTTGTCAACGTTGCGACAAGAACATTGCTGCTGTCATACAGGTAGATACTCTTCCACACCGACGATGACTGGCCCGGACGGTTGCTTGCCGTTGAAGAAGGAACACTTACATAAACAACGTAGCTTTCAGGAGTTTCCTCTTCGCCGCCCAAAATATCGCCAGCAGTTGTAGGGTCATACGTTTCGCTGTTTCCGCTGCACTCGATGGTTGTAGTACCATCGGCAACCACAACGTCATAATCGGCCGAGATTCCGCGGCCGGCTATGCCGGTAGCCTTAAGGCTAAGCACACCGCCTGCAATATTCACGCTCGAATCGCACTTTATGCAGGTAGCATAGGAAGGGTCGCCGGCAAGAAGTATCGTATTGCCCGTTGCCGAAACATCGAGCCTGCCTGAAAGCATTGTAAAGAGACCGGCACTCTTCACACCCTTGGACGCAGCACCGGGCACACTTACCGTGACAGTTGCACCGTCGACTATTATGTCGGCAGCACTCTTTATACCCTTAACATCGTCGTTCAGTGCAACAACAGCGACCTCGCCGCCAAGCAGCTTCACCACGCCGTCACAATCGATTCCGTCACTGCCGCAGCTAAAGTCGACTTTTCCTCCAAGCACGATGACCGAATCGTTAACGTGCAAGGCATCGCTTATCGCGCTCTCGACGGTTATGTTTCCGCCGCGCACCTCCACATAATCATCGCTGCAGATTGCATGCTTGCAGTTTCCGTTTACAATCAGCGACCCGCTGCCACCTTCAAATATAAGCTGTCCTTCGCTGAAGAGGGTTCCCTTCTCGTCCTCGCCCGAGGGTGTCGAATATTTCGAGGAGTCGGCAAGGCGATTCACTGTGCCGTCGGCAATGAACACCCTGCCACGCTTGCCGCACTGGCTGTTTATGGCAGCACCACTACTGTTGGTCAGTTCAACACCGTTGAGATAAAGATTATACTTCTTTGCACCATAGATTTTAAAACAGCCGTTGCCGCTGCTTCCCTGCAACGTGTAGCCGACCTCCTCCTCGGTCGTCGACACAACCGTCACCTTTGCACCGTCAATCTCCACCGCCACATTGTCAAATGCAAACGGATTCTCCACAACAGCCCTTTCGCTCTCGTAGTTTACGATAACCGTTGAAGGCAGCAGGCCATAGGATATGCTGTCGATGGCCGAGAGAGGAATCTCCACCGAGCGGCCTTCGAGAGCAACCAGCACAATATCGGCGTTCTCGTCAAACATTATACTGTCTACGCGCTCCTGTGCCACACACCTTACCTCACCACTGTTCATAAAGAACTTTATATCTTTGTCGGCATAAATCGCAATCGCCGACAAAAGAGATACCATTACAAAAACAGCCCTTTTCATCGGTTAATTATTTTAAATATCTTGCCATTCAATTCAAACAGATACATTCCGGCCGGCAGCGAAGCAAGGTCAAAGGAGAATCCCTCCTTGTAATCCCCGCTGCATATAACTCTGCCATCTGCCGTATACAGCACAACACTGCCGGCACCGGCACGAAGCACCTCGCCATCAAATTCAAAAGGAGAGGATAGAGCCGCATCGTATATCGAAGTCTCCTCGCCACCACCTTCGTAATATTCGAGATACATCACTGCAATATTGCCGGTATTCCACTCCAATATGCTGCCATCGTTCATATTAAGCATCATTACACCATTTGAGAACTTAAGACAGCGGATACTCTTCAAAGGATAACAGGATTCACCCTCGGCGACTTTGAGCACAAGCCTTTTGTCGGGCGTAGCAGCAAAAGCCAGCAAAGCCCCAAGCAAAACGAAAGTTGTTGTAAAAAGCCTTTTCATATAGGTAAGGTTTTTGGAAGTTGTTTGTAAAAATATTCAAAATAAAAGAATGCAATTGTTAACAGGAGTTAAAAACAGAGAATCAATTTGTACAGAACTGCTTTTGCAGCACGAACACCGTTTTTTAGAAGACAAAATGCCCTAACACCGGCAAAGCTATGACTAAAAAAAGAAGACCACCCCACAGAGGATAGTCTTCTTTGCTCACCTGAACGATTTTCATTTAGTCGCATACCGGGCGTATACTGTAACCGGAGTAACGATAAGTCATAAAAAATCCTCTATAACCTTTCATAAATTGGTAGCAATGTGCAGTTAATGGGTCATTATCATAAGGCGTAGAAGTCCAGTAATAACCCGCATCTTGACTTATAGTGTCTCCATTGTCGCTCTTCCTGCCAAGAGCGGGAAGGAAGATGCTATTACCATTAGGGCCGATTACCATAAAGCCTTCAACTCCATTCTGTTCACTCCACTCCCATGTGCAGCAACTGACGAGTTCTTCAAACTCTGCTTTCGTAGGCATTCGCCATGCACCGCCCCATTCAGCCAGAGCAACATCATATTCGGCATTGCCGCTGAAATCACTTACCTCCTTGCCGTACGTTGCACTATTCTCTGTAGAGTAAACATCCTTTGTACCAGTCTCGCCCCAAGCATAGTAGCCACCACACCCCTCTGAGGAAGTTGCGCCTACATTGTATGGAGCCCATTTGACACTGAGACCCAAATCAACAGCTTCGGAAGCACTTGGTCCTGAACCACAAGAAACACAACAAAGGATAGCAAACACAGCAAAACTCAAGAAACCGGAAAATAAAATTACCTTTTTCATAGTAAGAAGTTATTTCAATATTTAAAATTCTGTGGCAATTTACATTAAAAGATTAACAAAATTACCCCCCCTTGTTAAAAAATGTTAAAGCATAGCATATTCCGGCAACCTCCTTATCATACCCAGCCCTTGCGCACTACCCAGCGATAAACGATTGGAAAGCCCCTTGCACGGAAAAGAATAGAACCGGTGCATCGAATTATTTATACATGGACTTTTTTATATACTCTTTACCATCCTTGCCGATATAGTACTCCTTCCCATCCTTCTTAACCCTTGCCAATCCATCAGAGAAAGACGATGCATCATCATATATAAATTGAATAACAACATTCTCATTTTTATCAATATAGCCATATTTACCATTCATTTGAACTTTCGCTATCCCATCACGGTAAAACACGCAATTCTCATATCTGCATGGAATAATCTCATTTCCTGCAACATCTACACATCCATACCTTCCTTTCTTACAAACAGCATACAAACCATCTATATGAGCCGGTATAATTTCATTGTACGCAAAAACCACAACAACATTCCCATCTTTATCAATCATACCCCATTTACCATTCCTCTTGACGGGAGCTAATCCACCATTAAAACCAAAAACGTCCTCATATATAGGTGGAATCACGACTTTGCAATTCTTGTCCATAAAACCATATTTACCGTTGAGCATAAAACCAGCCAACCCTTCCCTAAAATTATCCAAATCTTCATAAACGCATGAAGTCACTTCTTCACCTGCCTTATCCACGAAACCATATCGATATTCTTGCCAATCTAAATCTATCCCCACCATTGCTCGACCTTCGCGAAAATCTGTTGCCCAATCATATTTGCAAGGTACAATTATATTACCAACCTTATCAATAAATCCTTTCTTACCGTTAATCGTTACCTCCGCCATTCCTTCTGAAAACGAACAAGCATGTTTATAAGTGCAGGGAATCACTTCTTTACCCAACCTGTCAATATAGCCATATTTGCGTGTCTTTTTATAACCGACACGAACTAATGCTAAACCTTCATGAAAATCTGCTACCCAATCATATTTACAAGGAACTACTTCCTTACCGGTTTTATCCATTACTCCCCACTTTCCACTATCTTTATCACCAATGCGCACCACAGCCAATCCATTACTGTTAATACTGACATAATCATATTTGCAAGGAACAACCTCTTTGCCACTTTTATCAATTAAGCCCCACTTTCCACTATTTTTATCACCAATGCGCACCTTGGCCAAACCATTCAAGAATCGGTCAACATCGTCATATCTGCATGGAATTATATCATTACCTTCCTTGTCGACAAAACCGAACTTTCCGCTTTCATCCAGAATCGGGATTAAATCCCCATCACTATATTTGGAATTTGCGTCATTTGCCGTAATAATATTATTGGAAGCATCTCCATTTTCACTAGTGACTGAAAAAAAACCACCTGAAAACAATATGAAACAACCGGCCGCAATAAACGATATAAGCAGTAATAATATTATCGGCAATATCTTTTTATTCTTTACATTGGCAACACCGGTTTTACTTTCAAGCAAGCAAAGGAACTCATCAATATTCTGTGGGCGGTCGTTGCGACTTATCTGCATAGCCTTATCAATGGCATTGCGCATTGCAGATGATACAGTGGGTAGGAAAGGAAGCTCCTTGAAGGCATTATCACCGGCACGCATTGTTGCAGCTACAGGTGTAGTTCCGGTCAACAGTTTATAGAGCGTTGCCCCAAGAGCATATATATCAGTGGCCGCATCCAACTTAACCCGTGCGTTGCCGCTCTGTTCTATTGGAGCATAACCTGGAGTAAACCCTACAAGAGCTGATGTATTTTCACCGTTCACCTCGTCATACTGTTTGGAGACACCAAAATCTATTAACACAGCTCTACCATCATCATAGACCATAATATTCTGCGGCTTCACATCAAGATGTGCACGATTATTGGCATGAACATATTTAAGGGCATCGGCAACCTGACGAATATAACCAAGTGCCTCATCTTCGCGCAAAGGTCCCTTGCTTTCTATTATTTCGGAAAGCGTGCAACCTGTTATATAATCCATTACATAGTATGCGGTACCATTTTCTTCGAATACGTCCGTAACTCGCACTATGTTAGGATGTTCAAATTCAAAAAGGACATTAGCCTCATCGAGAAAATTTGCACGAAGTTTGTCTACAAGCCCTCCTTTACTACGCGTTGCAGTAACAGAATTGTCGATTTCTGCATCACGACAACAAAAATCCTTAACGAAAAATTCCTTTATTGCAACACTTTTTATCTTACTCTTGAATTTGGTATCGCGAGCTTCGTATGTGCAGCCGAAACCGCCACTACTGATGTAACGGATTATTTCATAACGTCCTCCTTGAAGGAGAGTTCCGACGGGTAAATACATAGTATCTTGAGGGGTTATATGTTGGTCAATGCGAAGATAGCATAAAAAGGTCAGTAAGAAAAATTTAGGTAAAAAATTTTGCATGAAAGCACATAGAGTATGTAAGGACAAAGCAAGAAGTTATATTGAAGCAGTAGAGATAAAGCAAGAAGAGGGTGACCCTGGTCATCCTCTTCTTGTCTGGGGTGAATAAAAAGCAAAGTTCAAGGCTTGTGCAGGCTTCAAAACCGCAGTTTACTTGGCGTAAATGAGGATTTTGAAGGCAAACGTAACACAGAAGACTTGTACAAACGAGCCAAATGCAAATTTATTTGCAACCTCCTTATCATACCCAGCCCTTGCGCACTACCCAGCGATAAACGATTGGGATAACATATATATTGAGCAAGGTCGATGACAAGAGACCGCCAAGAACAACAACAGCCATAGGGCTCTGTATCTCGTTGCCCGATGCCGAACCGTTTATAATCATAGGCACAAGGGCAAGAGCCGATGTAAAGGCGGTCATAAGAATCGGTGTCAGGCGGTCGGCCGAACCAACCTCCACAGCCTCTTCGAGCGCAACGCCCTCGGCACGCAGATGCTGGTAGCGCGTAACGAGCAGAATGCCGTTACGTGTAGCAATGCCAAAGAGTGTTATAAGGCCTATTATGGCAGGAATGCTCATCACACCCGATGTAAAATATGTTGCAAGTATACCGCCAATGAGTGCCAAGGGAAGGTTCAGCAACACAACCACCGACAGGAAGGTACTCTTGAATTCACTGTAGAGCAGCACAAAGACAACGAGCACAGCGACTATGGTTGTGAGCCACAGTGTGCGCGAAGCCGATTCGGCACTCTCGAACTGGCCGCCGAATTCCAGGCGATAACCCTCTTCGAGCAGCAGTTCACGTTCCAGGTACTCTTCAACTCGCCCTACAGTGCCTGCGACATCTCCACTTGCAATGTTTGCCGAAACGACAACCTTGCGCTGCACATTCTCGCGGCTGATGCTGCCCGGGCCTCCGACCGATACTATAGAAGCCACATCCTCGAGTGCCACCTTGCCGTTGGGGGTGTCGATGAGAGCACGCTTTATACCATCGATGCTTTCGGTATAATCCTTGTTGAGCCTTATTATAAGGTCGAAACTGCGTTCAGCCTCATAGACACTGCCAACCCTCTTGCCAGGAAAAGCCGACTCGACAAAGGAGTTGAAATTCTCCATTGTTATTCCGAAGTAGGCGAGCCTCTCGCGGTCGGCCCTTATCTGCAGCTGGGGAGTCTCCACCTGCTGCTCTACATTGATGTCGACAACCTCGGGGAAGGCACTCAGCAGTTCCTTAATTTCAGTTCCCTTACGGAAAAGAGTGCTCAGGTCGGGGCCGAATATCTTAATGGCCAAGTCGGCCTGTGTACCCGAAACCATATGATCTATACGATGTTCGAGCGGCTGACCCACCGATGTCACCACTCCGGGAACAGCAGCAAGGCGTTCACGCACATCGGCAAGGAAAGCCGCTTTGCTACGGTCGCCAAGTACAAAATTGACATCAATCTCGGCACCGTTGGAGGTTTGCGAATGTTCGTCCAGCTCACCACGTCCGGTGCGCCGGGCAGTACTGGTAACCTCGGGAATTTCGAGCAGTTCCTTCTCGATTACCGCACCCAGTTTATTGCTCTCTTCAAGAGATATTCCGGGTCGTGAAACGGCCGATATTGTCAGAGCCTTCTCGTTGAATTCGGGCAAGAAACTGCGGCCCATATTGCCGAACAGGAGCAGACAGAAGAGGAACAGGGCAACAATAGCAACCACAACCTTCCTGGCATTCCTGAGCACGAGGCACAGCGATGAACGGTAATGTGTGAGCAGCCAACGGTCGACCCAGGTTTTCCGCTCCGCACGGGTAAGGTATTTGTCACCTGTGAGCATCAGCTTGCAGAGCAATGGCGTTACAGTCATCGCAACGATGAGCGACATTACAAGGGCTATGAGATAGGCAAAGCCGAGCGGCTTGAGCATACGGCCCTCGAGACCGCTAAGGAAGAACAGCGGCGCGAATGTCACCATAATAATGAGCGTTGCATGTATTATGGAGGCACGTATCTCGGAGGAGGCATCGAACACCACCTTGTACGACGGCTTGCGTTCCTCCTTAGGCAGGCGATGGTTCTCGCGCAGACGTTTGTAGACATTCTCAACATCGATAATGGCATCGTCGACCAATGAACCGATGGCAATGCACATACCGCCGAGCGTCATAGTGTTTATGTCCATTCCGAGCAGATAGAGGGCTATTATAGTGCCCAGCAGCGAAAGCGGAATAGCAAGCAACGAAATGAATGTAGAACGGAGACTTGTGAGGAAGAGCAGCAGCACCAGCACCACGCACACTGCACCCTCGAGCAGAGAGGTACCGACATTGTTCACCGACGACTGTATGTAGTCGGCCTGGCGGAATATCTTCGTGTCGAGCCTTACATCGGCCGGCAAGGATCTTGCCACCGCCTCAAGGTTATTCTCTATATTTTCTGTAACTTCAAGGGTATTCACACCAGGCTGCTTGGATATAGAGAGTATGACTGCCGGCTCACCATTCATCGAAGCATAACCTTGCTTCACGGCAGGTGCCACCACAACATCGGCAACATCGGCCACACGCACAGCCGCATCGCCGTTCATCTTCACCACGCTGCTGCCCAAAAGGCCGACATCGTTGCTTCGTCCCATCCCACGCAAGTTATACTCGTTGCCAAAGTCACGCAACACGCCGCCACCGACATTCACACTCATGGCAGAGGCTGCACTCTCGAGTTCGGCCATCGTGACGCCAAACATCTCCATTCTCACAGGGTCGGCAAGCACCTGATACTGTTTGTAGTCGCCACCGATTATAGTAACGTTGGAGACACCACCTGTTGCAAGAATGGCAGGCTTCAGCACCCACTCGGCAAGAGTGCGTACCTCCATCATCGAGGTACTGTCCGACTGCATACCTACGAACATAATCTCACCCATGACACTCGACTGTGGGGCAAGCATAGGCACAATCCCGTCGGGCAGTTGCCCTGCGAGAAGGCTCATTTTCTCGCTTATGACCTGACGGGCACGGTAAATATCCATTCCCCAATCGAACTCAACCCACACGAAGGAGAATCCCTGCGATGAGGAGGAGCGCACTCGACGCACATTGGTTGCACCGTTGACTGCAGTCTCTATGGGGAATGTAACAAGACGTTCCACCTCCTCGGGTGCCATATTGGAGGCATCGGTAAGAATTACCACAGTAGGCATTGTCAGGTCGGGGAAAACATCGACCTCGGTATTCCTGGCGGAGTAGAAACCGCCTATTGTGACCAACACGACTGCGAGCAGTATCAGCAGCCTGTTGCTCAAAGAGAACTTGATTATTCTGTTAAGCATAGCGTAATCCTCTTTTTAGAAATTCAAACTGCTTCTTAATGTACATGTCCTGCGTGAGGATCAATTGCGGCAGCACCCTGTGAGAGTTTCAGCAGCAAGGCACCCTTTGTTACCACACGCTCACCGGTGCTGACACCGCTGAGCAGCTTTACAAGCTTCCCGTCTGTAGCTCCGGTTTCTACGCT
Organism: uncultured Bacteroidaceae bacterium; assembly: GCA_964485215.1. Taxonomy (GTDB): domain Bacteria; phylum Bacteroidota; class Bacteroidia; order Bacteroidales; family Bacteroidaceae; genus HGM04593. Next base: position 11,662 of record CAZAIM010000002.1, on the reverse strand, counting down.
TCGTTTCTCGAACGAGATTGGGCTGTTCTGCACAAAGACAAAAAAGCGGCCCATCTCCTCGACAAGAGCAGTGCGCGGTACAACAACTCCTTTCTCGCCTGTTTCACCCGTGTTCAGATAAAGAGTGACTATGCTGCCGGGAAAAACTCCGTCGACAGCAGGCATTGATATGGTTACTGGAATCATATTGCAGCCGTTTGCCGAACTTCCTACGGCAAGCACACGCCCACCAAGTTCATCGACAGAGCAAACCTTACCCGATGCAAGCTCCACATTCACGCTCTCAATAAATTGCAGACGCCCGGCAAAGCGCACCGGCAATTCGGCAACAACGTTAACGTCGCCATCGCACTGTACTGTTGCAATAGGAGTACCCGGCTGTACATAGTCGCCGTTGGAGACAAGCAGTGCCGACACATAGCCTGCAATGGAAGAACGCAGAGTAACCTTGCCACCACCAAAGTTACGCTTCATGCTGTTGAAGCGTGCCTCGGCCTGCTTGAAAGCAGCCTCGGATGCCTGGTAGTCACGTTCGGAAACAATTTTCTCGATGAAAAGGTGCTTTTTTCTTTCAAAGTCGGCCTTCGCCACTTCGTAATTGCTCTCGGCCTCGGCAAATTTCACAGCCGCATCGTTATCGGTAACGTCGCCACCTTCAAGATAGAACAACGCTTCATTGCATGCCACCCTCTTGCCCTCTACCACATTGCCTGCAAACTGCACCTTGCCACTTGCTGTAGATACAATGGTTGTGAAGTTTGCCGGAGCAGCTTCTACCTTTGCTGCAACCTTGACGGCTGCAGCAAAATCACTCTCGCCGGCTATGGCCGTCTCGAACTCAACCTTCCAGCTCTGCTCTTTGCTGAATGCGACATCACCGGGCTTGCCTTCTGTTGCCTCGCCATGCCCGGCATGGCTATGAGAAGCCCCCTGATGAACTGCGTGCGAATGGTGTTCGTGACTATGCCCGTCGCTATGATTGTGAGCCGAGTGATTGTGTTCGTCGGCAGAATGAGTGTCGCACGAATGATTGTGCTCTTCGCCATGGGAGTGTACATCTATATGGAAATGTGCCTTCTCTCCACCGATACTGAATACCAGAACTCCGTCGCCGGCAGTTCCGGGAACTAAATCGAAGTGAAAGATTCCCTTGTGCCCTGCGGCAGCTTTGACATTCTGCACATTTTCGCCAACCTTCAGAACAGCTTCAGCCGTACTTGCCTCGGCCGGCTTGAAGCCGTCTAGTTCTGTCACATAAAGCGTTATACACGACTTTTCACCTGCCACAAGCCCTTCATGCTGCATAAAGTACTCATACGATGCCGTATATGCCGTAAAATTGTGTACGTGGCCATGTTCGTGCTCGTGCGACACAGCCCCTTCATTGTGGCTGTGACCTCCACAACCACATATGGCAATAAGAGAAATTGCCACAAAGAATATTCTTTTCATATGTAAAATAGATTTTCTTGTTCATGAATACCCGTCTTACGGGCAAGCTACACACAATAGCGGAGCAGCAAAGACTGCTCTTTCAGGCTACTGGAGGAGCGCGGAGCGCACGGGAGAAAAGAAAGCCGTCGTCCGGTTTGAAAATGCGCTCTTCGCACCAACGCCTTTCGGGCAGATGCGGCACAGGCAACAAGTGTTCCTGCAACGCCTGGCAGTAAACTATTGGCAACAGCAGACGAACCGCATCGGCCGTGTCGTCGTTTATGCGGCAGTAATAGTGTGCATCATCGCAGCACTGCATATTATCCTTGCAGCCATGCTCGCCATCGGAAGGTTCTGTACAGCAGCCATGCTCTTCACAGGTCTCCAGGCCTATATGTATGGTTTCGCCATCCGAACAGCAATGATGGTGGGGTACAGCACGCAGACCCACAAGCAACAGCGTTGCTGCAAGAATTGCCACGAATGATATTCTACGTCCTGCACCTATCATATTCCAGGAATGTTATTTTGCATATTCGGTTGCCCACTCCTTGTCGACATAGTTCTCAAGAAGGGTGCAGGCATGAGCACTGAAATCGAGTCCGCACGAAATTACACTATCCCACTGCTGTTGCGACATTGCAGGCAGTTCTTCACGGCCGATTCCTGCACGCAACAGCCCATAGACAACACCAGCATTGAAGTTGTCACCGGCACCTACAGTGCTCACCACTTCAACCTTCTTTATGGGGTAGACACTTGCACATTCTTTCGTAAAGAGCCTCACATTGCCACCACCGCTTGTGAAGATAAAATGAGGACAATAGAATTTTATCTTCTCCTTGTATATCTTCTCGGCATCAGTCATTTCATACAGATGGGTGAAATCATCGGCAGAACCGCGGACAATGTCGGCAAGCTCAAGATTCTCGATTAGAGCCTCGGCGAGCTTTATGCGTTCCGCAACGTGATTCTGACGGAAATTGATATCGTAGAAAAGCAGCGCGCCCTGCTCATGGGCATACTCAAGAAATGCCTTTGTCTTGGCACGCAGCACCGGGTTAAGGACAAAATATGAGCCATACAGCACTATGTCGCCCGGTTTTATATCGGGGAATTCCACCTCGAGGCGATTATTGGGATAATCCTTATAGAAAAGGTATTCTGCATCGTTGTTCTCGTTAAGAAAAGCCAATGCCAAAGGCGACTTTCCGCCCGTAGAGCAGCATACCGAAGAGGCATCGACACCACTGTCGCGCAGGTGTGAAAGAATTATATTCCCTACCTTGTCATCGCCGACCTCGCTTATAAAAGAGGCATCAAGCCCCATTCGCCCGAGCGATATGATGCTATTGAAGACAGAACCGCCCGGAACAGCCTTAACCGGCTGCCCGTTCTTGAAGATAATATCAAAAACTGTTTCACCTATTCCTATTACTCTACCCATATCAAGCTTCCATTATCAATTCTTTCAGTTCGTCCAAGGTCGCGGCAACAGCCAGCTGCTTCTGCAAGCTGCCACGGACAAAACCGTTCTTTTCAAACTCGCACAGCATAGATAACAAACCATCCCAGAAACCGTTCACGTTATACAGAACCACCCGTTTGCTGTGATAGCCGATTGTCGATGCCGCCATAACGTGGAATATCTCGTCGAGCGTACCTACACCTCCTGGCAAGGCTACAAGAATGTCGCTGCGCGAAAGCATTATATCCTTACGCTCGCTAAGATTGCAGCAGGGAACCTTCTCATCGAGAAGCATGCTTACCCTGCCACGCTCCTCGAGTATTCCGGGCACTACGCCGACAATGCAACTGCCGGCAGCTTTTGCGGCTCTTGCTGTAGCCTCCATAAGCCCAAAGCGTGCACCGCCATATATCAACGTTGCCCCGAGTTCGCCAAGCAAGGAACCGACCTCAGCAGCCGCTACAGAATAGCACGCATCAATCTCTTCCGATGCTGCACAGAAGACAGCTACACACCTACTCCTTGTCATAGGCTACAGAGACTGCATATCGTTAAGGCGTTTATAAACACCATTGAGTTTAATAAGTTCATCGTGTCTTCCACGCTCCACTATCTCACCGTCGCGCAGAACGCAAATTTCGTCGGCATTCTTGATTGTAGAGAGACGGTGGGCAATGGCTATTGTCGTACGGGTCTTCATAAGGCGTTCAAGAGCCTCCTGCACAAGACGTTCGCTCTCTGTGTCGAGCGCGGATGTAGCCTCGTCAAGGATGAGAATTGGAGGGTTCTTAAGAATAGCCCGTGCTATGCTTATTCTCTGACGCTGACCACCGGACAACAGGCAGCCCCGGTCGCCGACATTAGTGTCGTAACCGTTCTCTGTCTCCATGATGAAATCGTGCGCATTGGCAATCTTGGCAGCCTCTATCACCTGCTCCATCGTTGCATTCTCTACGCCGAAGGTTATATTGTTATAGAATGTATCGTTGAAAAGTATCGCCTCCTGATTCACATTGCCTATTAGCCCGCGCAATGACTTTACCTTCATATCTTTCACGTTCACGCCATCGATAGCAATCTCGCCCTGCTCCACATCGTAGTATCGGGGAATCAGGTCTACCATCGTTGATTTTCCGCTACCCGACTGCCCTACAAGCGCAACGGTCTTGCCCTTTTCTATCTTCAGGTTGATATTCTTGAGGACATTGCGTTCTCCGTCGTATGAGAATGTGACATTCCTGTACTCTATACCATCCTTCATTTCGGGTATCTCAACACCCTTTTCGCCATCGGCAATAGGATTCTCGGCATTCAGAATGGCATCGATACGTTCCATTGATGCAAGGCCACGAGGTATGTTATAGGATGCCTTGGAAAAATCCTTCAATGGGTTAATTATGCTGTAAAGGATTGTAAGATAGTAGATGAATGCCGCTGCCGATATTGGAGAATCATCGCCAAGGATAAGCGTTCCGCCGAACCACAGCACAATAACTATCACACAAGTACCTAGGAACTCGCTCATAGGGTGAGCAAGAGCCTGACGCATAGTCACACGCATTGTAGCCTGGCGAAGTTCGTTGCTGCATTTGATAAAACGGCCCGACATCTTCTTCTCGGCAATGAAGGCCTTGATGATACGCAGGCCTCCCAGCGTCTCCTCCATCTGCGACGTTGTCTCACCCAGTTTCTGCTGTGCTACAAGCGACTTGGCCTTCAGTTTACGGCCTACACGTCCCATAATCCAGCCCATAACCGGAATAACACATATTGTAAAGAGCGTCAACTGCCAGCTCACGCAGAGCAGAGTCGCGAAATATATGATAATGAATATCGGGTTCTTTATCAGCATATCGAGTGATGCCACGATTGAGTTCTCGACTTCTGTGACATCACCGGTCATACGCGCAATAATGTCGCCCTTGCGCTCATTGGAAAAGAAACCGATGGGGAGGCTCACAACCTTATCGTACAGTTTTGTACGCATATCGCGTACAACTCCGGTACGCAGCGGAATTATCGCAGCCGACGATGCAAAATAGCTTGCAGTCTTCAACAATGTCATAAAGACAAGAAAAAGTCCAAGAAGAAGAAGCACCATTGAGACGCCATGTTCTTCGCTGAACGAATTCAAATAGCAGGTCGCATTGTTCATGATAACCTCTTTTGCATTGCTCGTGCTGAGTTCACTCCAAGGAATAAACTCTACGCCTGCGGTATCGTTTATCTTGAAAAGTATCTGCAATATCGGAATTATGACCATAAACGAAAAGACGTTCAGCACCGCAGAAAGCAACGTAAAGAACAAAGAAAGTATAAGATACTTCTTATATGGCGGCACAAACCTTTTAAGCACCTTGAAAAACTCTTTCATAGTCTCGAAATATCAATGAATGATTATTATATAATAATTTATGCCACAAAGTTACTTATTTTTTGTCATTTAAAGGAATTATTTGCTGTTTTTTGGAGGTTGCAGGAAAAGGCAGCCTCAAATAATACATAAAACTGATACATCTATTTTAGCGGCCATTCGATTTATATCGCCATATTCTTATGGAAATTCGAACAGTTTCTTAACTTTGCAGGAAGTTAGAGAGAAAAGTATGGGAAGGAAAAAGTTTTCACAGAAGGAGACAGAGATTATACGCAAGCTGCTTGGCAGCAAGATACGCAGCAACCGTGCCGGACAGAAAATGATTCGTCACACCCTGCGCACAGTGTTTGAGTTCAACATTTCAGACTTCAACATCCAGGGCAAGGCTTTCGGACCGGCCGACCTTGACGAGTGCGTGCGCCGTGGCCGTATACAGGTGCTCGACGAGGCAACCATCGAGGCTATGAAGACGCGTCATGCCGAAAAGAGACAGCACGATGAAGCCATGAAGCAGGCCGAGGCTATTGCCAATGGCGAAACCGTCGACTGGCAGAAGGTTCTGGAAGAGTGGAACGAATATTACAAAAACAACCCGGCAGAGGAGGCCGGGTTATAGAGACTGTCAAGCTACTGCAACAGACCCAGTTTCTTTGCGAATTCCCAAATGACCATTCCTGCTGTGACTGATACATTGAGCGAATGCTTGGTTCCGAACTGGGGAATTTCAATAGCTCCCTCGGAAGCATCGACCACTGCCTGCTGCACCCCCTTGACCTCGTTGCCGAGCACCACTGCATAACGTTCGCCGGGAACGGTTACGAAATCGTGCAAAGGCACACTGCCTTCACAGAGTTCTACAGAAAAGACCCTGAAACCCTCCAGCTGCAATGCCTCGACAGCATCCAGTGTCGACCCAAAATACTGCCACTCCACAACGTCTTCTGCACCAAGTGCCGTCTTGTGTATTTCGGAACTCGGCGGAGTGGCCGTTATGCCGCAAAGCATTACGCGCTCTACGCGGAAAGCATCGCTTGTGCGGAACACTGAGCCCACATTATGCAGACTGCGTACATTGTCGAGCACAACCACAAGGGGAAGCTTTCCGGCTGCGCGGTACGCATCGGCATCGATGCGCCCCATCTCGGTCACCAGTTTTTTTCTGTTAATCATACAAAACTGCTCCAGTCGGTTTTTCTCATATCACCGTCGCGTTCGAATGCAGCGTGCATCCCGAGTGCGGCTGCAACGTTGTGCGACAAATGACCACATCGCGAAATTTTAAGATAATCCCACAGCAGATTCCTGTAGTCGGGATGTGCGCAGTTCTCGATAAGAAGCCTTGCCCGTTCGTCGGGGCCCTTGCCACGGAGGTCGGCTACACCCCACTCTGTCACTACTACACGCACATCGTGCTCAGTGTGGTCGGTATGCGTAACCATTGGTACGATGGAGCTTATCATTCCGCCTTTCTGCGTCGAGGGACAAGTAAATATAGAGACAAAGGCATTGCGTGCAAAGTCACCGGAACCGCCAATGCCGTTCATAAGACGCGTGCCACAAATGTGGGACGAGTTCACACAACCGTAAAGGTCGACCTCAATAGCAGTATTCATTGCAATTATGCCCAAACGGCGTATCACTTCGGGGTGATTGGAGATTTCGGACGGACGCAGGATAAGACGTTCTTTAAAGAAGTCGAGATTGTCGTATACATGCTGCAGACACTCTTGGCTAAGCGACAGGGAGCAAGTGCTGCCGGCCTTCACACGGCCAAGTTCCATCAGTTTGATGACTGAATCCTGAAGCACCTCGGAATAGAGGTCGAGCGGAGGAATGCCATTGCACTCCTCAAGTCCCTTCAGAACCGCATTGGCTACATTGCCGATACCGCTCTGTATGGGCAGGCCTGCAGCAGGGATTGTTCCACGCTTGATGTCGGAGAGGATGAAGCCGACTACATTCTCGCCAATGCGGCGTGTGACAGGGTCGAGTTCCTTGAAGACTACCTGTTCGTTAGGCATATTTACCTCGACGATTCCCACGACTTTCTTCGGGTCGACCTGTACATAGGGCTTGCCTACACGGTCCGATGCACTGTATATAGGTATCTCTTTACGACAAGGAGGGTCGAGCGGCTCATAGACATCGTGCAGCCCCATTGTACGATGGTATGCGTTACGTTCGATTATGATTCTATCGGCCAGGTTTGCAACAGTCTGCCCTATTCCACCGGCTGTTGTAAGATAGACCTTTCCGTCGGGAGTTATGTCAATCGCCTCAAGAATGGCAACATTAACCTTGCCCATATAGCCGTAGCGCAAGTCCTGCGCCATGAGCGACAGGTGCAAATCGGTATATGTTATCTGCTTTCCATTTATGGCCGTGCGCACAACGGGATTTGAAATAAAGGGGGCACGGAAACGTATTGCATCGGCACGTGTAAGAACACCATCAATGGAATCGCCGGTCGATGCACCGGAATAGAGGTCTATCTTGAATGGCTTTCCGGCCGCATGTGCCTCCTCGGCACGCTTTGCAACCTCGGGAAGAACTGTCTTCGGTGTACCGGAGAGGGTGAAGCCACTGATTCCTACTCCATCGCCATTGTTAATGTAAGCCGCAGCCTCTTGGGCTGTAATAATGCGGTAACTCATAGTCGTTTATTTTATGTTTGTCTTTTTATTCATGAAAACAGACACCATCAATATTTCCTGTTGAATATCTCGGAATATATGACAGCCTTTTTGGCTTCGGACCTGTTGCCGAGCGAAGCGAGCCTGCCACTGCCTGTTTTGTGTGTGGCATTCTCTTGCAGAGGGGTTGCCGAAAGGCTCTTTTGGGAAAGCATTTTCTTTTTCGTCTCAAGCGAACGGGCCGTTTCTGCCCTCACGGCAGGAGGCTCGGAAACAGCTTGTGGAACCTCCAGCACCTCGATTTCAGGAAAGGCCTCACCTATAATAGGCTTTGCCTTTACATCGGGACGCGAGGCAAGGCTTCTTACCACAAGCAAAATGGAATAGACCCCCGCAAATGCAATTATACTTAGCAAGACCTCCATAAACTAACTGTTAAAATATTCCATAACCTCATCGAAAGCCTCACCACGTGTGAGCCTTCCATCCTTCAGGCAAACCACGTCGACCACACCCTTTACAGCCAAAGCTCCACTCTCTACATTGTATATATCCTGGTAAAAGACCATTTTGGCACCCTTGCGCTCTACATTTATGCAAACAGCAAAACGGTCTCCGCTCTTGAGCGGACGCTTGTACTCAATCGTTATTTTCGACACCATAGGGTCTATTCCCTGAGCGTGCATTGCAGCAAAACTGCCGCCTGTCGACTCGAGAAATTCGTGGCGCGCGTGCTCAAGATAGTGCTGATAGTTGGCATTGTTTACCACACCCTGAATATCGCACTCATAGTCGCGTACCTTCATTTCCAATTTATAAAGATAGTTATCCATAACAACATTCTAATCGGATATTCGTTTGCTGCAAATATACAACAATAAAATTATCATTGCTGTTTTTAAGAAATTTTATACTATAAAAACGACAAAGAAGCGAAGCTATTGCAGCAGCTATGGAAGAAAATCACTAAATTTGCATTGTAATAATGGAACCGAAAGAGATAGGACTAATCTACTCAAGGCATCCGGGCGTAGACGCCCTGATGCAACTACGTGAAGAGGGAGGCAGAAAACATGCCTTTCTCGAAGGGTTATTGGGCAGCAGTGCAGCAATGATGCTCTGCGGTTTCAAGCAGAGAGCACCCGAGCAGACGATGATGGTAGTGATGAATGATGCCGAGGAGGCAGGATACTTCTACCATGACATGATGCAGATAACGGGCGACAGCAACATACTCTTCTTCCCCTCATCGTTCCGCCGTGCAATGAAGTACGGTCAGGAGGATGATGCCAACCGCATACTGCGTACCGAGGTTATGAGCCGTCTCATCAACCGCCGGCGCAAGGAGGGACTGCTGATTGTCACGCACCCCGATGCCATAGCCGAGAAGGTAGCATCGCAGAGCGACCTTGAGGAGAAGACCCTCTCCATTGCCGTAGGCGACCACATGAGCCGCGAGGAGATTGAGAAGAGGCTGGCAGCCCTGAAGTTCAAGGAGGTAACATACGTATACGAGCCCGGAGAGTTTGCCACACGAGGCAGCCTAATTGATATTTTCTCCTTTTCATCGGAGTTTCCTTACCGCATAGACTTCTTCGGGGATGAGGTCGACAGCATTAGGACATTCGAGGTCGAGAGCCAGCTCTCAAGAGAGCGCATGGATGAGGCAAGCATTGTTCCCAAGGTTACAGGACAGGAGTCTGTTGCCATAACATCGTTCCTGCCCAAAAACTGCATTCTTATAACTAAGGACATAGATTTTGTCAAAGGCAGTATTGAGAGACTGCGCAACGAGGGATTCACACTGCAGGCGAAACTGTCGGATGACAGACTGCCCGAAATGCCCGAACTGATGTCAGCCACCGAGATGGAGACCTTCGCAAGGAGCGTAAAACACTGGGAACTGCGTAGCAGTGCAGCAGCAGACACGAAAATAAAGTTCGACATCTCATTACAGCCACTCTTCCACAAGGATTTCGACCTTGTCAGCCAGAATTTCAAGGGATATGCCGACAAAGGATACAGCCTGTTTCTGCTTACCGACGACCTGCATCAGGCAGAGCGTCTGAAAGCAATCTTCGAAGAGCGCGGAGATGACATCACATTCACACCCGTAGGGCACACCATCCACGAGGGATTCTGCGACAACACGCTGAAGAGAGCCTTCTTTACCGACCACCAGCTGTTCGGACGTTTTCACAACTTCCGTCTGCGCAGCGACCGAGCACGCAACGGCAAGGTCGCACTCACAATCAAGGAACTGAAAGAGTTCGGCATAGGCGACTACATTGTGCACATAGACCACGGAGTTGGCAAATTCGGCGGACTTGTGCGCATACCTAACGGCAATGCGACACAGGAGGCCATAAAGCTCATATACAAGAACGATGATGTGGTGTTTGTGTCCATACACAACCTGCACAAGATTTCAAAATACCGCGGCAAGGAGGGCGAACCGCCAACTGTAAACAAACTGGGAACCGGTGCCTGGGAAAGAATGAAGGAGCGCACAAAGAAGAAGATTAAGGACATTGCGCGCGACCTCATAAAGCTCTACTCACAGCGCAACAAAGAGGAGGGCTTTGCATTCTCGCCCGACAGTTACCTACAAAATGAACTCGAGGCAAGCTTTATATATGAAGATACTCCCGACCAGCTGAAAGCCACCAATGAGGTAAAACGCGATATGGAACGGAAACGGCCTATGGACCGGCTAATCTGCGGCGATGTAGGCTTCGGCAAGACCGAAGTTGCGATACGTGCAGCCTTCAAGGCAGCTACAGACGGTAAACAGGTAGCAGTACTTGTACCCACCACGGTGCTCGCCTACCAGCACTACCTCACGTTCAAGGAGCGGTTGAAAGAGTTCCCTTGTAACATCGAATACCTGAGCCGAGCACGCAGCGCGGCATCGACAAAAAAGCTTCTCGAAAATATCAAAGAGGGCAAAACCGACATTGTCATCGGCACGCACAAACTCACAAGCAAAGAGGTGAAGTTCAAGGATCTGGGTCTGCTCATCATAGATGAAGAGCAGAAGTTCGGTGTTGCAGTAAAGGAGAAACTTCGCCAATTCAAAGTCAATGTCGACACACTGACTATGACCGCAACGCCTATTCCACGAACGCTGCAGTTCTCCATTATGGGAGCACGAGACCTGTCAATGATACAGACACCGCCGCCAAACCGATACCCGATACACACCGAAATTCACACGTTCGATGCCGAAGTCATAAAAGAGGCCATAAGTTTTGAGCTAAGCCGCAACGGACAGGTATTCTTCATCACAAACAGAATCTCGGGAATGGAGGAACTGGCCTCAATGATACGCCGCCACGTTCCGGATGCCAGAGTATGTACAGGACACGGCCAGATGGAACCGGCCGAACTTGAAAAAAGGCTCTACGAGTTCATAAACCACGACTACGATGTGCTCATAGCAACATCCATTGTAGAAAACGGCATTGATATTCCTAACGTTAACACCATAATAATAAACCAGGCACAGAATTTCGGGCTCAGCGACCTGCATCAGATGCGCGGACGCGTGGGACGCGGCAAGCGCAAGGCTTTCTGCTATATGCTTACACCGCCACGAGAGAGCCTCAACACCGATGCCCGGCGCAGGCTCGAGGCCATCGAAAGTTTCAGCGAACTCGGCAGCGGAATGCACATTGCAATGCAGGACCTCGACATACGCGGAGCAGGCAATCTGCTTGGAGCCGAGCAGAGCGGTTTCATAGCCGACCT
>CAZAIM010000001.1:0-58396 GCA_964485215.1 uncultured Bacteroidaceae bacterium | reverse complement strand
ACCCCCTCTTCAACAATAACATCGGGCATCTCCTTGTGACGCAGGCAGAATGTCTCTACGCATGAGTTGTCGCCTCTGTTCAGGCGGTTGTCAATTACAACGCCAATGCCGAACCCTGTGCCCAGCGTGTAGCCTATAAGGTTCTTGTACTGCTTTGTAGAACCCAGTTCCTTCAGGCGACTGTTTATCTCGGGCAAGACACCGCAAAGGGCTTCACCGTAAGCGAAGAGGTCGCCGTCGTTGTTTATGAATACAGGAACCCCGAACTGTTTCTCAAGGAACGCTCCCAATGCTACGCCTTCGCGGAACGAAGGGAAGTTCGGGAGGTATCCGCCTATGATGCCGTTGGGGTAGTCGGCAGGGCCGGGGAATGCGAAGCTTATGGCTACCGGCTTTTCTTCAAGTTTGTCGAATACCTGCCTGAAGCCGCTGACCATGTTCTGCAGGCAGAGGTCGAGGTCATGGGACTGCGCCGGAACAGAAACTGGTTCTATGATGAACTCTCCGGCTTTCATTGCGCCGAACACAAAGTTTGTGCCGCCGGCATCGAGCGTGGCAACAATACGGTTGTCTTTCTTGTACATAGTTATAGGTTTTTTATCTGTTTATTTCCTTTGAATATCTTTTTATGATTTCTATGGTCGTTGTGTCGCAGTCGAATACCGAGTACCAACCCTGTGGCTCATGCGGAGGGTCGCACAGATAGTCGTCGCCAGGCTGCCATACAAGGTCGCGCGGACGGCCGCTGCCGCCCCAGCCCCAGAAATTGCATCCTGCAATGGGGCCGCCCTTTTCGATGCTCTTCTTTACCTGCCCGAAAATGAAGCCGTAGAAAATATCACGGCTATCGGTTGGTATGTCCACTCCCGAAACATTTCCTTTCCGTGAGTATCCGAACTCCTCGATGACAAGTGGCTTGTTTATCTTGTTGGCAAGTTCTATGTGCTCTTCAATGTATCTGCCGCTTTTCTCGCAGGCGTTCTCTATACCGCTGTCGGGGTTCTCTCGCGGTGCCCATCCCCAGTTGACCGGCCAGATGTGAATGGTCAGGTAATCTATGTTCCTGTCGGCATGAATGAGCTCGCACAGTTCCATGTCGACCTCGCAGCCGATATATCCCTCGCTACCGGTTGATACAAGGTGATTAGGGTCAATGCTTTTTATGAGTGCAGCTGCATCGGATATCCATTTTGCAAACAGTTCTTTGTTCTCTTTTGCAAACGGACGCGGTTCATTGCACAGCTGCCACGACATGATTGCCGGTTCTTCCTTGTAGCTGCGCCCGGTGATGCTGTTCTTGCGCGATACAATCTGCCTGATGTAGCTGTAGTACAATTCAAGAGCCCTTGGCTCGCGTGCAAAGTTTGCGCAATACTCTACATAGCGGTTGTAGCCGCCATCTTCATTGGTGTTGGGCGAGTCGCCATAGCCGCACTCCTTGAGGTAGAAGCCGTAACCGCCGCTCCAGTCCCAGGCATTGTTCAGGTATATTACGGCATACATTCCGCGTTTCTCCAGTTCGGCAATGGCGAAATCGAGTCCTTGCAGAATGGTGTCGTTCAAAACTCCCGGTGAAATCTGCAAGTATGGCTTAGCCGGGTTGGCTAGGTCGCTGCCGGCATCGGGGCCTGCCGCAATCCTCAGATTGGTGACCCCTATACTCCTGAGCCGGTCGAGTTCCTTGCAGAATCTCTCCCTGTCGCCTCCTTCGCCGGTGGATGCAAGAATGCTCGCATACCATAGGTTTGTGCCAATGTATCTATAAGGCTTTCCTTCCTTTGTGAATGATGTGCCGTCGGTAGATATGATGCTCCTGGTCATCGCGTCCGATGGCTGCTGCACGCGGCGCGCGCTGTTGCAGGATGTAGTGGCAATAAGAGCCAGTATAGGCAATAGCCATATTTTTGCAATATATTTCATAAAAAACGTTTTGCTTGGTTCATCTTGCGAAGATAACAATTTGTGATAAAGAAACGAACTTTTATATATTTTTTTCATCTGTCAGTTAAAATTATTTATTAATAATGTGCGGTTGCTCAAATTTTTGGGGTAACTTTGAATTTTATTGGAACAATTTATATCTTTGCAGCCTGTAGAGCTCTATAACTGTACACTGCAAAAGGTCTCTTTTCTGCTTGCAAATGCAGGTGCGGTGTACCTTAAAAGTAATATTTGAATTATGGAACTGAAAATTATAGTATTGGCAAAACAGGTGCCCGACACCCGTAATGTGGGTGAGCAGGCAATGAATGCCGACGGAACAATAAACCGTGCGGCACTCCCTGCAATATTCAACCCCGACGACTTGAATGCTCTGGAGCAGGCTTTGCTTCTGAAGGATGTCAATCCGGGGAGTAAGATAACTGTAATAACGATGGGGCCTGCGCGTGCGGCAGATATACTTCGCGAGGCGTTGTACCGCGGTGCCGACGAGGGTGTGCTGCTCAGTGACCGTGCCTTTGCCGGTGCCGACACTTTGGCTACGTCATATGCCCTGTCAATGGCTGTGCGCAAGGTTGGGGCTGCCGATGTCATATTGTGTGGCCGTCAGGCTATCGACGGCGACACGGCCCAGGTCGGTCCTCAGGTTGCGCAGATGCTTGGCCTTCCTCAGGTTACATACGTGCGCCGTGTTATCTCCAAGGGTGACGGTACAATGCTCCTCGAACGTTCAATAGAGAATGGAACCGAGGTTGTGAAGGCTCCCTATCCGCTGTTGCTTACGGTTGACGGTGCTGCGGCACCCTGCCGTCCGCGCAATGTATACCGTATGCTACGCTTCCACCGCGCGGCAACACCGCAGGAACAGGCTGCCGAAGGATACAGATATTTGCAGCAGGTAAAGAATGACGATGCTCTCAATATAAAGGAGTGGAATCTTGAATTTGTGGGCGGTGACGCTTCGCGCTGTGGTCTTTCGGGCTCTCCTACAAAGGTGAAGAAGGTAGACAATATTATCTTCAAGGCCAAGGAGAGCAAGTGTTATGCTGCCACCGATGAGAATATAAAGGCTCTCGTGTCGGAGCTGGTTGAAAACCATACAATAGGATAATCAAATGAACAACATATTAGTATATTGTGAACTTGACGGCACGCGTGTTGCAGACGTAAGCCTTGAACTGCTTAGCGAAGGCCGTCGCCTTGCCGACAAACTGGGTGTTGAACTCGATGCAGTGGCAATAGGACATAATCTCTCTTCTGTTGCCGGGCAGGTCTATAAATATGGCGTTGACAAACTTCATCTGTTCGATGATGAACGTCTGGCTCTCTATACAACCTTGCCGCAGACTGCGGCTCTTTGCAGGCTGGTAAAGGAGGAGGGGTATCAGATATTCCTTCTTGGTGCGACAATAATCGGTCGCGACCTTGCGCCTCGCATTACCGCCGAACTGCATTGCGGACTTACCGCCGACTGTACGTCACTCGAGATAGGCACTTATGAAGACAAGAAGAAAGGCGTTGTAATTGACAACCTCCTCTATCAGGTGCGTCCGGCGTTCGGCGGAAACATCGTGGCCACAATAGTGAACCCTTACAACCGTCCGCAGATGGCAACGGTGCGTGAGGGTGTTATGTGCTGCCGCGAGGTACGTCCTGCCTCTTACGAAGGAACGACAATATCGCACGATGTATCGGCCTATGTACCCGAGGAGTGCTTTGTGGTAGAGGTAATAGAACGTCATGTCAAGGCGGCCGACAATAATCTCAAGAACGCCCCGATTGTAATTGCAGGCGGTTACGGTATGGGAAGCAAAGAGAATTTTGACAAGCTCTTCACTCTTGCACACCTGCTGCACGGCGAGGTGGGCGCGACGCGTGCGGCGATAGATGCCGGTTATACGACCCACGACCGCCAGATAGGTTCTACCGGCCTTACGGTGCGCCCCAAGGTCTATTTTGCCTGTGGCATTTCGGGTCAGGTGCAGCACGTCTCTGGTATGCAGGAGAGCGGTATAATAATATCGGTAAACAGCGACCCCGATGCTCCTATAAATGCACTGGCCGATTACGTCATAACCGGCAGAGTGGAAGAAGTAATTCCTAAGTTGATAACCTTTTACCAGCAGAAACAATGAACTATTATAGCGATAATAAAGAACTTCAGTTCTATCTGAAGCACCCCCTTCTTAAGCGCATCGTTGCAATGAAGGAGCGCGATTTTGCCAACAGTGCCGAGTATGATTACGCACCTGTCGATTTTGAAGAGGCTCTCTATGGCTATGAGCAGGTGCTGCACCTCGCAGGTGAGCTTTGTGCCGATGTGGTGGCCGGGAATGCCGTCAGGATTGAGACGGAAGGCCCTGTGGTCGCCGATGGCCGTGTTGTCTATGCACCGGCTACCGAGGAGAATCTCGACCTCTTCCGCAAGGCAGGTCTTATGGGTGTCTCGCTGCCCAGGAACTATGGTGGCTTGAACTTCCCTACTGCAATCTTTACAATGGTACAGGAACTTGTATGCCGTGCCGATGCCGGTTTCGGTAATCTTTGGGGGTTGCAGGATTGTGCGACAACAATATATAATTTCGGCAGCGATGAGCAACGCGAACATTATCTTCCACAGGTGTCGGCCGGTGCGACGATGTCTATGGACCTTACCGAACCCGACGCAGGCAGCGACCTCCAGAGTGTGCGCCTGAAGGCTACATACAGCGAAGAGGATGGTTGCTGGTATCTCGACGGTGTGAAACGCTTCATTACCAACGGCGACAGTGACATTCACCTTGTTCTTGCGCGCAGCGAGGAGGGCAGTGTGGATGGACGAGGCCTTTCGCTGTTCATCTGTGAAAAGGGTTGCGGACGTGTAAGAACCCGCAGAATTGAGGACAAGATGGGTATTCACGGTTCACCCACTTGCGAGGTGGTATTCGACCATGCGCCGGCAGAACTTTGCGGCAGCCGCAGGATGGGGCTCATAAAATATGTGATGTCGCTTATGAATGGAGCGCGTCTGGGCATTGCGACACAAAGTGTGGCATTGGCACAGGCAGCATACAGCGAGGCTCTCTCCTACGCCCACTCACGTAAGCAGTTCGGCAAGACAATCATAAGCCTGCAGCCGGTACGTGAACTTGTAGGAACCATGAAGGCAAGGCTCGATGCTGCACGCAGTCTGCTTTATGAAACAGCACGCAATGTTGATATGAGCTACCAGTTTGCCGACATAGCACGTGAACGTGCGCTTACACCCGAGGAACGTGCCGAGTCGAAAATCTTCTCGAAGAAGGCCGACGCGCTTACTCCTGTGATAAAGGGTATGGGAAGTGAGTTTTCCAATATGAACGCATACGATGCCGTGCAGGTTCATGGAGGGTCGGGCTATATGCGCGACTATGTGTGCGAGCGTCTTTACCGTGATGCACGAATAACATCGATATATGAGGGTACGACACAGTTGCAGGTTGTTGCTGCGATACGTTATGCAACAAGCGGTTTCTATTCGGAACTTCTCGAGGAATACCTTGCATCGCCTGTTCCAGAGACTCTTGAGCCGCTGCGTGTGCGCATCAAGGCTATGGTCGCATCCTATAACGATGCGCTTGCCAAGGTGCAGTCGTTAGGCAGTGCCGAATCGCTTGACTTCCTGTCGCGCCGCCTCTACGAGATGGCTGCCTATTCTATTATGGCATCGCTGTTGCTGCGCGATGCAGCCGAGGACCAAGAACTGTTTGCCTCTTCGCTCAGCTGTTTTGTTGCAATAGCAGAGGCTACGGTAGTGGGCCACAGCACTTATATTAGGAATTTTACGCCTGATTTACTAATACATTATTAAATAAAATGGAGATGACAAACAAATATCTGCGCGTGGCATACACGCTTGTTTCGCACCGCAACGGTGAGAGTGAAGAGGTTGAGAAGACAACACGTGAACAGCCTTTCGCTTTCCTTACAGGTGTAGGGTATACTCTCGATGCGTTTGAGGAGAATCTTAAAGATTTGGAGAAGGGTGATACGTTTGATTTCACAATCCCTTCGGCCGATGCATACGGCGATTATGACCCGGACCACGTGCAGGACTTTGACCGCGAAGTGTTTACTATTGACGGCAAGTTCGATTCTGCCCACATCTATGCAGGCAATGTCGTTGAGATGATGCGTGCCGACGGCTCGCCTATACTTGGAACAGTAAAGGAGGTTACTCCGCTGAAGGTGGTGATGGACTTTAACCATCCGCTTGCAGGCTGCGACCTTCAGTTCATGGGCAGTGTAGTGGAGGCACGTCCTGCGACAGAGGCCGAAATGAAGAAATTCTACGATTCGCTGAAGGCCTCATGCAGTTGCAGCGGCGGTTGCAGCGGTTGCGGAGGAGGCTGCAACGACGGTGGATGCGACAGCGGCTGTTGTCATTAAAGGAATATCAAGAAGTTGTTTTGAATTATATCGCCAAGTAAAGCAATGAACAGTTTTGGCAGGCTTCTTCGTCTCACCACTTTTGGCGAATCTCACGGAGTTGCAATAGGTGGTGTTGTCGATGGCTATCCCTCAGGGGTGGTCATCGATGAGAGTTTTATACGCAGTGAGATGCAGCGTCGCCGTCCGGGGCAGAGCGCAATTACCACATCGCGCAACGAGCAGGATGAGGTTCGTATCCTTTCCGGAGTCTTTGAGGGACGTTCTACAGGTGCTCCAATCGCCTTCATGATAATTAATGGCAATAGCCGTAGCAGTGATTACGATAACTTGCGCGAGGCTTTCCGTCCGTCGCATGCCGATTATGTATACCAGGGCAAGTATGGTGTTCGCGACCATAGAGGTGGCGGGCGTTCTTCGGCTCGCGAGACGGCTGTGCGAGTGTGTGCCGGTGCGCTGGCTAAACTCGCGCTCAAGGAACTGGGAATAACAGTGCAAGCCTTCACTTCACAAGTCGGCGAGATAGAACTTAAGGACGACTACACATGTTATGACCTTTCTTCTGCCGAACAGAATGCGGTACGTTGCCCCGATGCCGGCAAGGCGGCAGAAATGGAGCAGCTGATAATGGAGGTGAAGCGTTTGGGAGACACGGTGGGCGGTGTCGTTACCTGTGTGGCGCAGGGTGTTCCGTTAGGTCTTGGTGAACCGCTCTACGGCAAGCTCACTTCGTCGCTTGCGTCAGCAATGATGTCAATAAATGCAGTCAAGGGCTTCGAATATGGCAATGGCTTTGCTGCGGCATCGAGTCGCGGCTCACAGCAGAATGATATATTCTACAACGATAATGGCAAGATAGCTACACGTTCCAATAACAGCGGCGGAATACAAGGGGGTATTTCCAACGGGAACGATATATACTTCCGTGTAGCCTTCAAACCAGTGGCTACACTCCTTATGGAGCAGCCTACCGTTACGAAAGAGGGTGAAGAGACGACGTTGCTTGCGCGTGGCAGACACGATCCCTGTGTGGTTCCTCGTGCAGTGCCGGTTGTTGAGGCTATGACCGCACTTGTGCTGCTCGACCACTATCTGCTCGACAGGGCATCGCATGGGCTTTTCGTGTAAACGGGTAATAGTGAAATGTTAAGAACAGACCAAGGATTCGTTTTATTAGCTTTGGAGACATTAATACAAGAAATTTAAACTGCTTTAAAAAGCATACTCTATTTTATGAACAAGACAAACAAGAAAAAGGCAGAGGCACCGATTAGTGGCAAGGCGGTTGGAGAATCGCGCATCGTTGCCTTGAAAAGGCTGTTGCTCTCTCTTTCGGAAAGCTCCGGTATAATCTCCCTGCTTTTCTTTCCGCTGCTGTGGCTGGCATTGGTAATCTTCGAGCCGGCTCTTTTGCAAAGGGTGGAGGAACTTTCGGTATTCCTTTTCGACGAGACATACTTCAACGAGATGATGTCAGTTCCGGCAGGCTTCCTCTCATATATAGGAAGTTTCCTTGTGCAGTTCTTCCATATACCGGCGTTGGGTGCAGCAATATATGTGCTCCTTCTGCTTCTGGTCTATGTGCTGACTATCAAGGTGTTCAATATCTCCAAGAGGTATTCCTTCGCAGCACTTTTGCCAGTGCTCGCGATAGTTGCCTCCAATGCTCAGCTGGGCTACTGGATATTCTATCTTAAGTTGCCCGGCTATTACTATGTGGCGTTGCTTGGTGTCTTGTTCTCTCTCTTTGCCCTGTGGGCATTCAGGAAGATGCCGGCACTGCTGCGTCTGCCGTTTGTTGTGCTGTGGGTTATTGCCGGCTATCCTCTGTTTGGAGTCTACGCGCTTGCATCGGCGGTTGTTATGGCTCTGCTTGCTGTTTCTCTATCTGTGCAGAAGCGTCAAGGCTATCTTCTTTCGGCGGCTGTGGCTCTGGCTGCATTCGTGGCGGTTTATATTGTACCGGGCATCTATTATGATTATTATGCTACGGTTGCAAGCGATATTATCTATGCTGTAGGAACTCCCGTGTACCAGTGGACACAGGAATATGTGGCAAAAGTGACTCACGAGGTGTCGTCCTATTGGCATAACATAGATTTCTATTGGGTGCCGTTCTATCTGCTTCTGGCAATATTCCTATTGTATCCATTGCTGGCAATGTTCCGCAGAAAACTGGCCGTCAGGAGGATGCTTCCCGCTGTTACGGTGGTAGCCGTGCCACTTTTCGCACTGCTGCTGCTCTATTTCTATTGGTACAGGGATCAGAACTTCAGAATTGAGAACAAGCAGAATTGTGCGATGTGGGCCGAGGATTGGGAGGCTGTTGCTGAATATGCAATGGATGCAGAGGAGCCTACAAGGCAGATTATCCTGAACAAGAACATGGCTTTGCTGCGTTTGGGCAAGGCCGGTGACGAAATGTTCAGCTATCCCGATGGCAGTGCCGAAATACTCTCGCCTATGGCGGTTCACCTCACCCAGACAGGTGGCAAGATGCTCTATTATCAATATGGAAAGTTCAATTTCTGCTATCGTTGGTGTATGGAGGATGCTGTCGAGTATGGCTGGCGCATTGAATACCTGAAGCACGCCGCTCGCTCCTTGCTGCTCTCGGGAGAGCATACCTTGGCGCAAAGGTATCTGAATATTCTCAAGAGTACAATGTTCCATAGTGCATGGGCAAATGAAATGGAAAAGTATATCGACAATCCGAGCCTTATAGCAAAAGAGCCTGCTTTCGGGCAGCCTATGCAGATGGCATGCTATGATGATGCTCTCGATGTGGACGATTCCTTTGTTGAAGCATACCTTACCAAGAACCTTATGTATATGCCCGAGGAGCCTTCTCCTGAGTATGCCGAGACTTCGTTGACGGTTGCGCTGATAAAGAAGGACAGAACCGCTTTCTGGAGGCTTCTCAACCAGTATATAGTCAAGTGTATACCTCACGATTCGAATAAAAGGCCAAAGCGCAAGCTGCCGGTACATTACCAGGAGGCATATCTGCTGTTCAAGCAGCTCGAACTGCAGAAACCGCCAGCCCAGCGCATTGTGAACGTCGATGAGCTTGAGAGACATTTCGAAGCCTATTTCATTTCTCAGCCGGCAAAGGATCGCTTCAGGCTGTTTATGGAAAAGGTAGCACTCTTCAACGGTATCAATGCTCCATTCAGGAGGGCTTTCCCCGAAGTGCCGTCCGAAGGACCCAATGCAGGCCGCAAGAGCAGTGAACTTTATCTGTCGTCCCATTTCAGTTATGATTATGGTGATACATATTATTACTATTTCTATTTCGTGCGCAAAATAAGGACTAACTGATATTTTTTAGAAATCCAAACAGTTCCCAAGTATGAGAAATATAACAAAATATCTCTTCTTGCTGCTTTCTGCAGCAATGCTCTCCTGTTCCGTGACGCTTCCCGAAGAGTATTCGAAGGTGGAAGAGCGGCCGGCGATATATCCCTCTTATGCCGATGTTACACTCCCTTGCAACATTGCACCACTGACATTCCGCATAGAAGAGGAGGGCGATGATTTCGTTACCCGTCTTGCGGCAGGCGGCGAGGAGGTTGTGGTTGCCGGGCGCGAGGTCTCTGTGCCCATTGAGGAGTGGCGTGCTCTGCTTGCCGCAGGAACCGGCAGTGCAATTACCGTGGATGTCTTCGTCGAGAAGGATGCGGCATGGAGCAAGTATGCCTCTTTCCTCTTTAACGTATCGCCCGATTCCATTGACCCATATATCTCCTATCGTCTGATACCGCCATCGTATGTTGCATATGAGAAACTGAGCATCAGCCAGCGAAACCTCACAAATTATGACGAGGAGATTATATACAACAATATGCTTGCATCGGCCGAGCCGCAGGGACAGTGCATAAACTGCCACGCCTACAAGAACTACAGAACCGACAATATGCAGTTCCACGTCCGTCAGCATAATGGCGGTACGGTTTTTGTACACGAAGGTAAGGCAAAGAAACTTGATATGAAGACCGATTCTACAATCTCGGCCGGAGTATATCCTTCGTTCAATCCCAAATATGACATAGTGGCCTACTCGGTGAATAATACCGGGCAGATATTCCATACCGTGAACAGCAACAAGGTTGAGGTACAGGACAAGTACAGCGACATCATTGTATATAATCCGGTGAAGGAGACTGTGACCCATGTGGCAGATGAACCGGACAAGCTTGAGGTGTTTCCGGCATGGGCCCCCGACGGAAAGACACTCTACTATTGTTCGTCGGACTTCCCATGGGTCGATACAACGATGACCCGTGAGGCGAATATGATTATGAACTACAAGGATATAAAGTATGATGTGCTGAAACGCTCCTGGAATCCCGAAACGGGTGAGTTCAGTGAAGCGGACACAGTGTTCAAGGCTACGGCACTTGGCAAAAGCGCGACATTTCCGAGAATATCTCCCGATGGAAGATTCATGCTTTTCGCTTTAGGAGAGTACGGCTGCTTCCACATATGGCACAGGGATGCCGACCTCTATCTTCTGGAACTTGCAACCGGAGACTTTTGGCCTCTTGAGGCTGCAAACTCCGAGTTCCCCGAGAGCTACCATGCCTGGAGCAGCAATGGCAAGTGGATACTGTTTGCCAGCCGCAGGGACGATACCAATTACAGCCGTCTCTACATAGCCCATGTCAACGCCGACGGAACTGCTTCAAAGGCATTCCTGCTTCCGCAGAAGAGTGCAGATTTCTATGACTTCTTCGACCGTTCCTACAATGTTCCGGAGTTTATGGTCGAGCCGGTAAGAATCTCTCCGCAGGAGTTTGCCGAGGTAATAAAAGGCGATAGTATAAAAGTTAAATATTCGAGCAGTGTAAAGTAAAGATTAACATTTTACTGTTAAAAAAAAAAAATCCCTTTTTTTCCCCAATTTGTTTTTTTTTCAAGAATATTTTGGTTATTTTTTTTGCTAATTAAAAAAAAAACGGCTCTAGTACGAAAAAAAAAGAGGATTTATGCAAATATTTATTGAAAAGTCTTATTTTTGCACGTTATCAAAGGGTGTATTGCATCCCTATGCGAAAAATTAAAAAAAACGAAAAAATAATAATTAATAATTTTTGTACTTATGTTTAAACACCGTTTAAGTAAATTTGGCAAGGCATCGCTTTTTGCGATGTGTATGCTGTTTGTGGGCGGTTCTCTGCAGTCGTGTCAGGATATGCTGGATGATTATCCTTACGACGATTCGGGAGATCCGGAGTGGTTGGGTGCAAGTGTGTACGACTTCCTCAAGAAGGGTACCGCTGAGCACACATACAACAATTTTGTTGCCATAATTGACAGTTTGGGTGAGACTGAGACGCTTGCTCATACCGGTAGCAAAACTCTTTTTGTAGCTGACGATGCTGCATTCGAGAAGTTCTTTGAGAACAATCCTTGGGGTGTAAAGTCGGTCGGTGATATGACAAAGGCGCAAATGAAGATGATTCTTTATAGCGCAATGCTCGACAATGCCATGCTGCTCGACATGCTCTCAAGTTCAGGTACCGGTACCGGCAATGAGGGCTCATGCATGCGCCGTGAGACATCGGCATCGGTCATCGATACAATACCTCTTGTAGAGGGTGCCGAGATGCCTACCTACAACAAGTACTGGGATGCTCTGCGCGGCAAGGAGAGAAACGAGAAACTGCGCATTGCCAAGGATGGTACAAGGCCTATGATGGTTCACTTCCTTTATGATTATCTAAAGAACAATGCTATCGAGGCCGAGGATATTGAGTTCCTCTTCACCAAGAACGGTACATTGACCAATACATACACCGACGACGAAGTGCTTGTCTTTGACAAGAAGATTGTCTCAAGTGGCGTTGATGCAAGCAGCATCTCCGACGATACTTTGACCATTACCTGCAAGAACGGATATATCTACCGTCTCGATGGTGTCCTCCTTCCGCCGTCAAACATGGCAGAAGAACTTAGAAACCACAAGGATACCAAGGTCTTCAGTCACCTGCTCGACCGTTTCTGCATTCCGGTTTACGATGCATCTCTGACAGCAGATTACCAGAGCATCTACAAGACCAACGACTCAATCTTCCGTCTGCGTTACTTTACCAAGGACTTTACTACCTACAGCGGCTTTGCTTCAACTGCAAGCAACCCTGTTCAGGGCGAGCTCCTGAACTATGACCCGGGATGGAATGCCTATGCGAACAGCCTTTCAAAAGAGCGCGATATGGCTGCGATGTTCGTTCCTAACGACGAGGTTATGTATCAGTATTTTGCCGACGAGAACGGTGCTGGAAACTTCCTCCTGAAGCATTTTGCTCCAAACGTGCAGGTTAAGGATATACCAACACTGCTTGAGGCTCTCGACAGCGTTCCCGAGACAAATATCGTTCCTTTCCTTAACAACTTAATGAAGGCAACCTTCTCGGGTACAGTACTTAGCAAGTTTGACAAGATTACAGACGATGCTAATGATGTAATGGGTATTGAGAAGCACCACGTGGACGAGTGTGTTATTGCAAACAACGGTGTTATTTATATATTGAATAACGTATTCGGCCCGGCAGAGTTCCAGTCAGTTTCTGCTCCGACCCTCGTATTTGAGAACATGCTCATAATGCGTAGGGCAATCAGCGACTTCGACTACAACTACTACTTGCTTGCAATGCAGGCTGAGTATAGCTTTATTGTCCCCGATGACAAATATTTCGTTTACTACGACCCGGCAACATTCACTACCGATGAGCCTAAGGTCTATTCGTTCCACTACAATGCCGACCGTCCTAAGGGCAACGGCAAGGTAGAGCTTTGGGCCGATGTCTATGAGTTTGACCCCCGTACATACGAGATTGTTGACACTCTTACACCAAAGAAGTACTTTGAGGCAACAGCATCCAAGGATGTTGCTAAGGCCAGTTCGTCAGCTTCAATCTTCAAGGATCTGATGGAATACCTTATTATAGTAGATAATGTAGAGTCAGGCAACAAGTACTACCAGACCAAGGGCTACGGTACTATAAAGGTTGATGCAAGCAACCCCGATGTAGTGAAGTTCTACGGTGGTGAGCAGATTGAAGCAGGCCTTGAGATTGTATCGGCCAAAGAGTACAACCAGAAGAACGGTGTTACATATTCAACTGTTCCTGTTGAGAATGAGAACACTAAGCGCATTTTGTCAAGTATCCCCACGCCTCCGACAAAGTCAGTATATGACAACCTTGAGGCCAATGCAAGGGAAGAGGGAGACCTTTTCTATGAATTCTTCAACCTCTGTAACCACCCGGAGTTCTTGAATGTAATGCAGACTCTCTTTGCCAAGACAAACGGCCGTGTAGACAAGGATTCTTTGGAACTCTATTCAATATTCTACACACCAACCAATACTGCAGGTATTGCCGATGGTACTGCAAAGAATATTGTACCTTTCTTCAACGTGTTCCATTATACAGTATACGCTCCTTCGAACAGTTCAATACAGGCTATGTATGACCGTGGCCTTCCTACCTGGGAAGAGATTAACGAAATTGCAGCCGATGAGCCATTGAAGGCAGCTTCGCTTGTGCGTCTTATGAACCGTTTCATCCGTTATCACTTCCAGGACAACTCGGTATATGTTGACAATAACGCGTTCTCTATACCGTCTCCGGAGGGTGCCCCGTACACAGAGGCTAATTTTGCAAGCTGTGTGATAAATGACAAGACCGGACGTTTCTACGAGACTGTTGTAAGAAGTACCCCGGACAATAGCACCATTATGGTTAAGGACCACGTTACCGAATATGATGATACAGAAAACTGGGCAAGAATCCAGAAGCCCGGCGAAGAGGGCAAGACATGGAATATCATGTGCCGTGACATCACATTCAAGGCTGTGGCCAACAAACCATCGTCAATCGAAAGCTCTTCATTTGCTGTAATACAGCCTATCGACCGCGTTCTTCTCACCGATGCAGTATTCGGTTACGACAAACGTGTGTGCCGTTATGCGTCTACCGGTGAACTTGTCGACACAATGACTGTTGCCGGCGGTGCCAATGGAGCTGTCGACGGCAAGTATCTTGTTGCAGACTATGGCAACATAACAATGACCGACCTTAGCGGTGTTGAGCGCGTTATGCGTGCCGGATACCTTATGACTCCATTAAGCGAGAGCGACGAGAACTGGAATTCAAGCCTTACACGTGAGGCTCTGGTACTCAAAGGCGAGGAAAAGATGCTTGTCAACAGTGAGGGTATGCTCATCCAGGTAGTATTGGATGCAGATGACAATGCTACATACGAATATGTTGTTGAGGATGGAAATATGCTCAAGGTCGACAATGCCGGCAATACAATAGAGAGAATCCCTGTAACAGCCGGGGACAATAATTGATAGTAGTGTAGAATAAACATAATAACTATGATAAAAATAAAGCATTTACTATTGCTCGTGCTTCTTTGCAGTCTTGGAACTGCATCATTCGCACAGAAGAGCGCGAGAATTTCGGGTACGATATCAAGTGACGCCGAAGGTCCGCTGATTATGGTGAATATAACCGAGCGTGACAAAAGTAACCGTATCATCGAGGCTGCTACAACCGACTTCGAGGGAAACTTCTCAATGGTTGTAAAGAATACAAGCAATGTCCTTGAGATTTCTTATATCGGTTACAAGACACAACGTCTTGAAATCGGTTCACGTACCGTCTTTAATGTCAAGATGGTTGAGGATAATGTCATTGACGAGGTCGTTATCACCGCCAAGCAGGTGTCACGTTCCAACGGTCTTGATATTTTGGAACGAGAAATGACACATGCTTCTCAGAAGATTAGCATGGATGAAATGGATGGTCTCTCCTTTGCATCGGTCGACGAGGCTTTGCAGGGACAGATTGCCGGTCTTGACATCGTCTTCAATTCGGGTGACGTAGGTTCCGGTACTCAGATGCGTCTTCGTGGTAACTCAATGCTCGAGGGTGACGCGACACCGCTTATCGTTGTCGACGACAATATCTTTGAGGTAGACGAGGGCAGCTTCAACTTCGAGGATGCAACAAACGAGAGCTTCGCTGAGCTTCTGATGGTCAACACCGAGGATATTGCAGAAATTGAGGTATTGAAGGATGCTGCTTCTTGTGCCGTTTGGGGTTCAAGAGGTGCCAACGGTGTCATCAAGATTAAGACCAAGCGTGGTAAGAGAGGTCCCACACGTGTGAGCTTTACATATAAGTTCAAAGACAAGTGGACACCGAGCGGTGTGAACCTGTTGAGCGGTGACGACTATACAATGCTCATCAAGCAGGCTCTCTTTAACCGTGACCAGCAAGGTGTGGATATTCCCGAGCTTAACTACGACAAGACATTCCCCGAGTATGAGAACTTCAACAACAATACCGATTGGGTTGATGCAGTCTCTAAGCACGGTTACCGTAACGAGTATAACATTAACATAAGCGGTGGTGGCGAGAAGGCTACATTCCGTATCTCAGGCGGTTACTCTAACGAGACCGGTCAGGTGATTGGACAGTATATGCAGAACTTCACCTCCCGTCTTGCTCTCGACTACTATGTATCGCAGCGCATCAAGGTTATTGCTGACTTTGCTTTCTCTTATTCAAAGAATAGGAGAAACACATCGGGTCTGCTCAGCGATGCGCAGCTTATGATGCCTAACATGAGCATCTATAAGCAGGATGCCGAGGGTAACAATACTGAAGACTACTATTCAATGCTCAAGTATGCCGACCCGAATATTTTCCAGAGTTCAATGTATGGCCGCAAGAATCCTATTGCCGTAGGTAACCTTGCACAGTACCACACCGAGAACTACAGCATTAACCCGCAGATTACATTCGAGTATAATCTTCTCGGCCTTGAGGACGATGAGACACAGCTCAAGTATCGTGGTATGGTTAACTTGAATGCGTCAACATATTCAGGTACCGTGTACACTCCGGCCGCTCTCTCTATGGACAACTGGACCGATACATACAAGAACCAGTCGCAGGCCGATGACAGCAAGAGCTTGAGCTTTACAACACGTCATCAGTTTATCTTCACTCCATACTTGGGCAACAAGGATCACTTCCTTACTATGAACGCCCAGTTTGAGCTTCAGACAAGTAACGGTAACTCACAGAACTCGACAGCTGTAGGTTTGCCAACCGGCAATATAAGCAGTTCTACAGTAGGTTCAAAGCTTAACGGTGCCGGTACAAGCAAGTGGGAGAACCGCAACATCAGCTTCGTGTTCGATGCGCACTACTCATACAAGTCAAAGTACTCTTTGCGTCTTGCAGTACGTGGCGAGGGACACACAGCTATGGGTGACGACAGAAAGTGGGCTGCATATCCTTCAATCTCGGCTCGTTGGAACATCATCGACGAGAAGTGGATGGAGTGGTCAAAGCCGTTCCTGTCAATGCTCTCAATCCGTCCCGGTTTCGGTATGGACGGTCACGCACCAGGTTCTAACCTTACATTCAACAGCTATTCTCCCGTTGGGCAAAGCTATCTGGGAATGGCAGCATTCAGAATGGACGGTATACGTTTGACAGACCTCCGCCGTTCCGACAAGCGTGAATGGAACATCGGTTCCGACTTCGGTATTTTCAATGGATACCTTACCGGTTCATTCAACTACTACAGCGGAACTACATACGACCAGATTATCGGCAACTACAAGATTCCTTCTTCTACAGGTTATTCAAGCCTTGGATACAAGAACTCCGGTACTGTGCGCAACTCTGGTTGGGAGCTTAACTTCAACCTCAATAACGTGAAGATTGTGAAGGATCTTTCGTTCTCAATGTACTTCAACATCGGTAAGAACTTCAATGAGATTCTTGAACTTGAAGAGGCTTATCTCGAGGAGAAAAACGGCAAGTACGAGTATCCCGAGAACGGCAAGTATCTTGGCCGCATACAGATAGGTAACCCAAGCGGTGCCATCTACGGTTTCCGTTACAAGGGAGTTTACCGTTACAGCTACAAGAACTGGGAAAAGGCTCTCGCTGAGGAAGAGGCCGGAAGAAACGGTACCTGTCCTATCGTGCGCGATGCTCAGGGCAATGTAGTCTACGAGGCTGACGGAACACCTAAGAAGATGGCTCTTTTCTTTGACAATGAGGACTTGATAACATACAACAAGTATGAGTTCCGCGGTGGTGATGCAATCTACGAGGATATTAACCACGACGGTACAATCAACCAGCTCGATATCGTATATCTCGGTAACTCAAACCCTGCGGCTCAGGGTGGTTTCGGTTTGACATTCCGTTACAAGAAATGGACATTGAAGACCAATTTTACCTACCGTTGGGATGTTGACGTTGTGAATATGTCACGTATGTCGTTCGAGAATATGTCTTCATTCAACAACCAGAGTGTCGCTGTTAACTGGCGTTGGCGCAAGGAGGGTGACATCACCGAGATTCCACGTGCCGTTTATGGCAGTGACAATGCTTACAACTACCTCGGTAGTGACCGTTATGTTGAGGATGCGTCATATGTGCGTCTCTCATATGTACAGCTCTCTTATTCGTTCGAGCCCGACTGGCTGAAGAAGTTTGGTCTCAAGAACCTTAATCTTTACGTTTCGGCCGACAACGTATGTTTCTGGACAAAATATTCAGGTCTTGAGCCTGAGGTTTCAAGCAGTGCAGACGGTGTAGCTTATGACAACACCAAGACGCCACGTTCACGTTCATACACTGTTTCACTATCACTCGGTTTCTAAAAGTTGAAGATTATGAAAAGAACTATGAAAATATATAGAAAAGCTGTTTTAGCAGCAACATTGATGTTCGGCACATTGATGAGTTCCTGTACCGATTACTTGACCATTATACCGGCCGACAAGATTGTACATGAAGACTTTTGGCAGACTAAAGACCAGGTTAACGGTATGCTTGCCAACAGTTATCTGAAACTGATGAGTTCGGATGCCGTGCAGAAGGCTCTTATTTGGGGCGAGCTGCGTGCCGACAATATGACTTTCCCAGCGTCATATAATGAGGATATTAAGTACATAGTAGAGGCTAACCTGCTCGATGATAACTCATTCAACAAGTGGGGCATATACTATGAGGCTATCAACTGCGCAAACCTTGTGCTTGAGTATGCTCCTTTGGTAGTGGAACGCGACCCCGACTTTACAGAGGGCGACCTTGATGTTGTTATGGGTGAGATGTATGCCATGCGTGCTCTCTGTCACTTCTACCTTGTAAGGACATTCCGCGACATTCCTATGGCTTTGGTGCCTGCGGCCAATGATGCCGACCTTCCCGATTATGTCCAGGTGCATCCGCTCGAGGCTCTGAACCTTATTATGGAAGACCTCGACCGTGCCGAGAAACTTGTAATGAAATCGGGCAAGTTCACTACTGTTGAAAGCAACTACGGACGCATTACACAGAATGCAGTGTTGGCTATGAAGGCCGACGTGAACCTGTGGCGTGCAGCGTTTGCCGCCTATTATGAAGGCGAGAGCGAACTGGTTTCTGCTGGCGATGTCCAGAATTACTATGACCTCTGTGTGCAGAATTGCGAGGATGTGATAACAAATATGGACCTTTTGCTCGAGGAGAAGTATGACAAGATGGGCGGCAACAGACCACAGGTGAAGTATCGCTATAATCTGTTGCAGAACTACGGTGAGCCCGAAGAGAAGACAAAGAGCCACCAAAGTACTGTCTATGACGAAATCTTCGGTTTCGGAAATTCAGATGAATCGATATTTGAGCTTCAGGTAGAGCGTGACAATGCCGACAATGGCGGATACAAGGGTGCTTATTATGTATTCGGTACCGAGGGTAAGCACGGCAATGTCGTTGTTCCTTCTAACTTCTTGAAGAATTATACCGATGATGACCTCCGTGCATATTCATTTACTAATGCCAAGACAATATCCGGCGGCACAGGTACCGGCAGTTCTTCGGGCAGCAACGAGAAGAATGATGTTTGCATTGTGAAGTATTCGGCCAAGTCTTCTCCTGCGACCGACTACCGCAAGTCGGGTGAGTACGATGCCAACTGGATTGTTTACCGCAAGACCGATGTCCTTCTTATGATGGCCGAGGCTATGGTTTCACGTCCTTCGGCAGACAGTAAGGATTTTGCAAAGGCCTTCGACATTGTAGAGGCAATCAATACACGTTCAAGAATTGATTCAACCAATATAAAGAAAGGCAAGCTCATTGCAAGCAACTACACAAACAAGGAGGCCATTCAGGAACTTGTGTTGAAGGAGCGTCTTCTTGAACTCTCATTCGAGGGCAAGCGTTGGTTCGACCTTGTGCGCAAAGCCTTGCGTGAGAAGTCGACAAACAACATCAAGTTCGTTGCCGACAAGCTCGATAGCAATTCAGGTGTTGTAAAGAGCAAGATGTCTACCATAGACGGTCTCTTCTTCCCAATTCATATCGATGAGATACGTTACAACAAACTCTTGAAGCAGAACCCTGCTTATGTGAATGATGATGAATCGGTTGAGATGAATTAATTTGGAGTTGAACGGATTTTACTAATAAGGATGGTCTCTGTTTGGAGTATTCAGTATTTTGGGCAGAGCCTCCTTTACAAGGAAAACAAAAAACAAACTTTATATGAATACAATTTTTAAACATAGAATTCTTACCGGTGCAATGTTGTTGGGTGCAACGTTGCTGGGTGCCTCTTGTGAGGATTCAGAAGGCCTGAAGGTAACTCCGGAGACTCCATACGCCGACAAGACTTTGTATGAGGTAGTAAAGGCCGACGCGGATTTGACAGACTTTATGGAGATTGTTGACCTTTGCGGAGCGGAGTGTGCCGATTCTTTGTTCAACCAGTCAAGGGTCTATACTTTGTGGGCTCCCGAGAATAACAGTTTCAACAAAGATTCGATAGCTGCCGAGATAGAAGCCGGCAATCGTGACGTCGTGTTCAGGACATTCGTTATGGCTCACATTTCTAACCATCTGAAGCCTGCGAACGGAAAACTCGACGAGGACAACAAGATTCTTCTTCTCAATGAGAAGGTCGCTGTCTTTGAGGGTAACTATACAAGCGGATATTTCTTTGGCGGCCGAAAACTGACAGAGTGCAACATCCGTGCATGGAACGGTATTCTTCACAAGATAGAAAATCCTTCAGAGTACAAGTACAGCATCTGGGAGTATTTGAAACTCGATTCTCGTATAGACTCTGTTGCAAACTATCTCTATTCTTTCAATGTCGTGGATTTCAACCCGGGGCAGAGTATACTCGGTCCTATTAAGGATGGTGCTCAGACCTATCTCGACTCAGTCTTTACAACAACCAATGTGATGCTTAATCCTTGGTCGGGTGTAGGCGCAATCGACAAGGAGGACTCGCTCTATGTAGTGTATGTTCCTACTAATGAGGTTTGGGCTGAGATGGTTAAAAAGGCAGACAAGCACTTCAACTATAACAGGACGGCCTATAATCCGGTATCAATGGATAGCTTGTACCGCGACTCGTTGCGTAACCACTATTCTCATTTCAATGTGGTCAAGTATATCTCTTTCAGCGAGTATGAACAGAAGCATGTAAACAATCCCGATTCTGTTATGCCTGCATACCGTAGTGGCGAACGTCCCGAGTTCTTGAGAGCCCAGCTCGAACAGAACGTCATATTCACAAAGGAACTCTCTAACGGAGTCCTGAAGATAGTGGACAAGTCTCCGTTCACCCAGTTCGATTTGTGGCACGACACAATAAAGGTTGAGGTTGAGGACGATATAATGCGTTTCTATGCTTCTGCACAGAATAACTCTATCAAAACTGTAACAAAGACCCAGCTCAAGAATGATTCAATCTTTGCCGGCTGTGCAATTTCGGGCAGCAGATATTTTGAGAGCGAGAGCCCCAAGGCTGCTGCTACAGTCCGTGTAAAGGTTCCTAAACTCCTCTCTGCAAGCTACAATGTTGCATTTATTGTTGTTCCAAAGAATATCCTTACCAAGGTAGACGAGTCAGAACTGCTTCAAAGCAAGTTTACTGTTGCAGTCTATCAGGGTACCAAGCGTCTCTATCAGGTTACAAACGTCTATAACGACCCAACCCGTATTGATACTGTATTCCTGAAAAACAATAAGGGAGAGCGTCTTGTAGTTGATATTCCATATTGTGAATTCTATAATTCATATTCTGAGAAGGATTTCGATACATATATTGAAATCAAGACAAACCGAGGAAACGATCTTGACACATCTTTGCGTCTTGATGCCGTGATTTTCGAACCAGTAGAGGATTCTGAAGAATAGTTTGTAAGATGAAAAAAAGAAAATTAAATATGTATATGCGACAAATTATGCAATTATCGGTGGCATTAATGGTATTGGTGCCATCAGCCGTCCACGCGTCGGATACAATGCCTGACGGTTATTTTACAAGCGATTCTGTAAAGGTCGAGGCTAGTAAGGTTGTTGCAGACGATGTACGTACCATTACCGGTACAGTGTATGATGCTGCTACCAATATGCCGATGGCCGGTGTCCGCGTGCAGGCAACAGGTCATTCAAGGATAACCGCGATGACAAACGCTGAGGGTAAGTATGAACTCAATGTTCCATCTTATGTTACTCTCTTGAGTTTCTCAACTCCTGAGTATCTGCTTGTTCAGCGTCCGGTAGGCGATAACGACATTGTCAATGTCCGTCTCTATTCCGACAAGTTCCAGGAGAATTATTCGAATGAGTTGAACTTTACAGCAGAGAGAGGCTTCGATAACGGAATTTCATCTGCTGTGACCATTGACTCCGAGATTCAGAACCAGCTTGGTGCCGATGTGCGCTCCATCATGCGTTCGGGAACTCCGGGTGTCGGTGCAATGATGCTTATCCGTGGTATAAACTCTTTGAATGCCAATACTCAGCCTCTGATAATAGTCGATGGCGTCATTTGGGACATGCAGGAGGGCAACGAGACAATCCACATGGGTGTCTACAACAATATCCTTTCGGCAATTGACGTGAATGATATCCGCGATGTAAAGGTTCTGAAGAATGGTGCGGCAATATATGGTGCACGTGCTGCAAACGGTGTCATAATCATCAATACAAAGCGTGGTGAGAGTATGGCTACCCGAATCACTGCAAACATTTATGCCAATGTGACACTTGCTCCCGAAACTCCTAAGATGCTGGGTCCGGAGGCTTACCGTGTCTATGCCAATGACCTTATAAGCACAATGGATATAAATGCCAACAGCAACATTCCTTTCCTGCGCTCCGACAAGGACTTTATCTACTACAACAAGTATCATAACGATACAGATTGGACCGACCTTGTTTACCGCGAGGCTCTTACACAGAACTACAAGGTGAATGTCGAGGGTGGTGACGACGTTGCTATGTACAACTTCTCGTTCGGTTACACAACCGGTGACACACCGCTCAAGGGTAATGATTTCGACCGTCTGAACATCCGTCTGAATTCGGACATCCTGCTTACCGACAACTTCAAGACACGTGTTGATATTGCATATTCACGTGTTGCACGTGAACTGTTTGACGACGGTTTGCGCGAGGATGCCGAGGCTTTCCCGTTGAGTTCTCCAGGTATGCTTTCTGTCATCAAGTCTCCGTTCCTCAGCCCATACCGTTATGCGGTTTCAGGTGAGATAAGCGATATTCTCGATGTTGCCGACTCATATGCTTTCGACGTTGTGAAAAAGGCAGGTGTCGCATATCCAAACAACGCATACTATAACCCGTTGACTATCCTTACAAAGGGTGCAGGTACAGAGAAAAACGAACTCGAGTATACAAACATGGGAATCACTGTGGCTCCGGAATACAAGCTTGGTGACTTTACAATTTCCGAGATTTTCAACTACTCATTGTACCGTGTGAGCGAGAAGTATTATCTGCCATATCCGACATCGGCCGACAATACATACTATCACTTCTATGTAAAGTCTCTGAACGGAAAGATTGGTAACTATATTTCATCATTCTTCGGCAAGGAGACTGCCCTTTCAAGCGATACCCGCGTTTCTTGGAACAAGGTATTCGGTGCCCACAGCTTTGATGTCTTCGGAGGTTTCCGTTATACCAACTTCAACTTCGATTCCAATGCAATATCGGGTGCGAACTCTGGTAGTGACAATACCTTCAACATCAGTACTTCGCTCAACCACATTTCAAGTGAGGGCGACAAGAATGTGTGGTCTAATATGGCATGGTATCTTTCAGCCGATTACTCATACAAGACACGCTACTTCTTGCAGCTTGCTGCATCACTTGAGACATCGTCACGTTTCGGCGGCAATGCCGACAATGCTCTCAAGATGTGCGGTGTGGCTTGGGGCTTCTTCCCCTCTGTACAGGCAGCATGGCTCGTTTCTTCTGAACCTTGGTTCAAACTCAAGGGTGTGAACCAGCTCAAGTTGCGTGCAGGTTTCGACATAACAGGTAACGATGCTATCGATTATTTTGCTGCCCGCAGCTATTTGCAGGCTGTAAAGTACTATGACCAGTATATGGGTCTCGAACTTGGCAATGTAGAGAACGACGGTGTCAAGTGGGAAACAACATCACGTGTAAACGTTGGTTTGGATGCGATGCTCTTTGAAAACCGTCTTGCCCTCTCTCTCGATTGGTACAAATCTACAACAAGTGACTTGCTTGTGCAGAAGCAGTATCAGTTCGTGACAGGTATGGATAAGTATTGGGCCAACGGTGGTGAACTCGAGAATATGGGTATTGAGGCTACCTTGAATGCCAAGCTGATAAACAGCCGTAATTTCCAGTGGGAACTTGGTGCTTCAGTCGGTCATTATAAGAACGAGATTACAGCACTTGACGAAGAGATTGCTCCGGTTCAGGTTTACGGTGGCGAGGTTGCAACTATGGTCGGCAAGTCTATCGGTTCCTTCTGGGGATACAAGACTGACGGTGTTATCGCAAGTGCGAAGGAGGCTGATGAACTAGGTCTTTTCCAGCGCGATGCAACAGGTGCCAAGCAGTACTTCAAGGCTGGTGATGTAAAGTTCGTGGATGTAAATCCAGGTGTAGACCCCGACAACATCGGCTGTATCGATGAGAACGACAAGACAATCATCGGTAATCCGAATCCGGATATCTACGGTAATATATTCACAAGGCTCTCATACAAGAACCTGCAGCTTGATGTGAACTGCAACTACTCAGTGGGCAACGATGTGTATAACTACTATCGTCAGCAGCTTGAGAGTGGTTCAAGTTTCTTCAACCAGACATCAGCAATGGCTAACCGCTGGACTGTCGACGGACAGAAGACAAGCATCCCTGCCGTATCTTATGGCGACCCGGTAGGCAATTCACGTTTTTCTGACCGTTGGATTGAGGATGGCTCTTATTTGAGAATCAAGTCTATAAGACTCTCTTATGACATACCTCTTTCTGTCAACTGGCTACAGGGATTGACAGTTTGGTGTGCTGCGGAGAATGTGTACACATTTACAAAGTATGAGGGTAATGACCCTGAGTTCTCGGTAAATAACAATGTGTTGTATCAAGGTGTTGATGCCGGCCTGTTGCCACAGTCACGCAGCTTCCACCTCGGTGTTAAGGTTAATCTCTAAAAAACGATTTCCTCAGTGTGCAGTTGCACACTGAGGAAGCCAAAAACATAAAACAATGAAAAAGAATCTAATTTATACAGTGACATTCCTGCTTTGCGGAGCGTTCTTCTTCAGCTCTTGCGAGGATATGTTGAATGTAGAATCGGACCGAGTAGAGTATGAATTTGACGATTGGACCTTGAATGACTCTGTTTACTCAGTGCTGGGTATTCTGAAGAATGTCCAGAAGGTGGGTGACCGTCAAATCCTCATCAACGAGCTTCGTGCCGACCTTGTTACCATAAGCGAGGAAAAGGCTGTGGTTGATGTACAGGAGTTAAGCAAATCCGTTTTCAACCTTGAGAGCAACGAGTATCTCGCTGTAAAGGACTATTACGCAATAATCAATAATTGTAATATTTATCTTGCGCGTGTAGATACGACACTTGAGAAGAACAATGTGAAACTGATGATTCCTGAGTATGTTGCAGTGAAGACTGTGCGTGCATGGACTTACCTCCAGCTTGCGATAAACTACAACCAGGTGCCATATTTTACTGAACCGATTCTCTCTCACAGTGCTGCCGAGAATGTTCTCAGGAAGCCGATGCTGGGAAGAGAGGAACTGCTGACAAACCTTATCAACGATATTCTTCCGTATGAGAATCCTGCTGCATTCCCAATGCCAGCATGGGACACCGACGGCAAAGTGTTGAAGTTCGGTTACGGTTCAAGCGGCACAGAGGTAGAAACCAAGAAACTCTTTGTACCTGTGCGTATGCTTTTGGGTGAAATGTATTTGTGGCGTGCTGCTGCCGGTGACTACAAGAAAGCTGCGCAGTGCTTCTACGACCAGATTACCGGTGCTGGCACTAACAATACAGCTCGCAAATATATCGACGGTCCTGAGCGTGCATATTATACTTCAGAAGGTGGCAAGAATGCAACAAACAGTTTTGCTACAATTTTTGCCCTCAGCAACTTCTCTAGCGCAAGCAATAGCTACTTTGCGGTAATTCCTTTTG
This sequence comes from uncultured Bacteroidaceae bacterium, assembly GCA_964485215.1. Classification (GTDB taxonomy): domain Bacteria; phylum Bacteroidota; class Bacteroidia; order Bacteroidales; family Bacteroidaceae; genus HGM04593. The sequence goes on along the minus strand of CAZAIM010000001.1, from coordinate 32,509 downwards.
CTGCTAACGACCTTTACGGTACTACCTCTAACCTTGCTGCCGTATTCTCTCCGCAGAACGAGGTTGGTGCAGCGCAGGCTTATGCTTCTCCAGGTGTAATTTCACTTGCGCGTCGTCAGGTCTACCGTTACGCACAGGACCCGGAAGACCCCAAGGCAACAGTTGAGTACAGCCACAATTACGAGTTCCCCGGTGACCTTCGTATAAAGGCTACAACCTATTCACAGATGACAAATGATGAAGAGAAGAAGGAATTCAATAACATTATTGCAAAGTTCAATCTCGAGCAGAATGTCATCAGTGCTTCGGGAACCCCTTCAATGCACACTTCCAACATCCCTACAACCCTGCTGGTTCTCTCTCGTAAGGAACATGCGTATCTGCGTTTCGCAGAGGCTCTTATAGGTATGGAGCGTGAGGGATACAAAGGTGCGATGGAACTTGCAATGGTTGTCCTCAAGGAGGGTGTAAAACATAATTATCAGCTTCTGAAGAACCCTAGATATGAACAGCGTGACAAACTGAACGCTGACGGTGAACGAATTAAGAACGGTTTCGAGCTTCTCGAGAACGGAGATACTCTGTTCACTTATGTTCAGGAGACCTATCTCTCACACTGTGACGATTCTCTGAATTACGATTTCTCAGACATCACATTTGAGGATAATAGCGGTATACACTCACGCGGTTCCGGTGACTCTGAAAGGAACATCTATTACTCTCTGAGCGATACCTGCATTGCACGCTATCTTGGCAATGTGGAGAAGATTAACAATGTTGAGACAATAAAGGTTCCTGTAACATATCAGGATTCCTTGAACTACATTGCCGACATTCTTCTCGATGAGCTTGCTCTTGAATTAGCATGGGAGGGTACACGTTTTGGCGACCTTATACGTTTCTCAAAGGCTATGGGCGACGTAGATGTACTTGCTAAGCGTGTAGCAGGACGTGCTTATGACAATGAGGTAAGTTATCGCAGTTCAGAGTTCATGTTCGATGCTGAGCTTTATAACAAGCTTACCAACGAGCAGAACTGGTATCTCCCCTTGCCCGGTGTAGTTGTAGAGCCAGGAAAGGTAGAGGATACTCCTGAGGATTTCGACCCTCAAAATCCAGTTGAGTGATAAATAAAACCAATCAATAGACAGGGAGGGGCGTAAGCTCTCTCCCTGTTTCCATTTATAGCAGAATATGAAAATAGCAGTACTTACTGGTGCCGGAATGAGTGTGGAGAGCGGTCTGGCCACTTTTCGCGGTTCCGGCGGTCTATGGGAAGGTTACCGAGTTGAGGATGTTGCAACCCCTGAGGGCTATTCCTGCAACCCGGCTCTTGTACTTGAATTCTATAATAAACGCCGTCGGGAACTTCTTTCCGTCAAGCCTAATCTTGGGCATAGCCTCCTGGCGGAATTGGAGACATGTCATGAGGTGGTCATAATAACCCAGAACGTTGACGACTTGCACGAACGTGCAGGCTCTTCAAACGTAATTCACCTTCATGGTGAGCTAATGAAGGCTTGCTCATCGAACTCTCCCCAAAGCGAGGAATATATAAAGGTGCTTTCCCCATCATCTCCCGATATATCAATAGGCGACCTTGCTGATGACGGTTCTCAGTTGAGACCTTTCATAGTATGGTTCGGTGAGGCTGTACCGCGTATGGGCGATGCTATACAGGCATTGAGTGGTATCGACATTTTTGTTGTAATAGGAACATCGTTGAATGTTTATCCTGCAGCAAGTCTGCTGCATTATGTGCCGGCAGGAGTTCCAATATACCTTATCGACCCTAACGAGGTCAGTGTGAATGGTATAGATGATATTATTGTCATACGTAAAGGTGCTCAGGAGGGTGTGAAGGAACTTACTTTGAAACTTTCATTATTGAAATGATTTTAAAATTAAAATACTTTAACCAAAAAGTTATTGCTCATATGGCATTATGTGTTAAATTTGCAGTGCATTAAGGTTGAACAAAGGATATGTATCCAGAACCGCTTTTGCAAACTTATTTCAGTGTAGATTGTTTAATGATAAAATCATATTCATATGGAAAAATATATATGTACAGTGTGTCAGTGGGTCTATGACCCCGAGATTGGTGACCCCGAACAAGGTATTGAACCTGGTACTCCTTTTGAGGCTTTGCCCGAGGATTGGGTTTGCCCTCTTTGTGGAGTTGGTAAAGAGGAGTTTGAGGTTACAGAATAAAACGTAAAAAACGGTATATGGAAATTGTGCGGCCATGGATATTCCTGGCCGCACAATTTTGTCATACGCCTAATTTCTTGATGAGGTCTCCGCGTTTAATCCGTCGCAGAATCCTTGCAATCTCCTCGCGTTCTTCGGGCTTGTACCAGAAAAAGAATCTTCTCTGTGCCTCCTTGTCGCGCATATCGTGTGCAACGTAAACCTTTTCTCCGTTCTCGGGGTTCATGCCGCTGTAGTACATTTCTGTAGCCATTGTCATAGGCGTTGGTGTGAAATCCTGCACCTGCTCGAGATGGAAGTTGAGCTGCTTGGTTTCGGCTGCAAGTTCTGCCATACTCTCAAGAGTGCTGCCCGGATGACTGCTTATGAAGTATGGGATAATCTGCTGCTTAAGGTTGTGCTTGCTGTTGATTCTGTCGAACACTTTCTTGAAGTCGTGGAATTGTCTGAACGGCGGCTTGCGCATAAGCTTCAGCACGGCATCGTTAGTGTGTTCCGGAGCTACTTTCAAGCGTCCGCTGACATGGTTCTTTATCAGTTCTTCGGTGTATTTGTCGGTTACGGCATCAAGTTCCTTGTCACCGCTTCTGTGAAGCAGCATATCGTAGCGTACACCGCTTCCTATGAAACTTTTCTTAATGTATGGCAGTGCGTCTACCTTGCGGTATAGCTCGAGCAGTGCGGAGTGGTCGATATTCATGTTGGGGCACACTTTCGGCTGTATGCAGGATGCGCGCGAACATTTGGCACATAACTCGCTCTTCTTGCCTTTCATCATGTACATGTTGGCCGATGGCCCTCCCAGGTCGGATAGGTAACCCTTGAAGTCCTCCATCTTTGAAATCTCTTCAATCTCACGCAGAATGCTTTTTTCGCTACGGTTCACAATGAACTTGCCTTGGTGTGCCGAAATTGTGCAGAAGGCACAACCGCCAAAACATCCACGGTGAATATTTACCGAGAACTTTATCATATCGTATGCCGGTATCCTCTTGCCTTTGTACTTGGGGTGGGGTAGCCGGGTATAAGGGAGGTCGAAACTATGGTCGAGCTGTTCTGTTGTCATAGTCGGGAAAGGAGGGTTTATCACTACTACGCCTTCATCGGTCTCCTGCAGTAGCCTTTTTGCATTCACCCTGTTTGACTCCTTCTCTATGATATGGAAGTTCGCGGCCTGTTTCTCCTTGCTCTTTATGCACTCTGCATGCGATGCAAGCATTCTGTCACTCTCTTCGTCGAAGTGAATCTCCTTCCTTGCGGCAATGTAACCGGTCTGCCTTGTGCTTCTTGCAATGTTGCGTGCATCGGCAGCTGTGATATACTCTGCTCCATTCTCTGCAAGCTGCTGCTGCATCGCTCTTGCCAGTGCAGTTATTGGCTGTTCTCCCATCCCGTATACAAGCACATCGGCCTTGCTCTCTGCCAGTATGCTTTTTTTAAGGCAATCCTGCCAATAGTCGTAGTGTGTGAAACGGCGCATCGATGCCTCTATGCCGCCAATGACAACTGCCGATTCGGGGAACAGACTTTTCAGTATGGTGGAATATACGGTTGTTGCATATTCCGGGCGCATGCTGTGCTTGCCGTTGGGTGAGTAGGCATCCTCGCTGCGGAAACGCTTGGCCGCAGTGTATTTGTTTACCATCGAGTCCATGCAGCCGGCCGAAATTCCGAAGAATAGTCTTGGACGTCCCATTTTCTTGAAGTCGCGCAGGTCGTCCTGCCAGTTAGGTTGTGGCACAATTGCCACGCGCAGCCCTTCTGCTTCCAGCAACCGTCCTATTACGGCTGCTCCAAAGGAGGGGTGGTCGACATAGGCATCGCCACTGAAAATGACAACGTCCATTTCGCTCCATCCGCGCAGTTCCGCCTCCTTGCGTGTAGTGGGCAACCAGTCTGTAACCTTTCTATTCTGCATTCTGCTCCTCTTCTCTGTCGCCAATGCCAATTTCCTGCGCCAGCCAACTGTTGTAGCACTTGACAAGGTTGTTAAGGCCTGTCGCCTTCATATCCTCGTGATAGAGCACCAGACATAGTTCTATTAGTTCTTTCGAGGCCATTGCCTGCGATGCAATCAATGAACGTACAGTGAGACGCAGCTTGTTCAGCGAATCCTCGTCAATGATGCCTGCGCTGTTGGCAATCCTGTCGAGCAGTGAATATCTCCTGATAATCTGCAACTGTGTCTCTGTAACCTCAATTCTTCTGGTTCCCGATGCGTTTGCGTTTATATACATATCACTATTCTTTTGTATTTTTCATTCGTCTATTGTAATGCAGATGGTTCTTGTTCCGTCGCTTTCCTCATTTACATCCACCCTGATGCACTCCTCCGGCAGCAGTTCTTCAATGAGTTCGGGCCATTCCATAAAGCAGTATGCGTCACTGTACACATACTCTTCGTAGCCCATATTATATACCTCCTCGACCGATTTTATCCGGTAAAAGTCGAAATGGTATATGGTTTCTCCCTTGCCGCTCTGATACTCGTTGACAATTGCAAAGGTCGGTGAGTTCACGGCATCTTCCACTCCCAGTTCTTCGCATATGCTTTTTATAAGCGTTGTCTTGCCGCTCCCCATCTTGCCATAGAAGGCAAATATGCGTCCATTCCCGAGATACTGCACAAATTCCTTGGCTGCACGTGGGTAATCATCAAGTCCGTTTATTGTAATTCTATGTCCTGCCATATAAATCTTCCCTTTATCTGTTTGCCTGCTTTGCCCTCATTTTTACAAACGGCACCAACATCTCTTCCATTGATATTCCTCCGTGCTGGAATGTCCCTTTGTAGTACTGCACATAGTAGTTATAATTGTTGGGGTAAGCGAAGAAATTGCTTCCGCCTGCAAAAATATAACTGGTGCTTATGTTTGGTGACGGCAAGAATGCCTTTGACGGCTCTTTTATCTCAAACACCTCCTTGCTGTTGCAGTTGAGGGCCTTGCCGAGCTTGTAGCGCAGGTTTGTGTTTGTGTTCTTGTCTCCGATGACCTTTGTGGGTGTGTCGACCTGTATGCTTCCGTGGTCGGTCGTGATTACTACTGTGTAGTCGCTTGCTGCAAGGTAGCCGAATAGTCGTTTTATTGCCGAATGCCTTATCCACGACTGTGTTATGGAGCGGTAGGCCGCTTCGTTGGCTGCGAGCTCGCGCACCATGAGAGATTCTGTGCGTGCGTGCGAGAGCATATCGATGAAGTTTATGACAAGGACATTTATATTGTTCTTGCCAAGATTGTTTATTGTGTCGATATATTTCTCGGCGGCCGTGGAGGTCAGCACCTTGTTGTACGAGAAACTGTCCTTGCGTCTGTAGCGTGCGATTTGTGTCTCTATCAGTGCCTCTTCGTTGAGGTTCTTGCCCTCTTCCTCTTCTTCATCGACCCATAGCTTGGGGAACATCTCTTTTATCTGGCTTGGCATCAGCCCCGAGAATATTGCGTTCCGTGCATACTGTGTTGCCGTGGGAAGAATGCTTGTATAGAGCTCCTCCTCGATGGTGAAACTGCTGCCGACTTCATTGGCAAGAACCTTCCATTGGTCGTACCTGAAGTTGTCTATTATGATAAAGAATACCTTTTCTCCATTGTCTACCAACGGGAATATGCGTTCCCTAAACAGGTCGTGGCTCATCAATGGTCTTTCCTGCCGTGGAGCAGACATCCACTCAAGGTAGTTCTTCCTTACAAACCGTGAGAAGATGTTGTTGGCCTCTTCCTTCTGCGCTTTCAGCATCTCGTGCATCTGTTTGTCGGCTTCCTCGAGCTGCAACTCCCAATAGACAATCCTGCGGTATACTTCCTGCCATTCCTCTATGGTGCGTGCATCACCAATCTGCATGGCAAGTTTCCCGAAGTTCTGCTGGTACGCGCTGTTTGCCTTCTCTGCTACAATCTCTCGGCTGTGTATGTTCTTCTTCAGCGTAAGCAGAATCTGGTTGGGATTCACTGGCTTTATAAGGTAATCGGCGATTTTTGAACCTATGGCCTGTTCCATAATGTCCTCTTCTTCGCTCTTGGTTACCATTACGACAGGTGTCGACGGATGTATCTCCTTTATTCTTGTCAGTGTCTCCAACCCTGATAGTCCGGGCATGTTCTCGTCGAGCAGAATAAGGTCGAACGAGCCGTTGCGGCAGGCCTCAATGGCATCGGGTCCGTTGGTAACCTTAGTCACCTCGTACCCTTTGTTCTGCAGGAATATTATGTGGGCGTTCAGCAGTTCTATCTCATCGTCAGCCCAAAGAAGTCTATGTGCCATATTTGTTCTTTTAAACAGCTTCTAATAAAAGTCAATATAGGGAATCCCTTCTACTCAACAGCATCTTCCTCGCTTTTTTCGCCGTTCTTCTCCTCTTCGCTGCTGAAGTCAATCTCATCGAGAGTGTATCCGTCTATCTCCAGCTCCGGAATTCCAAGGAGATTGTTCTCGTAGAAAATGCGGTAATCGTCGAAGGTATAGTATTTCAATAACAAATCAAGGTTTGTTTTGGATATTATCATAGCATTTATTCCTTCGAGTAGTCTTGCTGTCTCGCTGTTTTCGTACAGGCGTTTGCGGTAGACGAATGCCTCATCGAAGTTAAGGAACTCTTTTATTTGGAGTAGGGTAACCTCTGTCAGCTCCTCGAATGTCATATTGAACTTGCGTATCATATAACGTGAGAAGTTGTATCTTGCCATCTCAAAAAGAAGACGTTGCTTGTCGACCGTACCGTTCGGGAATGCCAGTACAAAGTAATATGGCTCATTGCGTTCGGCTGTGAATGCAGGGATGCTGTCACTCTCTCTCCTGATGGTTCCGTCGGCCTTGCGCTCCCAAATAGATGTCGAAATTCCGCTTTGCAGCAGCCGTCCTTCCTTTATTCCGGTGGAAATTTCTCCGGCGATAATGCTTATGCTGTCGCTCGAATATGTTGCGACAAGTTCTCCTAGTGCGGCCAAGGCCTCATCCTGCCTGTTGCTGTAGAGTTTAGACATGGCATCGAGGAACATGAAGCGTGCACGGTGACTGCCTTGCGGGTATTTCTCTTTTGAATATATGTTTTCTTCAATGACATTGTCATATTCGCTCTGCAGGTAGTGTGCATATGCTTTTACATATATTGAGTCTTCCTTGTGCTTGCGTGTGGCCGTGTTGTCAAAGAAGTCGGGCTCCTGTACACGCTTGGTCATTGCGCTGTCGGGGTAGTGTTCTACGAGTAGGTTCTTGTAGAGCTCTGCCTTTTCCGGCTCATCCCATCTTGAGCAGGCAAGGAATAGATGGTAGTATGTATCGGCAAGCCTTTCGAAACCGGGGTATTCTTCCGGTACGCGCTCAAGGTATTTGAGTGTCAAACCCTTGTCGTTTACATTATCCTTGAAACGTATTCCTGCTTCAAAAAGCGCGTTGCGCAGTGCCTTATGTGCAGCCTCCTTCTGCTCGTCGGTTACAGGAATCTGCTGTATGTAATATTCGCGTGTGGTCGGGTCGTTTGAAATGGAGTCGTTCAGGCTATTCTCCTGTACCATGTCGGCAACAAGCAGAGTGCTGTCTGTTGCAAGGGAATCCAAACCGATGCTGTCACTGTATAGTGTTGTGTCCTGCGGAATGGTGTCACTTATCATAAGAGATGAAATCTCGTGGCTGAAACGCCAATAGTCCTTTATTTCCCTGTCGCCCCACTTCTGCTTGAACGAGCGTATACCTTGCGATACCATCTGCGGATTGTAGAAGTACCATTGCTGCTTTTCGTTCTGGTTCACAATTTCCATACCGGCCTGTTTGCCGGCGTTGTCGAGCTCGCTGCCCTTGCTTTCGCGCTCCAGTTTCTTTTCTTGTCTCTTCCTCAGTTCCTCCTTGCGCTTTTCTTCTTTTACGCGCTCATCTATAATAGGGTTCAGTTTTTCGGGCGGCAATGTTGCCCAGTAAAGCAATTCGTCCTGTTTCTCGACAATATCGGTGAACTGCACAAGGCTGCCGAGTACATCGTTGCGGAACTTTACTTCGTCATATCCGGGTGTCTCCTCGCCTATGAGTGGCAGTGCTTTGCTGTAGTTATCGTGTGCCAATGAGAATTTCTCCTGTTCCCAGAATATTCTGGCCAGCGACAGGTGCAGCATTGCTGTTCCGTATCCGCCCGATTCGCCTTCTGCAATGCCGGTTTCATATGCCCTGACAGCCTCAACCGTGTCTTTCTGGCTCAGGTGGATATTGCCTATGGCATAATATATCTGCGATAGGTATTCTTTGTTCTTCGATGACCTTGACATTCTCTTGAGCTTGCGGAGAATCTTCTTGTGGTTTTCGTCCGATGCTGTCTCTGTCTGCCTTATGCGTGCATTGAATTCAAGTTCGTATGGTGGGCTTGTGGATATAGTCTTGCCGAAACTCTTGTAGGCAGCCTTCCGGTTTCCGGTCTTAGCATATAGTTGCCCCAGCAGGTAATATTCGCGTGCTTTTTCGAGTCCGGTGATTCCGCTGCGCTTTATACCCGTTGCAATATGGGGTATAGCTTCTTCATACCGTTCCTGTTTGAGGAGCAGATTGCCTTTGGCCTGTGCGAATTCCCTTTTCAGTTTTTCTGGTACGGTGTCTCTTTCTATTCTCTGCAGCAGTTCTTCTGTCTCGTAGAGCCAATCCAGTTCGGAATAGCATTTGGCAAGCCCTATACGAGCCATTGCTACAATGTCGCTTTCATTTTCATATAGCCTCGAAATGTAGATGTATGTGCTCGCGGCCTCTGTAAAGTCGCCTTTCTGGAACTGTGAGTTTGCCATCATCATCCACGCTTTCCAAAGAAAAGGGTTGAATTCTTTCTTGGCATAGAATTCCTTCTGTTTCTTGGAGAGTTTCTTTCCTGCGGGTTTCTTTGGCTTTCTTTTTATGGAGTGGTTCTTTATGGCCTTCTGCGACTTCTCAATGGCCTTGTCATATTCGCTGCCGCCAATCTTTCGCGTATTCTCGTTGTTCACTATGAGTAGCGGAAGCTGTTCCAGATAGTTGTCCTTGTGTCCGTTTATCTGTGCCTTTATTGCCTTGTCGTATGCCACATTCCCGTTGTAGAACGTGTTGTATTTTGCAAAGAATGCGTGGTATGCACGTGTGGTGACGGTGTTCTTCTTGCGGCTTGAACAGCTGTACAGGCCAAAAAGCAGAACAATTATCAGTATGTATCTTGCATGTCGTGTCACTTCCGTACTTGTATCTCTATAATTGATATTAATATTATATTAACTGATAAAAACTGTTTTTATTGCCGTTTACGGTTGCAGAATCATAAGAATCTCCTCTCTTATGACTTGAGGGAGTTCAATCTCGCGTGTCTGAAGACAGTGTACCCAGGTATCTATTTCCTCCTCGCGCATTGTGTAAAGTATCTGGCGGAACTCTTCGATTTCCTCATCGGTGTACTTCTCGGGGTCCGCGCCTTTGAACCTGTCGAGCTCTTCGTCATCGAAGTAGAGGTTGTCGCTGTCGTGCCCTTTGCTGCAGTTGGAGTGCTTACCGCAGCAGACACCATCGGCGGTGTCGTGCTCATGATGCTCCTCCTGGGGCGCAGGGCTGTTGCCATAGAATCTTTTCAGAAAGAAGAATGCACCTGTAGTTATGGCCAATATTGCAATAAGTATAATAGTTCCGGTTTCCATAATATTCACTGATACAACGTTTGTGGTTGAATGTAGATTACAAAGTTATAGAATTAAAATGATGTTTCGGTTAATTATCGTAGATAATTTGGGTGCTGTCCTGAATTTTGCAAAGCAACTTCAGGTATTCCCGGTTCTGCAAGCTGTTTTCCTGCGGAGCTACTGTTTTTTGACAAAATGTAATCTGTAACTCTTGCTCTTGCGATTTGCCTGTTTGCAATAAAAAATATCTTTTTGCTAAAAAATGGTCTGTTTTTGCTTTGTTTTAAAGGGTAAAATTGTATCTTCGCTCGCCATTGTTTTCTTGTTGTCAAGAAAATTAATTGGCAAAATGACAGTTTATAAATAATAATAAAAAACGAATTATGGATAAATTCAGTTATGGTCTCGGTATGGGGATTGGCCAGAATCTTCTTTCTATGGGGGTTAAAGGCATGAGTGTAGAGGATTTTGTAAAAGGTGTAAGTGCTGTGCTTGCGGGTGAAACTCCCGAAATGTCACATTCCGAGGCTCAGCAGGTTGTCAATGAACATTTCAAGAAACTTGCCGAACAGGCATACGAAATGAACAAGAAGGGTGGCGAGGAGTTTCTTGCTGCAAATGCAAAGAGACCCGGTGTTACGGTTCTTCCCAGCGGTTTGCAGTATGAGGTCATAACTGAGGGTAGTGGCAAACAGCCTTCAGCAACAGACAGAGTGAAGTGCCATTACGAAGGGACGCTTATTGATGGAACTGTGTTCGACAGTTCAATCAAGCGCGGCGAACCTGCTGTCTTTGGCGTGAACCAGGTTATCAAAGGATGGGTCGAAGCTCTTCAGCTCATGAAGGAGGGCGCAAAGTGGCGTCTGTATATCCCATATGATATGGCCTATGGTGAGCATGGTGCCGGAGAGATGATTCCTCCCTACAGTGCTCTTGTCTTCGATGTGGAACTCATTAGTGTAATCTGATAGCTTCCGTATGAGAAATTTGCTGCTTTTGGCATCGTTCGCATCTCTTTTGGGTGCTTGCCAGCCTGCTGCCGATGCCCATGAAGACAAGTTTGTAGAGCTTGCAGACAGGGGCGATTCGCTTTCGTTTGCAGTCGGTATGCTTGTGGCGGAGCAAATGCCTGCCGCAATGATTGAGTTCGGCATCGACTCGACTACTGTCGACGATTTCATGCGAGGCCTTTGCGATGCTTTTCCCACCGACGGTTCACCCGAGTCTATGGCATATGCCCAAGGAGTGGTTATGGCTGCATCGGCAATGGAAATGCTCGAAGAGGCCGACAAAGCAATATATCCCGACGGCAACGGCAAGAAGGTCGACCGCAGCCTCTATCTCGAAGGGCTGAAAGCATCGGCATACGCCAGTGGCAAGACCATGTCAATAAAGGCCGCAAAGGAGTATTACAACAAAACGGTATTCTGTTCGGTGAGCGAAGAGTTCATGAGAAACAACAAGGAGCGTCCCGGTGTGGTTACTCTGCCAAGTGGCGTGCAGTACAAGGTGGAACAGATGGGCAGCGGACGTGTGCCTGCTCCCGCTTCTGTTGTAAGTTGCGTCTATAAAGGGCGGTTCCCCAACGGTGCGGTCTTTGATTCTTCGCGTGGCCAAGCGGTCGATTTGCCTGTAAACTCAGTCGTTGCCGGCCTGTCCGAGGTGCTGACCACGCTTCCCGAAGGTACATCCTGTGTGGCTTATATTCCTTGGCAACTTGCCTATGGCGCAGGCGGAGGCGGTAATATACCTCCTTACAGTGCACTCGTATATGAACTTGAGATAGTGAAGATACTCGATAAATGATAAAGAACAATATAACTGACCAAAAATGAAAAATGTAGAATGTAAGGTCGATGCGCTTGACCTGAAAATACTGGGCATAATTTCCAAGGATGCCCGCATCCCATTCCGTAATGTGGCAGAGCTCTGTGGTGTCTCGCGTGCTGCAATCCACTTGCGTGTGCAGCATCTTATCGATATGGGCATAATATCCGGTTCGTGCTACGAGATTGATCTGCGCCGTCTTGGCTATAAGACCTGTACATACATAGGAATACGTCTCGAGCGCGGTTCAATGTACAAGGAGGTTGTTGAGCGTCTATATGAAATACCCGAAGTGGTTGAGTGCTGTTATACAACCGGTCCGTATTCTATCCTTGCGAAAATGTATTCGCACGACAATGAGCATCTTATGCAGTTGCTCAATGGCAGGGTACAGGAGATTCCAGGTGTGGTGAGCACCGAAACGATGATTGTGCTTGCCCATAGTATCAAACGGAATATGCCGCTTGAATGATTTCTGCTTGACAGGTGATGCCGGGCTCAGGCCCGGCATTTTGTATTCATTAAACGTTACAATTCAATGTCTACCGATAAATACGACATAAAGGCAGAGTATGATGCACTGCACGGGCGTTTCCCGGCCTACAGCAGCCGCCCTGTCATTGGCATAACCGCAAACTTCCGCGATGGCAATGCTGCTGTCGCCGAGGCCTATTACCTTTCGGTGCTTCAGGCCGGCGGCACTCCCGTTATAATACCTCCGTACGCCGACAGAGACGCTCTGTTCGAGACACTGGAACATATCGATGCCTTGCTCCTGACCGGAGGTGCCGACATAGACCCACGCTATGCAGGTGAGCAGCCCGATTACTCTTTGCTTCATACCATAAACCCAAAACGCGATGAACAGGAGTTGCTGCTGGCTCTTCTGGCCGACGACCGCGCGCTGCCAATACTTGGAATATGCCGCGGAATACAGACCTTGGCTATGGCTATGGGCGGCAGTGTGCATCAGGATCTTTATGCAGCCATAGGCGGCGAACTGCTGAACCACGACCAGGAGCCTGTAGAAAGGGGTGTTGCAACGCATGATGTTGTTCTTGTCGAGGGTAGCAAGCTCTCTTCTCTGTTTGCAACCGACAGATTGGCTGTGAATACCTTTCATCATCAATCGGTAAACCTTGTTCCAAACGGCTTTGAAGTATGTGCGCGTGCGACAGATGGAGTGATTGAAGGCATCGAAGCTGTCGATGGCCGTTCTATAATAGGGGTGCAGTGGCATCCCGAATCATTCATAATGAACGGCGACAGGTGTATGATGCCTCTCTTCGGCTGGCTTGTAGAAGAAGCGAGCCTCTATCGCAAGGCAAAGGAATTGCACCGTGGAATGCTCACCGTCGATTCCCACTGCGATACACCGATGCTTTTCGCTAACGGCTATCAGCTCGAGAAACGCAGCTACGATGCACTTGTTGACCTTCACAAGATGAAAGAGGGTGCGCTCGATGTTGCAACGATGGTTGCCTACATACCTCAAGGAGAACGCGATGAAGAGGCGTTGAAACAGGCTACGAGGCTTGCCGATGAACTGTTGGCAGGCATTGCGGCCCGTGTGAACGCAAATCCCGGCACGGTTGCCTTGTGTAGTGCCCCTGCGATGTTATGGCAATACAAAAAGACCGGACGGCGTGTCATTATGCGCGGCATTGAAAACGGCTATGCCATCGGACGTGATATTGGCAATATAGAACGCTTTTTCAATGAAGGGGTAATTTATATGACACTTTGTCATAACGGTGACAATGATATTTGTGATTCAGCTCGCGGAAACGGTGAACACGGCGGTCTAAGCAGTTTTGGCAAAGCTGTAGTAGCCGAGATGAACAGGGTGGGAATGGCTATAGACCTGTCGCATGCTGCTGAAAGCACATTCTGGCAGGTGCTTGAGGAAAGCACTGTGCCTGTAGTATGCTCGCATTCTTCCTGTCGTGCCTTATGCAATCATCCACGTAACCTCACCGATGAGCAGATAGCGGCGTTGGCAGACAAGGGCGGTGTTGTTCAGGTGACAATGTATAGCGGCTTCTTGTGTGAAAATGGTGTGGCTTCGCTTGCCGATTTTATTAAACACCTGCAACATGCCATATCTGTTGCCGGAATAGACCATGTCGGTATAGGGACTGACTTTGATGGTGACGGTGCTGTTGCCGGGTGCTCAAGCGCAGCTCAGTTGCGTAATGTAACGCGTGAACTGCTCCGTTCCGGATACGGCGATGCCGACATTGAGAAAATTTGGGGAGGAAACTGGCTGCGAGTGCTGCACGAGGTGCGTTCAGTCAGAGAGTGAAAAAGAAAAGAGGTGATTTTTCTTGAACATTATTGCCTCAAATGGAAAATATTTCGGGAAAAGCATTGCATATTGCTGAATTTTGTATACCTTTGCACTCGCAAATGGATAAAAATGGAGCGGGATGTAGCTCAGCCCGGTTAGAGTACGCGTCTGGGGGGCGTGTGGTCGCTGGTTCGAATCCAGTCATCCCGACAACAAAAAATGGTTCTACGAATACCTGTAGAACCATTTTTTGTTTTTCTTTAACAACTTTTCCTGTTTGTGCCTAATTTTGAATTTGGAGCCATGTCATCATTTTGTTGTTGTTCAATTTGCGATAGTCAAACTTTTTTGTAAAATTTGCAAAAAAATATAAGAAGTTGTTTAAATTTCTTTGCGTGAGTGTTTTATCATGAGTGCAACCGATGTCGGCAAGGCAAGGTTATAAATTTAAACAGTTTCCAAGAATCATTTATTAAATATTTGAACAGTTTCTATAACTGATGGAAGGGGATTATCTGTTATTCAATTCACGTGATGAAATGTTGCGGGTCAAGATTCAGAATATTGTCTATTTTGAATCGGACGGGAACTATACACATATGGTAACTGTGAATAGACTAAAGCCCTCGCTATGCATCAGTTTAGGAAATGTTGAGAAACTACTTGCCGGCAGGCTTAATGACAAGGCCGCTATCTTTATGAGGGTTGGCCGACGCTATATCATTAACAGGAACTTCCTTTATATGATAAACCCGGTGAAGCAGCGTCTGGTTTTGAGTGACTTCTCGACCTTTGCATATCAGTTGGAGATTTCGAGACCTGCACTCACGAATATGAAAAACTTATTGGCGGAAATTAATAAACAAAGATAGCGGGCTGTTTGAAATCTATTTTCTGTTTGTCTGTACAAAACGGGGTATATATTTATTCAGCTTTTATGTATTTATTTAGATAAGGAATTTTAAACAGTTTCTGATTATGGAGATAATATTTGGCCGCGATTCGGCAAGTGGCAGGCTGAAAATAGTGCTTGATGGCAAGGAGATGCTTTCGGGCAGTCCGAATTCGGTTGATTGCGGAGTCAGCAGACAGCATTGCAAACTCGAGATTGATGACAACGGAAACAAGATACTGACAAACCTCAAGCAGGAGAACTTTACGTTTCTCAATGGTAGCAATGTGATAAAGAAGAAATTCGAGCTGGATGACAAGACAGTGATAGAACTTGGCGCGAACCGCTATCGTCTTGAGTTGGCTGAACTCCTGAAGAAGATGGGGATGAAGGAGACATTCTCAATTGGGCATCTGAAGAGAGTCATAGATGATTACAGAGCTGCCAAACTAAATATGCAGATAAGCGAGAGGAAGCAGAACGCAATGAGAGGTCTTATGCCTGTATTTATGGCATTGGCCGGCGTGTTGGGCTTTACCGGCATATTGCCAGGTGAGTTAAGAGTGATTCCATCCGTATGCTCGTTGCTGCTTTCGTGTTATTTCGGATATGTAGGTTTTGTAGCTGCCAGCAAGAATCCTATAAAGGCCGCAGAACTAGACAAGGAGTTCCGTCAGAAGTATGTATGTCCCAATCCTCAGTGTGGCCGCACACTGAATGGCGAATATGAGAATCTGCTAAAAGCAGGCGAGTGTCCTTTCTGTCATTCCAAATACAAAGCATAGGCGCGTTTTTTGCGGTTCTTCATCAAACGAAGGCGGTTCGTACATTTTCGGCAGATGTTGGTACAAAAACGGGCGAAAGATTTTGTTCGGTTGTTCTCCGGTGTTAACTTTGCAATAGATGTAAAACCAAAAAATAAATATTATGAGTACAGAAGATAGAACTGTTATTGCCGGTTATGATGGTGATACCGGATATGCGAATGATGACACATGCGGCGCATCACAGCGTCCAGGTAATGCGGTACAAAAGCCTTCGGCAGAACCCCACAATTCAGCCCCTTCCGGTTCTGGTGGTACTGCGGCCGGTGTTGTGATAGGTGCCGTTGGCGGTTTGGCCATGGGTGCGGCCGGAGCATATGCAGGTACTAGAATTTTTGCCGATGACGATGCACCCAAAGGTGTTGTTGAACCGTCGATAGATGATGTAGAAGAGAGCGGCAATGCAGCTGGCGGTGTAGGCGAAATCCTTTCTGCGAAGGCTGAGGATGCCGAAGCTATTCAGATTGCATCGTCAGTAAATGACGATATGTCTTTTTCCGAGGCTTTTGCGGCTGCCCGTGCCGAGGTAGGTGCTGGTGGTGTATTTGAATGGAAGGGCAATCTTTACAATACCTATTACAAAGAGGAATGGGATGCAATGTCGGCCGAGGAGAAGAATGAATTTTCTCAATCTTTACAGGAAACCGATGTGCAGGCCGGGCAGGAGATTGTTGCGGATGAAGGTGAACCGGTTGTGGCTATCGTCGATGACTCCGACGATGAGGTGCGCATCCTTGGTGTAATAGAGGAAAATGTTGAGGGGCAGGATATGTATATAGGCGCGGTAGAGGTTGAGGGAGAGAATATCCTGTATATCGATGCCGACCATGACGGTCTCTTTGATGTAGCTGTTTCCGACCTTGACCACAATGGCAGCATAGATGAATTTGAGATACTTGATGTTTCGGAGGCTGGCTTCTCTGTTGATGATATGGCTGCACAGATGATGGATATTGACAATGATTTGCTCTCATCGAACGACCTTCCCGACTACATGAACGATGCCGATGTGTCAATGTGTTAATATAGCGGTATGAAGAGACGTTTCTCGCTGTTGCTGTTTTTGCTTCTGTCTGTACAGCTTCTGTTCGCACAGAAGACATATCTGGTTGCGGTAGGCATATCCGATTATCCCGGGACTGCTTCCGACCTTAGGCTGCCCGTGAACGATGCCAGAACAATGGCGGAACTGTGCCGGAAGAACAACGATGCCGAATATATATGCCTGCTTAACAGCAACGCTACAGTGGCCGAAGTAAAGAAAAGCATGAGCAGGCTTTTCTCCAAGGCAAGGAAGGATGACAATATCATACTGTTTTTTGCAGGGCACGGAGTACAATCCGGTTTCTGTATGTACGATGGTGTCTTTGCATTCAAGGAGGTACGCAGGCTCTTCTCTCAGTTCAGGAACGTCAACAAACTGGTGTTTGCCGATGCCTGCTGTTCGGGAGGGCTGCGTGTGAACAGTGGCTCATCGGGCAGTGGCAAGCAGAATAACGTGGTGTTTTTCCTCTCTTCGCGCGGTAACGAATCTTCTATGGAAATCCCAAGCATGAAGAATGGGCTTTTTACAGCTTTTCTTGAGCGTGGGTTAAGAGGAGGGGCCGATGAGGACAGGAATCGTAGAATAACGGCCAAGGAACTTTATGACTTTGTCAGCAACGGCGTACGGTCGGCCTCCAAAGAGAAACAACACCCGGTAATGTGGGGCAGTTTCTCCGACAAGATGACAATAATGAAATGGTAAAGGTATGAATATGATAAAGACAATCCGCTTGAGATGCCCTCATTGCGGTAAGCAGCTTCTGCTTATGATGATACCGAATATCGAGAGCAAAAGAATTACCTGTTCCAGTTGTGGAAAGAATGCGATGTTCCGCGAATATGAACAGGTAGGCTCATCGGTAGAGGAGAAAAGAACCGTCCTGCCCGGTAGTGGCAGTCAGGGCGAAGTCTATCTGGTGGACGATGCTACCGGGCGCAGATATAAGCTTTCTGTTGGTGCAAACAGTGTAGGCAGAAATGCCAGCACATGTACTGCCGATATAAAATTAGAGACTTCGGATCGTAGTATCAGCCGCATGCATTCATACATAACAGTTATGCTGACTGCTGGCGGGAATGTGCGTTGCAGCATATCGAATGCAAAGAACAAATATCCGACATCGGTCAATGGCGAAGAGGTTGTCGGTGATGATATAATAGTTGTAGGCCCCGGCGATACCATTGCCTTGGCCGGCAGCAAGTTTCATATTGATATAGAGAAACAGTGACTATGATGCACCGGCTTCCTTGTGTAAGGGGAAGTGTTGTATGTCATAGTTCGGTAAGAATATTTTTGTAACTGCTTCAAAACATAAATAGATTATGGAGTACAAGTTGAAAGTCCTGTCGATGCACGAACTGGGGCATCGCAGCAATCAGGAAGATTATATGTACCCTGCTCCCGGGCAGGCAACCGACAACGACCGCTGCTTTGTCCTGTGTGACGGTATGGGCGGACACGACTCCGGTGAGGTGGCCAGTCAGGCTGTGTGCAATGCGATGGGCGGTTATGTGAAAGCCAACTGTCCGGCCGACACACTCTTTACCCCCGAACAGTTGCGTAATGCTCTGGCTGCGGCGTATGACGCGCTCGATGCACGTGACACCCATGCTGCAAAGAAGATGGGTACAACGATGACATTCGCAAATTTCCATGTCGGGGGCTGCTTGGTAGCACATATGGGCGACAGCAGGGTTTATCATCTGCGCCCGTCACTCGGCATTCTGTTCGAGACACGCGACCATTCACTTGTGAACGACTTGATAAAGATTGGGGAACTTACAGAGGAGACTGCAAAGACATTCGGGCAGAAGAATGTAATTACACGCTGCATGCAGCCCAACAACGAATATCGTAGCCGTGCCGACATAAAGGAGATTACCGACATACGTCCGGGCGACTATTTCTTCATGTGCAGTGATGGTGTCAACGAGGTTATGGAGAGCCGTCATCTTGCTAACGTTATTCTCGATAATTCGTTCAGTGATGAAGAAAAGATGCGTATTATCAAGGAGAATACTGTAGAGGCACGTGACAACCACACAGCTTATCTAATCCACGTCCTTGATGTCAAAGGTGCGATACCGGTCGTTCCGGAGATACCAAAATCGGCCGAATTGCCCGAATATTCCATCCCAGTAGAGTCTCCCGTTAAAAAACGGGGTATTCCTAAGATTTTCATCTTGCCGGCAGCAATGTTTCTTGTTGCTCTTTCCATTGGCGCATATTTCCTCTTGGCCAATACGGACAAAGCAACGGTTACAGTTGCGCCATCGAATGAACCGTCATCGGTTTCCGAACAGGATGTTAAGGTTCCCGAGGATACAAAACCTGTGGTAGAGAAGGAATTGCAAGACGGAACATCGGCCAAAGACAAGCAGCTGGAAAGAAATTCTGATGAAGGCGACGGTGCAGATGCAACTGCAGAACCCGGGAATGATGTCACCTCGATACAGAATCCCGAAATTCCCACATCTGCCGGCGGTGAGGAAGAAGAGAATCTTAGCGTAACACAAGAAAACGATGCTGATGCTTCCGAAGAAAGAGATGATGAAGCTGCGGATGGAACTCTTGATGAAGGGAATCCGGTCCGTGTGGAAAATGAAGGAAGTGGTGAACAGGGAGAAGTAGTAGACAAGAATACTGTTTCACAACAGTAGATTATCTCAGTTCCATACACACAAATACAGAGCAATGCGAAACAATCTTCGCATTGCTCTGTATTTGTGTAATAGTTGATGGTTTTTTAATCTATGTGCCATAAAAAATAAATATTTTTTTTGAGAATATTGTAAAATTCTGTTTCTTTGCAAATTGGGGTATTATCGAAGATAATATTATCTGTTGACCGATTATAATAAAAATACAATAGACAGCATTATGAAAAGGTTTCTATCTACTGTGGTTCTGACTTTGTCAGTAATGCTGGGCAGCTATGCTCAGGAATGGTCTTTTACATTAACCACGGCCAATGGCCTGCCAGGTGAGGAGGCATATTGGGGCGAATCGTATTATTTATACAACTCGCCGCAACTTTCTCCCGGAGTATCAACAAACAAGGTGCGCATTACGGTTACCGGAACTGTATCGGGCGAGCAGCCCAATGGCAACAACTATTGTTTTGTCCTGTCGGAACTGAAGGTGCTTGATGCAAACGGGAATGAGGTCTCTTACAGTGCCTCGTCAAATGCCGACCACAATTCCTTAGCCTATTTCGAGGATGGAGGTGGCTTGCCTGCATTGAGCGACAATGATTACAAGACATATTTCCACTCGATGTGGTATGGCAATTGGCCTGTAACCGATTATCACTACATAGAACTGGACCTTGCGGAAAGTGTCTCTTCTTTTTCATTGCAGTGGGCAACGCGTCTTGGCGAGCCAAAGAATTCCCCGACGGAGGTCGGAATAACTCTGGGAACAGACTATGTGCCGGTTTCGGTTGGCGATGAATTCAAGCTTGGCGATGCTGTGACAGCAGTGCAGGAACTTGCTGCAGAGAAGCAGCTGTTTGTATTGAAGGGCAATGCTGTGAAATTCTTTACAGCATCCAATGGAACAACCTATACAGGCAGTGGCTCTCTGTATATGCGCTATGCCGAGGAAGGTGATGTTGAGGCTTCGGTTGAGAATGTGATGCAACTTGTTCCTGTTGATGATGAACACTATATAATCTATTGGCCTATGGCAGGAAAGTATCTTGCCAATTCAGCCAGTGCCTATAATGGCTTGAACGGTTGGCAATACAGTACGACATATCTGAGCAAGGCTGCTTATGTAAAGATTACGGCAGTGGGTGACGGCAAGTTCGGGTTGCAGTACGATGGAGTGAACTCTTCGGGAGAACTTACGCTCTATGTCGGTGCAGAAATGCGTGACGGAGTTGATTCCAAGATGAAGACATTTGACCTTGAGCACAAGACTGCTCTTGAGAACGGGGATTACACACAAGGCTATTCCTTGCCGATAGCTTTTGGCTGGGATATATACAAGGCTTTGCTTGACGATTCTACAGTCGAGTCCTTGATGCTCTCTCTCTTTCAACAAGCAACAAATACATTGCAGCCTGTCATAGATAATGCAAATGCCGCATTGTCCGAATACGGCAACTTTGACGGTGACTGTGCAGGGGAGGATGAAGCCTTGCGTTCTGCCATATCAAGTGCCGCGAACACAATCGGCATCGTAAAGAACCTTTCGGAGATTGAGACGGCTAAATCGACACTTCTGGTTGCACTCTCCGAATATATGGCTGTCGGCCTGAAGAAGTATGAGCGTCGTGTGGCAGAACTGCAGTCAACAGCTACATATAGCAGCTACCCGTATGTTGAAGGTACCTATCCCGAAAGCTCAAGGTCCATACTCGAAGGTATAGTCTCGACAATAGCAGCAGCGAAGAATGCTGCCGGCATATATACCGCAGAACAGTATGAGGCTGTCTTTGTTCAGATTGAGAATGAGATAGCTCAGTTTGAATCGACAAAGGTTGTGGGTTCAGGCGGCAACAGTGGGGGAGATGGTTCAGGCGAGGATGACAATGAACAGTTTGGCGAAGGTGAGGCTGTTTATGTGTATCTTGCGAATGGCGGCGTAGATGCGTACGCCTTGGCTGCACTCGACGGCAATTATTATGAAGAGAACGGAAAGCTCTGCTTCCCCATAAAGGATGGAGATACGATGTACTATACTCAGGAAGAGTATGACAGCTGTTCGGCTGTAGCACCACAGTTGCCCACAATGACATCGTTCAAGTTCAACAACAAGTATAACCCGAATCTGAATGTCGATGCTATTGCCGAAGCGGTGTCAGGCGAGATGTATTTCAGCCTTAACGCAATAGGCAAGTGGCTTACTGCAAGCTTTCAGCTCAGTGACGACAAGGCTGTGGCATTTGTTGATACTGTATTGCAGGAGAGCAAGGTTACACGTCAGAGCTTTGCCGACAAGGTGACATACAAGGTGACATATCCGGGATATAACACCATTGAACGTGTAAAGGTTCAGGACGAGATATGGACAACACCTGTTGCTGATGGTGATACTGTGGAGGTTAAGCTCACTGCAGATATGCTCTCTACCAACAAGCCTTCGCAACAGTCCAACGAAGGACTGGAGAACTTGCTTGACGGCAATCCGTCAACGATTTTCCATTCTACATGGGGTAGTGCAAACAATGCTACGCTTAATGTGAACCCCTATATAAATATTCTCCTGCCGGAATCATTGGAGAACATACAGCTATACTACAAGTGCAGGCCGGAATCTCGTTACAACCCTCTTGTCTGGGAGATATACGCAAGCAATGACGGCAATATGTGGACACTAGTGCGTACACTCGATTACACTGTTGATAATATGCCTACAGGCGGTGCCGGTCAGGAATATACCTCACCGACAATATCTCTTGGCGGCAGTTATTCAAGAATAAGGATATTGCAGACAAGAGGTGAGTATTCAAAGAATCATATGGCACTTTCGGAGTTGCGTGTCTATAAGGTTCTTGAAGGTACGTCTGAGGAGCCTGTAAAAATACAGGATGCAAAATATGAGAACCGTTACAGGCCTTTCGGGCGTGAGTATAATATAAACGTAGAGTGGCTTACTGACAATGCAATATCGGTGCCTCGAATAGATATTGACATTGACGGAGGGATGTCGGTGACAAGCAAGGATTATTACCTTAATGCAAACTTCCGTATAACAGGTTATGGTGTGTATGAGAACTTCGAGGATTCGGTGCAGATAAAGGGTCGCGGAAACTCTTCATGGAGCTACACCAAGAAACCATACCGCCTGAAGTTTGCCGAGAAGGTGAAGCCGTTCGGCCTGACAAAGGGCAAGAGCTGGGTGCTGCTTGCGAATGCCCAGAGAGGCTCGCTTATGGCCAATGCAATATCCATGAAGATGGGTCAGATGGCCGGAGCGCATTATACCAACCATATAATCCCTGTCGATCTTTATATAAACGGGGAATACAAGGGTAACTATATGTTTACCGAAAAGATAGGAATGGCAAACAACAGTGTAGATATAGACGAGGCACTCGGATATGTCCTAGAACTGGATACATACGGCAGCACCGATGAACCGATATACCGTACAGGTGTATATAATCTTCCGGTAAAGATAAATGAGCCCGACCTGAATGATTATACAACCGATGTTGCAACCGCACGCCGTACAGCAATGCTCGACGATGTAAAAGAGATGTCTAATGTACTGTTTAATGGCGGTGACATTGAAACAGTGCTCGATGTGGATGCGCTTGCACGCTTCTACCTTGCCAACGACCTGTCTTTGAATCAGGAACTGAACCACCCGAAGAGTACATTCCTCTACAAGAATGAAAGTGATCCGGAGGGCAAGCTTACATTCGGCCCGATATGGGATTTTGACTGGGGGTATGGATATGAGACAACCTCTTCTTATTGCTATTCCGATGCGACAGTAAGCAATATCAATATCAACATGGCTGCAAGTGGTTTCTGGGAAGATATAACAAGTAACGAAACATTCAGGAAACACTATTATAGAGTGTGGAAAGAGTTTCTTGAGAACAATTGCATGGAGGAACTTGAGGATTATATCGACAGCTATTACAGTTTTGCCAAGAATTCGTTCAGCAGCAATGCTGTCATTTGGGGCAGTTCTTGTGGTTTTGGCGAAAGTGACAGAGACCGTGCAAAACAGTGGCTCGAAACTCGTAAGAACCATATATTCAATAACTTGACCGAATATGACATCGATGATATACTGCATGCAGTCGTTGGCGATGTGAACAGCAACGATGTTGTTACTGTACACGACGTAGCACTTATTGTAGCCTACCTTAATGGTGTTGACAATGGTGCATTCCGTGCAGGAAAGGCCGATGTTGATACCAATGGAAAGATTGAACTTGCCGATGCGGCCTCGACTGCCGAACTTATACTTGGGAACGATGCGCCATCGTCAATGTATTGGTACCGTACTCCTGTTGCCGATGCTATTCTGTCGGCAAATGACTTTAAACTTGAGGTTGGTACAGAAGAGGGCGTTCCTTTGGCAATTTCAGGAGTCGAAGGATATTCAGCACTTCAGTTCGATATTAATGTCCCCGATGGAGTGGAGGTATATGATATAACGATGGGCGAGAACCTTGCATCGTGCAAAATGACATATGCCCAGAAGGATATGAACAACTATAGAGTAGTTCTCTACTCCGAGGATAACAGCGAACTCAATACTGCTGATGAAACTGTTGTCAACTTGGTTCTAAGTGCTTCTTATTTGGTGGAGGAGAATGCTCGTGTGCTTGCTCTGAGCAATATCTATGCTGTCAATGCCGGCTATGAAGAGCAGCGTATTGCCGATGCTTCGGCCTCTTTTACCTATTCTACTTCTGTAGGGAACGGTCTTGAGTCATACACAGTCAAGGGCGGCGAGTGCATTACTGTTACGTCGCTTGACGAAATGGAACTTGCAGTCTATGGCGTTGATGGCCGTCTGGTACGAAAACTGTCTCTCAAAGAGGGTACTACACGCATCAGTGTACCGGCAGGCATGTATATTGTAAATGGCAAGAAGGTGCTGGTCAGGTAAAAGGAAATCTTCCGGTTCAAGAATTTGAGTGATAGAATTTTCTTGAAACAATTAATAGCAAGTGAGGCAAAATTTTGCCTCACTTGCTATTTAATCTCACTCGTATACCGGTGGATTGCGTGGCCAAAGATGCAGCGATTGCTTCATTGCTTACAGTGAACCGTTTTGCTACGATTATCTTTGGGCATTCTTCTCTCTTTCTTCTGTAACGTTCCATCCGTAGAAATCTGCAACTTCTTTAGGGCTGTCGCGTTGTCCGCACTCTGCTAAAACAAAAACAGGTCGAGACAAATATCTCGACCTGCTCAAAAAAATGCTTGTATTTGAATTACTTTACGATATTCATTTCATCAATGATTCTCTTGCAGTTTCCGAGTTTGTCGATAACGAAGAGAACATAACGTATGTCGACATTGATGCAACGCTGCAGGTTGTCGTCAAAGTTGATGTCTCCACTTAGAGACTCCCAGTTTCCGTCGAATGCAAGGCCTATCAGCTCGCCCTTTGAGTTGAGAACACCACTGCCGCTGTTGCCACCGGTTATGTCGTTTGTAGTAAGGAATGCAACAGGCATGTCGCCGTTTGCCATTGCATACTGGCCATAGTCCTTAGCTTCGTAAAGTTCCTTGAGGCGTGCCGGCACAATAAACTCACTGTTGTTGGGGTCTTCCTTCTCCATTACTCCCTTTAGGGTTGTGAAGTAGTCGTATGTGACACCATCCTTAGGCTGGTATGGCTTTACATTGCCGTATGTCATTCGCATTGTGAAGTTTGCGTCTGGGTATACAGGTGCACCGTCGGCCTTCTCCATAATGCCACCGATGTATGTCTTGTGCAGCGGGTTCATAACCTTTGCAAATTCCTGGTTCTTTGCCATAAGCTCGCGGTACGACTTGAATACAGCTGTGCGTAGAAGCATAGCCGGGTCCTTTTCGAACTTCTTCAACGAAGGCTTCTTCAGGAACTTCTTGAGGTTTTCTTCATTTGCAAGAATTGAGTTGTCGTACACATAGTCGATGTACTTTTCGAGGTTTCCTTTATACTTCGCATAGACCTCGTTGAGGTATTCGTCGCGTTCTTCGGACAATGTGAGCTTGAAATATAGTGGCAGAACTTCCTTGGCTATGCGGCGGTCTATTTCATGTACATAGTCGCGCTCGTGCAGCCAGTCGTATATAGCATTCATTGTCTCTTCGAGTTTTTCTGGCTTTTCAAGGATGCTCTTGTTCTCCATTGTGAGATTGCGGTAGATGAACTCAACATTCATTATCAGCTCTACCGTTAGGGTTGAGAGGTACTGTGTGCGGTTCATCTCCTCTACGCAAGCGTTGATTTTCTCAACAACGCCTGCATACTCACTCTTGCCGTTCCTTTCGGCCCAGGCTTTGAATTCGGCTTCCTCGGCAAGCTTGGTCTCAATGACCTTGTTGTCTACAATAGCCTTATTCATACCTATTGAGTTCTTCCAGTAGTTGCTTATGCGTGCCTGCTTGTTTGCATAGCGTATGGCGATGTCCTCGCTCTTTTCCATCTCCTCGCGTATGATTTTCAATGTAACGTCGCGCATTGCAATGCGTGGTTCGTTCTCCTGGAACATTCTCTGCTTAACCTCGTCGCCTGTCAGGTAGCGCGATGTGCTGCCGGGGAATCCCATAATCATGGCGAAATCGCCATTCTCGAAGCCTGCAAGCGATATGTTCAGATACTTGGGAGTGCTCAAGGGTACATTCTCTTTGCTGTAAGCGGCCGGGTTGCCATTCTTGTCGCCATAGATGCGGAACACTGAGAAATCGCCGGTGTGGCGTGGCCACATCCAGTTGTCGGTCTCGCCTCCGAACTTTCCGATTGAGTTAGGAGGTGTGGCTACAAGGCGCACATCGGTATATTTCTTGTAATATACAAGGTAGTATCTGTTGCCCTCGAAATAGGGGAGCAGTTGTGGATACATATACTCTTTGCCTTCAATCTCATCGGCTGCAAACAGTTCCTTGCCAATCTTGCCAAGTGCCTGACGGTCGAACGACTGCTCGACGGTCAGTTCGCCATTTGCTACACGGTTGTTGACCTCATCGGTTACATCCTTTATGCTGACAACGAATGTAAAGGCAATGTCATTGCAGGGAAGCTCTTCTTCGTAGCTCTGGCTCCAGAAGCCGTTGTGCAGGTAGTTGTGCTCAACTGTACTCAGCTGCTGTATGAAACTGAAACCACAGTGGTGGTTTGTCAGTACAAGGCCATTCGGCGAAACGACTTCGCCGGTACATCCTCCGCCGAAAATTCCGATAGCATCTTTCAGCGATGGGGCATCGGGCGAGTATATGCCGTCTACAGGCATCTCAAGTCCTTGTTTGCGCATTTGGTCTTCAAGATTCTGCTGGCGCATAAGCTGCAACAGCCACATACCCTCATCGGCTATAAGCTGCGGGGTAGCAAATACTGCCATAAGCAGTGTAATGAATAATTTCTTCATAATTATCTATTTAGTTGTGAATATTTCTTATCGCTTGCGAAGATACATTAAAAATGTGCCGCTTCTCTGAAAAGCATTCTCTTTTTTGACATTCGATTGCATTTTTTTGCTTTTTATAATCAACTACTGCCTGTTTTTTAATATTTAATAAGGAATATTGTTCAATTACTTTGCCCGACTGTCGTATCTTTGCGCTGAAAGAAAACACCATAACAAAGCTACATCTATGATTAGAAAACTTATTGCAGGCTCTGTGATATTCTATCTCCTTGCCATAGTCTCTTGTGGCAATAACGGGTATACTGTTGAGGGTGTAATAAGCGGCAACTGTTTCAATGGTGATACAATATATCTTAAACACTATTCGGGCGACTCGCTCTCCGAAGCAGGCTTTACCGAGATAAGGGACTGCGAATTCGAGTTTAACGGAGCCATCGAGAAGCCATCTTTAGCGGCACTTTATCTGAATGAGACTTTCTTGATGCCTTTGGTTCTGGAGAACGGCACCGTCAGCATTGTGGTCGGCGACGAGACGGTGCGGGCTAATGGTACCGAATTGAATGAAGCCTTGTACGCTTATATCGACGAGGTGGATGAATATAGTATTGCAGTCTCAGAAATATCGCGTATGGAGGCGCGGCTGATAATGGACGGTTCTGTTCCTGCAACAGCCAAAGAGCAGGCCGAGAAACAGTTGCGCAGTGTTGATGAGGAGATGCGCAGATATGTATGTGCATTCATCCGCACCCATTATTGCGATGTGCTGGGGCCATTGGCATTCAGGCAATGGTTCGGGCATATGCGTTATCCGATGTCCGATGAGAACGTAAGGAAACTTGTTGATGAGGCTCCCGACGTTTTCAAAGAGAGCCACGAAGTCCGCTCAATCATCTCTTTGGATGCCGAAGGCAATAGTAGCGGTTCCTAAATTGTATCCAATGCCGGCTTCCGAAAAGCGGCCGTTTATTCCTCTCCGAGTGTCTTGGCTATTGCCGAGCGTGTCTCGTTCATCATGTATTCAACGTTCTCGCTGTCACGTCCCTTGCATTCGACCGGTGCGTGGAAAGTAAGCGTTACCGGCGACCAATGAAGGCAATAGCAGCCTTTGGGCAGAATTTCGTAAGAACCTTGTATCGACACAGGGATTATGCTCTTCTGTGACATGTTAGCAATTACAAAGGCTCCCTTCTTGAACTCTCCAAGCTTGCCGTCATCACAGCGTGTGCCCTCTGCAAAAATCGACATGGACTTGCCGCTCTTGAGCACATTGAGCGATTTGCGCAGAAGATCCTTCTGCGGTGTAGTACGGTTTACAAAAATATGGTCGGTCTTTGCACAAGCCACGCCAAGCAGAGGAACCTTACGCAAAGAATCCTTCATTATCCATTTGAAATTCTTCATGACGAAACCATACATTACAAGCACATCGAACATTCCCTGATGGTTGGCAACGAAAATGTAATTCTTCTTTTTTTCTACATATTTCTTCCTGTCGACAACCTTTACCGGTATGAGGAACACCAGACACATGAGCCTGCACCAGACTACAGCCGGGTAGTAGTCGCCATTCTTTATCTTTAGCCAATTGCCAAGGACAAGGATTGCAATTGATGCCAATGCTGTCAGCAGTATGCCTGTCCACCAGGCGAACACTACTTGGTATAGTACATACAGTGGATGAAGGATTTTTCTAAGCATATTGTTGTTAGTTTTGTGTTGTAAAGATAGTGCTTTTTTGTATAAGTGCCAATTTTTTCTTCATTCGCATAGGTTCTTGGCGAGAAATCTTCTGAGTTCTTCGGCCGTTAGCGTGTGTCTCGATACATAATCACAGAATTGTTCTTCGCTTATTCTTCCAACAGCAAAATAGTGTGCAGCAGGGTGCTTCAGCATTATTCCGCACACCGAAGCGTGTGGGTACATAGCACCGTTGGGTGTCAACTCTATTCCAATCTCTTTAAGCTTCAGCAGCTTGTCAATGATGAATATGATACTTTGGTCGGGCAGCGACGGGTAGCCTACAGCCGGGCGTACGCCTTGATACATCTCCCTGTTAAGCTCCTCGACGCTAAGCTCCTCGTCTTTTGCATATCCCCAAAGGCTGCTGTCGGTGCGTACTCTGCGGTGCATAACCGTAGCTGTGGCTTCAGCAAGACGGTCGGCTAGCGTCTGTGCAAGCAGGCTTGCATACTCGTCATTCTTGAATCCATTGCCGAACTCGGGGTCTACTGTGGTGGCAAAAAGGCCTATGCAGTCGTTCTTTGGCGAAACAAAATCGCTCAGGCAAATATTGGGCTTCCCGGTTTCTCTATGCTGTTGGCGGAGCAACGGCAACCTCAACCCTTCAACAACGATGTTGTCATCCTCGCTGTGCGCTTCGCACAATGCAAAGAGTGCGTGGGTGTGGCATTCTTTTACGCAGTCTAATATTCTTCTTGCATCGCGCAGCAGTTCATCTTTTGCCACTTTCGCCTTGCACGCTGTCACGCCCCAAGCATGGAGCAGGTAGCTCCAGTCGATAAAGGGTATAAGCTCTTCTGTCCTGTAGTGAAATACCTCTCTTCTCATCTGTTGAATGCCAATGCTTTGCCGTGGACCTCTTCGTTTACCGTCCCCTCCTTGTATACACACTCGCCGTTCACCCAAGTTTGCTCGACGCTCCAGTTGAAAGTATCACCTTCGAATGGGCTCCATCCGCATTTGCTTATGATGTCGCTGCCTGTGATGGTGTGTGGCTTGTGAGGGTTCAGCAGCACAAAGTCGGCAAAATGCCCTTTTCTTATGAACCCACGTTTTTGTATAGAATATATTCTTGCAGGAGCATGGCACATTTTTTCTACAAGCTCTTCAACAGTGAAAACTTTCTCGTCGACAAGTCTTAGCATGGCAAGCAGCGAGAACTGAATGCTTGGCATTCCCGATGCGGCCTTCAAGGCACCGCCAACCTTGTCCTTCAGCAGATGCGGTGCGTGGTCAGTGCCGATTATGTCTATCGTTCCATCGGTCACAGCCTTGCGTAGTGCCTCGCGGTCATTGACACTTTTTATGGCCGGGTTGCATTTTATTCTTGTCCCAAGGCGGCTGTAGTCGCTGTCGCAGAATATCAGGTGTGCCGGTGTTGCCTCGGCAGTTATTCTTTTCGCCTCCACCTTCTCATTGCCGAACAGTTCAAGTTCGCGTGCAGTGCTAATGTGCATAACGTTAAGTTGTGTGCCGTATTTCCTTGCCAGTTCCACGGCACTCCTTGTGCTTTGGTAACAGGCCTCCTCGCTACGTATTAGAGGGTGATATTCTACTCCCGGGTTGTCGCCGCATTCCTTTATTGCACGCTGTGCATTCTGTGTTATGATATTGCTGTCCTCGCAGTGCACCGCAACCGGCAGGCCAATCCTGGCAGCCTCGGAGAATATCCCTTCGAGTTCATTAAGTTTGTCGACAAGCATATTTCCCGTGCTTGAGCCCATAAAAAGCTTGATGCCGCACACTCTCTTCCTGTTAAGTTTTGAGAATGTCGTGACGTTCTTGTTTGTTGCTCCGAAGTAGAACGAGTAGTTTATCGCACTCTCCCTTGCTGCAATGCCATATTTCTCCTTCAGTGCCTTCAAGGTCGTTGTCTGTGGGTTGGTGTTGGGCATCTCCATGTACGAGGTTACGCCGCCGGCAGCTGCCGCGCGGCTTTCAGTGGCAATGGTAGCCTTCTCTGTGAGCCCCGGCTCGCGAAAGTGCACATGGTCATCGATTACTCCAGGGATAAGATATAGCCCGCTGGCTTCAACTATTACATCGCAACAGGCACGCGGCAGCTCATTGCCGCGCAGAATCTCTGTTATCTTGCCGTTGTTCACTACTATTGAACCTATGAACCGTTCACCTTCGTTGACAATTGTCGGGTTGCTTATAAGTATGCGCATAATATAAATGATTTTTGGAAACTCAACTGCTTCTTGAGCCGCTTCCGAACTTCTCTTCGCGAAGATAGGTAAAAAAAAGAGATAGCCATTTCCGATAAAGAAATATTTTGTCAGGTAATAAACTGTTTGGATTTGTATCGTTGAAATTTTTATAGAAAAAGAAGAAAACAGCCATTTTTGAATATAAGAAACAACGTAATGACGACTTTCGGTATCAGGAAAACCTTTATTGGAAATTTAAACACTTCCTAAGTTGCATAATTTATTTTTAACAGATATATTTGCATCAACCTCTGCAGAGCCCGGCTGTTTACGGGTGAGTGGAGGGTAATATTTATTGAAAGCGTTTATTGACGCTTTGTTCTTGACGTTTCGGAATCTGGTAAATTTCAATTACAGTCAAAGACAAGGCAACGATAGATGTCTATGGTGTGTATCTATGCACTTGGTGGCAATTCGGGGCGTCCCGGACATTGCTGCCCCTTGTGCGTTATACATAATGGCGTAGGCTCTGCGTTGCTCGTTCCGACTGTAATGGGCATACCAGAGCCTCGAAGCGTGGAACGGGTGACAGTACAGTTCCTACGCTTTTTCTGTTTTTTTACACATTGCCAGTTGGGGGCTGATGGCAACTCTAAAACGCTGTTGCTATGAATGGACACAAATACTGGGTGGACTGGATGAAGGCCATAGGTATGCTATTTATCATTTGGGGGCATGCTTTCCCCGAAACCTTTTCCCCATTTATATATTCATTTAATGTCCCGCTGTTCTTTATTGTGTCCGGCTACCTCTTTAAACGTAGTGAGACATTTTCTGTATTTCTTAGGAAGAATTATATATCATTGATAATACCCTATCTTTTACTATGCTTGATAAAAGATTTTTCACACATTATCAAATATTACAATGATTTCCCGGAATTACTTAAATTTCCTATTGGTGTTTTAAGTGGTTTCCATACATTTATGGATGCACCTGCTGCAAAAAACTTGTGGTTCGTGTATACTCTTTTCGTAATCAAGGTGCTGTTCCAACTGACAAAAAATAAGAAGCAACTGACACTGCTGGCGATGTTTGGCATAGCAGCATCCTTAATATGCGGATACTATAATTTTCATCCGGCCTGGGGAGTGACCAATGTGTTCTTGGCTCTGCCATACTTCTTTTTCGGGTATATTATCTCAGTCAATTTTGAGGAAAAACTGTCAGGCTTTGTAAATAAGATCAAAACATATAAATCCCGTATCCTGTTGTGTATTGGAATATTGCTTCTTATGCAATTCGTATTGAGTGATTTCAGTGGCACTGTCAGAATGTTCAAAGGCATATACGGAAATAGCATTTTGCTGTTCTTTTTCTTAGGATTAATGGGGACTGTTGTGTGCTTCTTAATATCCGTATTGCTCGATAATGTCAGGCCTAAGGCCATAGGAGTCATTTCTATCGGAACGATGGTTATTCTTCAGTTCCATAGAGACTTATATCATCCGTTGGGTAAAATTGTCGAGAGTGTTGCAATAGGTGGAATAAGTGAAGGAGTATTGTCGTTCCTGGCATCATCATTGGTCTTGTTGGCTTTCGTGCCTATTGTAATGTTGCTGCATAGATATTTCCCATTGATAATAGGTAACCGTAAACATAGGTAACCCGTTGTAGTCTGTTTTATGTGTTATGCTTGATATCCACATTGGGAACCTGATAAAAGAGGAGCTGCTGAACCAGGAACGCACCATATCCTGGTTTGCCCGCAAACTGTATTGCGACAGAAGCAATGTGTATGATATTTTCCGTCGCAAGAGTATCTCTGCTCTTTCCCAATGGAATTTTGTGGGATAAGGAAAA